>JAKAZO010000010.1 GCA_021815825.1 Pseudomonadota bacterium
AGCGTGACAAGCCCACTGCCGGCGGCGACGAACGAGAGTGTGGCCGGACGAACCGCGAAGCCGGTCTCGCCCGCATCGAAATACATCACCTTGATGATGCGCACGTAATAGTAGGCGCCAACGACGCTCGTGAGCACGCCGATGATCGCCAGCGTCCACATCCCTGACTGGACGGCGGCGAGGAACACATAGAGCTTGCCGAAGAAGCCGGAGAGCGGCGGAATTCCCGCCATGCTGAACATGAACACGCTCATCAGCATCGCCAGCACTGGATCGCTGCGGCCGAGCCCGGCGAGGTCCGCGATCCCTTCCACCGCCCGTCCACCGCGCCGCATCGCCAGGATGACCGCGAAGGCCCCGGCACTCATGAAGATGTAGACGGCAAGATAGACCAGCACGCCGCGCACGCCGGCGACGGTGCCTGCAGCGAGCCCGATGAGCGCGTAGCCCATGTGCCCGATCGACGAATAGGCCATCAGCCGTTTGATGTTGCGCTGGCCGATGGCGCCGAGCGCGCCGAGCAGCATCGAGGCGATCGAGATCAGCACGACGAGCCCCTGCCACTGCGCCAGGAGATGGCCGAACGGCCCGACCATCAGCCGCAGCAGCAGCCCCATCGCCGCCACCTTCGGCGCGGTGGAGAGGAACGCCGTCACCGGCGTGGGCGCACCCTCGTAGACGTCCGGCGTCCACATATGGAAGGGCACGGCGGAAATCTTGAAGGCGAGGCCGGCAATGATGAAGACGACGCCAACGACCAGCCCGCCCGAGACCTGCGTCGGATCGGCAAGCCCGGCGGCGATGCGGGCAAACTCCATCGTTCCGGTGAAGCCGTACACGAGCGTCATGCCGTAGAGCAGCAGACCGGAGGCGAGCGCGCCGAGCACGAAATACTTCAGTCCCGCTTCCGCCGAGCGCAGATTATCCCGCGCGAACGCAGCAAGCACGTAGATCGAGAGTGACTGCAGCTCGAGACCGAGATAGAGCGTCATCAGGTTCGCCGCCGAGACCATCACCATCATGCCGACGGTGGCCATCACGATCAGCACCGGGAACTCGAACCGGCCGATGCCCTCGGCGCGGTTATGGTCCACCGACAGCGCGACGCCCAGTATCGCGCCCGCAAGGATGAGCACCTTCAGCGTCACGCTGAACGGGTCGACGATGAACTGTCCGTCATAGGCATGCCCCGCCCCGGTCGCGCTCATCAGCACGCCGGCCAGCAGCAGCGCGCCGATCGCCAGCATGCTGCTGAGGAAGCTGCTGTCCTCATTCCGCATCACGCCGAACAGCAGAATTCCCATCCCGGACAGGGACAGCGCGATCTCCGGCAGTGCCAGTATCCAGTTCATCAGCGGACGTCTCCCGAGCTTCCGGCCCGCAGGCTAACGGCAAACGACACTACGCCGCTTTGTGGACCAGCCGCCCCCTCGCCCGCCATTATCACGCGCGCATGTGCCGAAGGTGCGGCCATCGCCGCCTGCTGGTTTCGCACCAGCGCCGCCACGGAGGCATCGAAAAAGCGTGAGAAGCTGGACGGATAGACACCCATCCACAAAGTCACCACCACGAGCGGCGCAAACACCAGCGCTTCGCGCGGCGAAAGATCGAGAATGCCGCGCAGGTCGGGCTTGGTGAGACGCCCGAAGAGGACGCGGCGATACAGGTAGAGCATGTATGCCGCGCCGAGGATCATGCCGGTGCTCGACAGCAGAGCCAGCGAGAAATTCACCCGCAGCGCACCGATCGCGACCAATATCTCCCCGACGAATCCCGAGGTGCCGGGAAGTCCGACCGACGCCATCATGAACAGCATGAAGGTCAGTGCGTACGCCGGCATGCGATCCGCGAGCCCACCATACCGCGCGATCTCACGCGTGTGCATCCGGTCGTAGATCACGCCGACGCAAAGGAACAGCGCCCCCGATACGACCCCGTGCGAGAGCATCTGGAACAGAGCCCCAGACACACCTTGGATGTTCAGGCTGAAAATCCCGACGGTTACGACGCCCATGTGCGCCACCGACGAGTAGGCGATCAGCTTCTTCATGTCGGTCTGCGCCAGCGCGACGAGCGACGTATAGATCACGGCGATGACCGACAGCGCGAACATCAACGGCGCGAAATAGGCCGAGGCTTGCGGTAACATCGGTACCGAGAAGCGCAGAAACCCGTATGCGCCCATCTTCAGGAGCACGCCGGCCAGAATCACCGACCCCGCCGTCGGCGCCTCCACATGCGCGTCCGGAAGCCAGGTATGCACCGGCCACATCGGCACCTTCACCGCGAACGAGGCGAGAAAGGCGAGGAACAGCCAGTACTGCATCGTCTGCGGAAACGCGGTCCGCAGCAGGACGGTCATGTCGGTGGTGCCGGCGAAGTGCCACATCGCCAGCAATGCGAGCAGCATCAGCACCGACCCCGCGAGCGTGTAAAGGAAGAATTTGATTGCTGCGTAGACCCGGCGCGGACCACCCCAGACCCCGATGATCAGATACATCGGGATCAGTACGCCCTCGAAGAACATGTAGAAAACGACGAAATCGAGCGCGCAGAACATGCCGACCATCATCGTCTCGAGGACGAGAAAGGCGAGCATGAACTCGCGCACCCGAGTCGTGATCGCTTCCCAACTCGCCAGGATGCAGATCGGCGTCAGCAGCGTCGACAGCAATACGAAGAGCACGCTGATCCCATCGACGCCCATGCGATAGCCGACGCCGAACTCCGGCAGCCACGCGAGGCTCTCGACAAACTGAAAGCCCGACTGTGCAGGATCGAACCGCCACCATAGGATGAGCGAAAGCCCGAGAACGATCAGACTCGTCCACAGCGCCGTCCAGCGCGCATTCTGCGCCACCGTCGCCTCATCGCCGCGCACCGACATGATCACCGCCCCGCCGAGAAGCGGCAGGAAGGTAATCAAAGACAGCAGGGGGAAGCCGACCTGATTCATTGTCTCACCGGAACAGCAGGTAGATCGTGACCAGCAGCACCAGGCCGATCAGCATGGAAAACGCGTATATCGCGATTGACCCGGTCTGCAGCTTCACGACCTGCGCCGACGAGTCGGTGGCCAGCGAGGCGAGTCCGTTCGGAACCCCATCGATCAGGGTCGCATCACCAACCTGCCACAGCGAACGTGCGAGCGCCATCATCGGCCGGACAAGGACCGCATCGTAGAGCTCGTCGAAGTACCACTTGTTGAGCAGGAACCGATAGATCGGCCCGAACGCGCGGGCGAGCGTGCCGGGCAGCGAGGGCGCCGTAACATACATCCCATAGGCCAGCGCAATGCCCAGGACACCCATCACCGTCGGCAGCAGGGCGACCGATTCAGGCACCCGCTCCAGATCCGCGAGGACGTGGTTCGCGGGCCCGTTCACGATCGCCGCGCGCCAGAATTCGTGCCACCCCTCACCGATGAATTGAGCATGAAAGCCCATCCCGCTGAAGACCGCGCCGATCGCCAGCACGATCAGCGGCACCAGCATCACCGCCGGGCTCTCGTGTACGTGGGCCATCACGCCGGCCTCGGCGCGCGGCCTACCGTGGAACGTCATGATCAGCAGGCGCCAGGAGTAGAACGCCGTGAGGAAAGCGGCGGCAACACCACATGCAAAGGCATAGGACCCGACCCCGGTACCGACATCGAAGTCCGCCTCCAGAATCGCATCCTTCGAGTAGTAGCCAGCAAAGAACGGGATGCCCGCCAGTGCCAGATTGCCGATCCACATGACCACGTAAGTGATGGGGATCTTTTTCCAGATGCCGCCCATCAGCCGCATGTCCTGCTCCCCGCTCATGGCGTGGATCACCGACCCCGCGCCTAGGAACAGCAGCGCCTTGAAAAAAGCATGCGTGATGAGATGAAAGATCGCCACCTGGTAGGCGCCGACACCGGCGGCCATGAACATATAGCCGAGCTGCGAGCAGGTCGAATAGGCAATCACACGCTTGATGTCATTCTGCACGCAACCGACCGTCGCCGCGAACAGCGCGGTCGAGCCGCCGACAATGACGATCAACGCCTTTGCCGTCGGCGCGTATTCGAGCAGCGGCGACATGCGCGCGACGAGAAAGACCCCGGCCGTCACCATCGTCGCTGCGTGGATGAGCGCCGACACCGGTGTGGGCCCCTCCATCGCGTCCGGCAGCCAGGTGTGCAACCCGATCTGCGCGGACTTGCCCATTGCCCCGATGAACAGCAGCACGCCGATCACCTCCAGCACGGGCCACACGCCGCCGAACACGGCATAGGTGTCCCCGGCGTGCTGCCCGACGGCGGCGAAAATCACCGGGAATTCGACCGAGCCAAAAACGAAGAAAACAAGCGCGATCCCGACCGCGAAGAACAGGTCGGCGATGCGGTTGACCAGGAACGCCTTGATCGCCGCCGCGCACGCCGACGGCTTGTCGTACCAGTAGCCGATCAGCAGATAGCTCGCCAGGCCCACACCCTCCCAGCCGAAGAACAGCTGCACGAGATTGTCCGCCGTCACCAGCATCAGCATCGCGAAGCTGAACAGGGACAGGTACGAGAAGAACCGATACCTCGGATACTCGTCGTGGCCCATGTAGCCGACGCTGTAGATATGAATCATGGTCGAGATGAGCGTCACCATCGCGACCATCACTGCGGAGAGCGCATCGTACCGCAGCGCCCAGGCGACATGGAAAGGACCAGCGCTGATCCACGGGCCGAGGTCCACTGTCCCGGCCTCCGCGCCGCCCCAGGCCAGTTCGGCGAAGGCAATATTCCCGCAGATCGCGGCGATGACCATCCCGAGGATGCTCACCGCCTGCGCCGCACGATCGCCGATAGCGCGGCCGAGAAGCCCGGCGATGGCCGAACCCAGAATCGGGGCGAAGACAGCTGCGGCGTAGATCATCGCGAAACCCGTGCACGCGTGAGAAACAGGGGGGGCATCACTGCGGCTCAGCCCTTCATCAAAGTGACGTCTTCGACTTCAATCGATCCGCGATTGCGGAAATACACGACGACGATGGCCAACCCGATCGCGGCCTCCGCCGCCGCCACCGTCAGCACGAACATGGCGAAGATCTGGCCGGCTAGATCACCGAGCGTTGCTGAGAAGGCAACCAGATTGAGGTTCACCGCCAGAAGGATCAGCTCGATCGACATCAGGATGACGATGACGTTCTTGCGGTTGAGGAAGATGCCGAACACACCGAGCACCAACAGAACAGCACTCACGGCGAGATAATGACCGAGGCTCACTGGCAGCATCTAACGAACCTCCGCAGCATGAGTTCCGCCATGCCCGTGGCCGCCCCCGTGCGGCTCGGCCGGCGCAACCGCTGGTTCCGGAAGGGGACGCAGGAACTCCGCCTCCGTCACCGCGGCCCCGAGCCCGACCTTGACCAGCACGAGCGTATCCTCGACGCGCTGCGAAACCTGACGCGCGATATTCTGGTGTCGCGAGGTCTTTCGCTCCCGCAATGTCAGTACGATCGCCCCGATCATGGCCACGAGCAGCACCAGACCCGAGATCTGAAACAGCAGGACATTGTGCGTGTAGAGCAGGTCACCGAGCGCAGCCGTGTTGGAGCCCGTGCTTGGCGCGACGGCGCCCCGCAGCGAGGCGGACTGCGGCAGAAGCTGCCAGCCGCCGAGGACACTGGCCAGTTCGACGAGCAGGATCACGCCCACCGTCGCTCCCACGGGCGCGTAGCGTTGGACCCCCTCCCGCAAGCGAGTGAAGTCGATATCCAGCATCATCACCACGAAAAGGAACAGCACGGCGACCGCGCCGACATAGACGATGACCAGGATCATCGCGAGAAATTCGGCGCCGGCCAGCAGGAACAGTCCAGCAGCGTTGAAGAAGGCAAGGATGAGGAACAGCACCGAATGCACAGGGTTGCGCGCGCTCACCACGAGCGCCGCCGAGCCGAGAAGCACCGCCGCAAAGACATAGAATGCCAGCGTCGCAATCATCCCTGCCCGTCCCGCCGGCATCGGCCGGCCTTCATGCGACCAACGAAGCTCATGCGCTCACCGGTACGGAGCGTCGAGTTCGAGCCGCTTGGCGATCTCCGCTTCCCAGCGGTCTCCATTCGCCAGCAGCCGGTCTTTGTTGTACATCAGTTCCTCGCGCGTCTCGGTAGCGAACTCGAAATTGGGACCTTCGACGATCGCGTCGACCGGACATGCCTCCTCGCAAAGTCCGCAATAGATGCACTTCGTCATGTCGATATCGTAGCGCGTGGTCCGCCGAGAGCCGTCGTCACGGGGCTCAGCCTCGATGGTGATCGCCTGCGCCGGGCAGATGGCCTCGCACAATTTGCAGGCGATGCAGCGTTCCTCGCCATTGGGGTAGCGTCGCAGCGCGTGCTCACCCTTGAAGCGTGCACTGATCGGGTTCTTCTCGTAAGGATAGTTGATGGTTGCCTTGGACTTGAAGGCATAGCGCATCGTCAGCGCCAGGCCGGCCCAAATCTCCCCGAGCAACAGCCCCCGCGCTGAGCGGTCCAAAAAGCCCATCGGTCAATCTCCTTGCCGCGCGTGCACCGCGGGACAGTGCAGCGCGATCATGTCCGCGGCACCCAACCGGTTGCCATCAGCACGCCCGCCGTCAGCACGAGCCAGAACAACGACAGCGGCAGGAACACCTTCCAGCCGAGGCGCATCAGCTGGTCGTAGCGATAGCGGGGCAATGTGCCACGGACCCAGATGAAAACGAACATGCAGGCGAAGACCTTGAGCAGGAACCAGATCGGCCCCGGCAGCCAGGTGAACGGCTCAACCCCGAACGGCGCCAGCCAGCCGCCTAGGAACAGGATCGTCGTCATCGCGCTCATGAGGAACATGTTGGCGTATTCGCCGAGGAAGAACAGACCGAAAGCGAGCGAGCTGTATTCGACGAAGAACCCCGCGACGATCTCGCTCTCGCCCTCCGGCAAGTCGAAGGGCGACCGGTTCGTCTCCGCGAGGCCCGAGATGAAGAACACGAGGAACATCGGGAACAGCGGGAGCGCAAACCACACGTGGCGCTGCGCCAGCACGATGTCGTTCAGGTTCAGGCTACCAACGCACAGCAGCACGCTTACCATCACGAAGCCGATCGAGACCTCGTAACTCACCATCTGCGCCGCGCTGCGCATCGCGCCGAGGAAAGCATATTTCGAGTTGCTCGCCCAGCCGGCGATGATGACACCATAGACGCCCAGCGAACTGATGGCGAACAGGTACAAGACGCCGACGTTGATCTTCGCCACCGCCCAGCCGTCGTTCACTGGCACAACGGCCCAGGCGATCATCGCCAGCACGAAAGTGATGACAGGCGCCAGGAGAAACAGAGCCCGATTCGCCCCGGTGGGGATGATCGTCTCTTTCATCAACATCTTGAGTGCGTCGGCGAACGGCTGAAGCAGGCCGAACAGCCCGACGACGTTCGGACCCTTCCGCAAATGCATCGCCGCCAGCACCTTGCGCTCGGCCCACGTCGCGTAGGCGACGAAGACGAGCAACGGCACCAGGATCGCCAGAGTTTCGAGCACCAGCAGGATGAGCGTGCCGATGGGCGTGGCGAGGAATTCGGTCATCGCGGTCTATTCCGCCGCCTGCATGAGGGAGGGTCCGAGAGTCCTCGCGCATTCGGCCATCGTCGGGCTCGCGCGGCTGATCGGGTCGGTACGGTAGTAGTCGGCGACGAAGGGCACGAACGGTGCATCTCCCAAGCCGCCGCTGTCGCCCGCAGGTCCGGCCATATCGGTGCACGCCAGCCGCGGCAACGTGTCCAACCGGGCGAAGGTCGGATGAGCCTCGCCGAGCCGGCGGCGCACGGCAACGAGATCGTCGTAAGGCAGGGGCCGCCCGATCACCTCGCTGAAGGCGCGCAGGATTTTCCAGTCCTCGCGGGCCTCGCCTGGTGGGTGGAGAGCGGCCGCGGTGCGCTGCGTGCGCCCCTCCGTATTGACGTAGGTTCCGCCCTTCTCCGTATAGGCGGCACCGGGGAGGATGACATCGGCGCGCGCCGCGCCGGCATCGCCATGGTGGCCCTGATAGACGACGAACGTGCTGGCACCGATCGCGCCAGTGTCGATTTCGTCAGCGCCCAGCAGCCACAGCAGATCCACGCCGCCGCCAACCATCGCCGCGACATCCTTGCCGTGCGGTCCGGGCAGAAAGCCGAGATCAAGCGCACCAACGCGCGACGCAGCGCTGTGGAGCATGTTGAACCCGTGCCAATCCGCACCGAGCATGCCGAACTGGCCAGCAAGTTGCCACGCCGCCGCCAAAACCGCGGCCCCGTCGGCCCGGGCCACGGCACCTTGGCCGAGGATCAACATGGGCCGCTTCGCCGCCGACATGACCGACGAGAACGGATGCGCTCCGGCCAGAAGCGCGCGCAGGGCCGCCGGGCCCGTGCCGATCCACTCGACACCGTAGGTCAGATCAGCGGTCGAGCCGATCGCGGCGATCGGGAAACTCCCAGCCAGAACGCGCTTGCGAATGCGCGCGTTCAAGATCGGCGCTTCGTGCCGAGGGTTCGTACCGATGAGCAGCAGCGCGTCGGCCTCGTCGATCCCGGCGATGCTGGTATTGAAGCAATAGAAGTCGCGCCGCGTCGCCTCCAGCTTCTCACCACGCTGGCGGCAATCGAGATTGGGCGAACCCAGCCCCGTCATGAGGTCCTTCAGCGCGACCATGCTCTCGGCGTCGGCGAGATCGCCCGCAATCGCGCCAATGCGCGCACCGCTCAGCCCCTGGAGCCGCTCGGCGATGGCCGCGAGGGCCTCCGGCCACGAAACGGCGACCAGCTTTCCCTCCCGCCGGAGCCATGGCCGATCGAGGCGGCGACGTTTCAGACCGTCGAGCGAGAAACGCGCCTTGTCGCCGAGCCACTCCTCGTTCACGTCCTCATTCAGCCGAGGCAGGATGCGCAGCACTTCCGAACCGCGGGTGTCGACGCGAATATTCGTCCCCACGGCGTCGAGCACGTCGATGCTGTCCGTCTTGTTCAATTCCCAGGGCCGCGCGACGAAGGCGTAGGGCTTCGATGTCAGCGCGCCGACCGGGCAGATATCGATGAGGTTGCCGGAGAGCTCCGAACTCAGCGCCTTCTCGACATAGGTGCCGATCTCCATGTTCTCGCCGCGCGCGGTGGCACCGAGTTCGGGCACGCCGGCGATCTCCTGAGCGAAGCGGATGCAGCGGGTGCACTGGATGCAGCGCGTCATGACCGTCTTCACCAGCGGGCCGAGATCCTTGTCCTTCACGGCGCGCTTGTTCTCGTGATAGCGCGAATGGTCCATGCCGTAGGCCATCGACTGGTCTTGCAGGTCGCATTCGCCGCCCTGATCGCATATCGGACAGTCGAGCGGATGATTGATCAGCAGGAATTCCATGACCCCGCGGCGCGACTGGCGCACCATGGGGCTATCGGTCTTCACCACCATGCCGTCCGCGACCGGAAAGGCGCAGGAAGCAACGGGCTTCGGATTCTTCTCGATCTCGACGAGGCACATGCGGCAATTTCCGGCCACGGAGAGGCGCTCGTGATAGCAGAAGCGCGGGATTTCCTTCCCCGCCATCTCGCACGCCTGCAGCACCGACGCTCCGCTCGGGACCTCGACCTCGATCCCGTCGACTGTGACCTTCGCCATCGCCCTACTCCGCCGCCATCGACATCGGCCGCGCCTTCGCCTGCGCGATGCGCTGCTCGATCACTGGCCGGAAATGACGGATCAGCCCCTGCACGGGCCATGCCGCCGCGTCACCGAGGGCGCAAATCGTATGGCCCTCGATCTGCCGGGTGACCTGTTCGAGCACATCGATCTCCTCCGGCTCAGCGCGCCCCTCGACGAGACGATACATCACGCGCATCAGCCACCCCGTGCCCTCGCGGCACGGCGTGCACTGGCCGCAACTCTCGTGCTTGTAGAATTGGGACAGGCGCGCGATCGCTTTGACGATGTCGGTCGACTTGTCCATCACGATGACCGCCGCGGTACCCAGCCCGCTTCGCACCTCGCGCAGGCTGTCGAAATCCATCAGCACGGTATCACAAATCTCGCGCGGCAGGACCGGCACCGAGGATCCGCCCGGAATCACCGCCAGCAGATTATCCCAGCCACCACGCACGCCACCGGCGTAGCGCTCGATCAACTCACGCAACGGAATGCCGAGTTCCTCCTCGACATTGCACGGCTTGTTGACGTGGCCGGAGATGCAGAAAATCTTCGTCCCGGCATTTTTCGGCCGCCCCAACTCGGAAAACCATGCCGCGCCGCGTCTCAGGATGGTGGGAACGACGGCGATGCTCTCGACATTGTTTACCGTCGTCGGGCAGCCGTAGAGGCCCACCGCGGCCGGGAATGGCGGCTTCAGCCGCGGCATACCCTTCTTGCCTTCCAGGCTTTCGAGCAGCGCTGTCTCTTCACCGCAAATATACGCGCCTGCGCCGCGATGAACGTAGACATCAAACTCAAAGCCAGAGCCACAGGCGTTGCGTCCAATCAGACCGGCGTCATAGGCTTCGTCCACCGCCGCCTGCAGCCGCGCGGCCTCGTTGTAGAACTCGCCGCGGACATAGATGTAGGCGACATGCGCGCCCATGGCCAAGCCGGCAATGAGGCAGCCCTCGATCAGCTTATGAGGATCGTGCCGCAGAATGTCGCGGTCCTTGCAGGTCCCGGGCTCGCTTTCGTCGGCATTGACGACCAGGTAGTGCGGCCGGCCGTCCGACTGCTTGGGCATGAACGACCACTTCATGCCGGTGGGAAATCCCGCGCCGCCACGACCGCGCAGCCCGGACGCCTTCACCTCTTCGATCAGGGCATCGCGACCGCGTGCCAGCAACGCCGCCGTCCCGTCCCAATCGCCGCGCGCGCGCGCTCCGGCGAGGCGCCAGTCGTGCAGGCCGTAGAGGTTCGTGAAGATACGGTCTTTGTCGCTGAGCATAGCTTCACTCCGCAGGCGGGATGGCGGCGGCCGGGGTTAGCCCAACCAAGGTCTGCGGGCCGCCTTCAGGAGCCGAAGTCTGGCGGCCGATGGTCGAGCCGGGCGGCGGCACCTCGCCACGCTTCAGCGCCGCAATCAGCGCCTCGGTCCGTGGCCCGTCGAGATCCTCGTAGAAATCATCGTTCACCTGCAGGATCGGCGCATTGACGCAGGCGCCGAGACATTCAACCTCGGTCATGGTGAACAGTCCGTCGGAACTGGTCTCGCCGAAGCCGCCGACCCCGGCTGTGCGTCGGCACGCCGCCACGATCTCGTCGGAGCCACGCAGCCAGCACGGCGTCGTCGTGCAGACCTGCAGATGGAAGCGCCCGACCGGCCGGAGCTGGAACATGGTGTAGAAGGTGGCGACTTCGTACACTCGGATCGGCGCCATTCCAAGCCGGCGCGCGATCTCGTCCATGGCCACTCGTGGAACCCACGCGCTCCCTGTCTGGCGGCCCATCTGGCGCTGTACGAGATAGAGCAGCGGCAGCACGGCGCTCGCCTGCTTGCCAGCGGGGTAGCGGGCCAGGACGCGGCTGATCTCCACTTCGCTTTCGGAGTCGAAAACGAAGTGTGCCGGCTGGAACGGTTCGGCACCGGCGTCGGTCTGGTCTGTCATGATCTAGCGATCCACTTCACCGAACACGAGATCGAGCGACCCGATGATGGCGACCGCGTCGGCCAGCATGTGCCGCTTCGAAAGCACCTCGATTGCCTGCAGATGCGCGAAACCGGTGGGCCGGATCTTGCACCGGTAGGGGCGGTTGGAACCATCCGCCACGAGGTAGACCCCAAACTCTCCCTTGGGGCTTTCCACCACCGTGTAGGTGGCGCCGGCGGGAACGTGATAGCCCTCGGTATAGAGCTTGAAATGATGGATGAGCGACTCCATCGATCGCTTCATCTCAGCGCGTGGCGGCGGCGCGATCTTGTTGTCCTGCACCTTCACGGGCCCCGGCTGCATCCGCGCCAGGCACTGCTTCACGATGCGCGCGCTCTGCCGCATCTCCTCCATGCGGACCAGATAGCGGTCGTAGCAGTCGCCGTTGCGTCCTACGGGAACCTCGAACTCGACCTGATCATACATGTCGTAGGGCTGCGAACGCCGAAGGTCCCAGGGCACGCCCGAGGCGCGCAGGCATGGACCCGAAAATCCCCAGGCCAGAGCATCCTCCGGGCCGATGGCGCCGATGTCCACGGTGCGCTGCTTCCAGATCCGGTTGCCGGTCAGCAACGTCTGCAGGTCGTCGACGAGCTTCGGGAATGTCTCGGCCCAATCGGCGATCCGCTCCTCGAGTCCGGCCGGCAGATCCTTGGCGACACCGCCGGGCCGGAAATAGTTTGCGTGCAGACGCGCACCTGAAGCCGCTTCGTGGAATTCGAGCAGCTTCTCGCGCTCCTCGAAGCCCCACATCACCGGCGTGATGGCACCGACATCGAGCCCATAGGTGGTGATGTTGAGAAGATGATTGAGTACGCGCGTGATCTCGGCGAAGAGCGTGCGGATCCACTTCGCGCGCGCGGGCACTTCGATCCCGAGCAGCTTTTCCGTTGCCAATGCGAAAGCATGCTCCTCGCACATCGGCGAGACGTAATCGAGTCGATCGAAATACGGCAGCGCCTGCATGTAGGATTTGTACTCGATCAGCTTCTCGGTGCCGCGATGGAGCAGCCCGACATGCGGGTCGGCACGCTCGACAACCTCCCCATCCATCTCCAGCACCAGACGCAACACGCCATGCGCGGCCGGGTGCTGTGGGCCGAAATTGATGGCGTGGCTGTCGATCTCGACGACCCGACGCTCCGCCGCCTCGACCGCCCGTTCGCCCGCGGTCACCTCCGGTTCGGCCATCAGCCCTGCTCCGTCCGCCTGATTGCGCGCTGCGCGTGCGCCTTCTCGTCTCCAGGCAGCGTCAGCATGCCTTCCCACGGCGAGACGAAATCGAAATTGCGGAAATCCTGCGCCAGCTTGACCGGTTCGTACACCACCGCCTTGCGGTCTTCGTCGTAGCGCACCTCTACATACCCGGTCAGAGGGAAGTCCTTGCGCAGCGGATGGCCCTCGAACCCGTAATCGGTGAGGATGCGGCGATGGTCGGGCTGGCCGGCGAAAAGGATGCCGAACAGATCCCACGCCTCACGCTCCCACCAGGTCGCGCATGGCCAGAGCCCATGCACCGACGGCACCGGCGTCACCTCATCGGTGGTAGTGATGACGCGGATGCGATGGTTGCGCGCGATCGACAGGAGATTATAGACGACGTCGAAGCGCTCGGGCCGCTGCGGCCAATCGACACCACACAGATCCATCATCTGGGCGCAGGCGAAACGCGGATCGTCGCGCAGCATCGTCATCACCGAGATCAACGCCGCGCGGGGCACGTGGGCGACAACCTCGCCGGCCGCGACCACAGCGCGCTCGACCCCTTGGATCGTCGCCACCGCCTCGGCCAGCATCGCAACCACGTCGGCCGTATCCTGAACTTCAGCCACGGAGAATCGTCCCTGTACGGCGGATCTTCTTCTGCAGCAGCAGGATGCCGTAGACCAGCGCCTCCGCCGTGGGCGGACAGCCGGGAACATAGACATCCACCGGCACGACCCGGTCGCAGCCCCGCACGATGGAATAGGAATAATGATAATAGCCGCCGCCATTCGCGCAGCTGCCCATGCTGATCACCCAGCGCGGCTCCGGCATCTGGTCGTAGACCTTGCGCAGCGCCGGGGCCATCTTGTTGGTCAGCGTGCCGGCGACGATCATCACGTCCGACTGGCGCGGGCTCGCGCGCGGGATGATCCCGAAGCGATCGAGATCGTAACGCGGCATGTAGGCGTGGATCATCTCCACCGCGCAGCATGCGAGGCCGAACGTCATCGGCCACAGGCTGCCGGTGCGTGCCCAGTTCACCACCTTGTCGAGCGTCGCGACCACAAAGCCCTTGTTCTCGATCTCGCCGGTGATGCCCTTGATCACCGCATCCTGCTCGGGGCCGGGTGCCAGTGCCTCGCGGTTCCAGGCCAGCGCCGCCCCGTCCGACGAAACGTGCGTGCTCATGGCTTCAGCCTCCGCGGCTCGCGAGCTTGTCGCATCATTCCCACTCCAGCGCGCCCTTGCGCCACTCATAGATGAAGCCGACCGTCAACACGGCGAGGAAGCCGAGCATCGAGAGAAAGCCGAACCAGCCAATCCGTGACAGGCTGACAGCCCACGGAAAGAGGAAGGCAACCTCGAGATCAAAAATGATGAAGAGGATGGCAACGAGGTAGTAGCGCACGTCGAAGCGGCGCCGGGCGTCGTCGAAGGGCTCGAAGCCGCATTCGTAGGCGGAGAGCTTCTCCGCATAGGGCTTCTGCCGTGCCGCCAGGATGGCGCCGAAGAGCATTGCCAGGGCGATCACCATGGCGATGGCAAGGAACACCACGATGGGCAGGTAGTTGGCGAGCAGCGGTTGCATCCACCCCTCCATCCCGCCCGGCTCGCGAGCGGGAAAACGTCGTGCGCTCCGGCCGGTATTGCACCGCAGCGCGGGCGGACATTAGCCCCATCCGCACCGCTTCGCCATAGGGCCGCCGACCGTGAGCCAGGTCGGCTTGGGCTGGCAGGGCAAGGGGAAAACGCCGCGGAATGAACACCATCGCGGACCGGAGAACCGGCGCCTCAACGGCGGCTGGCGCGAGTGACGGGGCTCGAACCCGCGACCTCCGGCGTGACAGGCCGGCGCTCTAACCAACTGAGCTACACCCGCATCCAACTGGCGGCAGGACTTAGAGCCATGACGAAGCAGCGTCAAGGCGGCCCGAAGACCAATGCGCCGGAGGCCGACCCCATCAGCAGCCGCGGCGAGCAACGGCATGGGCGGTGACGGGTTCGAACCGCCGACCCTCTCGGTGTAAACGAGACGCTCTACCGCTGAGCTAACCGCCCCAAACCCTGCCCTGGCCGGCCCGGCACGCGCCGCGCCCACCGAGTGGCGCGGGCACAAAAACCGACGCCATCAGCGGCGGGAACCGTCCGTTTACGCCCCCGCCGCGCCGCATATCCCGATGATATCAGTTCACCGCGTCCTTGAGGCCCTTGCCCGCCTTAAAGCGAATCGAGGTGGAAGCGGCGATCTTGATCGGGGCGCCGGTACGCGGATTGCGTCCGGTCGAGGCCTCCCGCTTCGCGGTGGCGAAGGTGCCGAAGCCAACCAGCCGCACCTCCTCCTTCGCCTTCAGCGCGCCCTCGATGGCGCCGAATACCGCATCCACGACCTCCGCGGCCTTGGCCTTGGGCAACTCGGTCTCCTCGGCCACGGCCGCGATCAGGTCCAACTTGTTCACGGCAACCTCCCTCGATGAGCTGAAATCCGGTGTCAACGCGGCCCACCGATTCCCGCTGGGGCCACAAGCCGAGACTATCTGCGGTTTTTCCCGCGCGTCAACGCGCCGATGCCAACGCTCGCGCGAATCGCCACAGGGTGTTGCACGCAAAAGGACCGGGACGCTCTCGCGCCCCGGTCCCTATGCAGGATTCGCGCGTCAATGCGGCAGGGACGCGCTCGGAAGTTCCGCCACCGCCGGAGCAACCGGCTCGGGCGGCTCCTCCCAGGCAATCGGCTCCGGCTTGCGCACGAGCGCCCGCGCGATCACCTCATCGACATGCGCGACCGGCACCAGCTGCAGGTGCTTCTTCACGTTGTCCGGGATTTCGGCGAGGTCCTTCTCGTTCTCCTTGGGAATGAAGACCGTCGTGATCCCGGCGCGGAGTGCTGCCAGCAGCTTCTCCTTCAGCCCGCCGATCGGCAACACGCGGCCGCGCAGCGTGATCTCACCCGTCATCGCCACGTCGCGCCGGACCGGAATCCCGGTGAGGACACTGACGATACTCGTCGCCATCGCCGTCCCCGCGGAGGGACCATCCTTCGGCGTCGCCCCCTCCGGCACATGGACATGGATGTCGCGCTTCTCGAAAAGCGTTGGCTTGATGCCGAAGCTGACCGACCGGCTGCGCACGTAGCTGAGCGCCGCCTGCACGCTCTCCTGCATCACGTCGCCGAGCTTGCCGGTCTGCTTGATGTTGCCCTTGCCGGGCAGCAGCACGCTTTCGATCGTAAGAATCTCGCCCCCGACCTCGGTCCAGGCGAGCCCCGTGACAACGCCCACCATGTCTTCCGATTCGGTTTCACCGAAATGGTAGCGGCGGACACCGGCGTATTTCTCCACGTTCTTCCGCGTGAAGCTCACCCTCGCGACCTTGCGAGTGACGATCTCCTTCACCGCCTTGCGCGCCAGGTTGGCGATCTCGCGTTCAAGATTGCGTACGCCGGCCTCGCGCGTGTAGTAGCGAATCAGGTCGCGCAGCGCCTCCTCCGTGATCGACCATTCCGACATTTTGAGGCTGTGCGCCTCGGCCTGTTTCGGAATCAGATGGCGCTTGGCGATCTCCACCTTTTCATCCTCGGTGTAGCCGGGGATGCGGATGATCTCCATGCGATCCATCAGCGGCTGCGGCATGCGCAGGCTGTTGGCCGTGGTGACGAACATCACCTCCGACAGATCATAGTCGACCTCGAGGTAATGGTCGTTGAAGGTCGAGTTCTGCTCCGGATCGAGCACTTCGAGCAACGCCGAGGAAGGATCGCCGCGCCAGTCGGCGCCGAGCTTGTCGATCTCGTCGAGCAGGAAGAACGGATTGGAGGTCTTGGCCTTCTTCATGCCCTGGATGACCTTGCCGGGCAGCGAGCCGATATAGGTGCGCCGATGGCCGCGGATCTCCGCCTCGTCGCGCACGCCGCCGAGGGACATGCGCACGAAGTTGCGCCCCGTGGCCCGCGCGATCGACTTGCCGAGCGAGGTCTTGCCGACGCCGGGCGGCCCGACGAGGCAGAGGATCGGGCCTCGCACCTTGTCGCTGCGCGACTGCACCGCGAGATATTCGAGAATGCGCTCCTTCACCTTGTCCAGGCCATAATGGTCGTCGTTGAGCACCTTCTCGGCGGCACGGACGTCGTTGCGAATCTTGCTGCGCTTCTTCCACGGAATCCCGAGCAGCCAGTCGAGGTAGTTGCGCACCACCGTCGCCTCGGCACTCATCGGACTCATCGTGCGCAGCTTCTTCAGCTCGGCCAGGGCCTTCTCGCGCGCCTCCTTGGACAGGCGGGTCTTTTTGATCCGAGCCTCGAGTTCGGCGGCCTCGTCCTTGCCCTCCTCACCCTCGCCCAGCTCTTTCTGGATCGCCTTGAGCTGCTCGTTCAGATAATATTCGCGCTGCGTCTTCTCCATCTGCCGCTTCACGCGGCTGCGGATGCGCTTCTCGACCTGCAGCACGCCGATCTCGGCCTCCATGTGGCCGAACACGCGCTCCAGACGCTCGCCGATACTGGCGGTCTCCAGCACCTCCTGCTTCTCGGCGATCTTGAGGTTGAGATGGCTCGCGACCGTATCCGCGAGTTTGCTCGGATCCTCGATCTGGTTGATCGAGACCAGCACCTCCGGCGCGATCTTCTTGTTGAGCTTGATGTATTGCTCGAACTGCGAAACCACCGTCCGCGCCAGCGCTTCCAGCTCGCGCGCCTCGGCGCCCTCGTCCGTCACCGGCTCCACGAACGCTTCGAAATAGGCGTCCGTCTCCTTGAACGTCGCGATGCGCGCGCGCCGGCTGCCCTCGACCAGCACTTTCACCGTGCCGTCAGGCAATTTCAGCAATTGCAGGATCGTCGAAACCGTGCCGACACGGAAAATGCCGTCCGCCGAGGGATCATCCTCGGTCGCATTCTTCTGGGCGACGAGCAGAATCTGCTTGTCGTCCTTCATCACCGCCTCGAGCGCGCGCACGGACTTCTCGCGCCCGACGAAGAGCGGCACGATCATGTGCGGGAAAACCACGATGTCGCGCAGCGGCAGCACCGGCAACAGATCACCCATGCCAGGCCCCGCCTGCTCCGGATCGCCCTTCTCGGGCCGATCGGATTCCGTCATTGAAGACCTCCTTTCAGGACAGTCGCGGCACAGCCCGCCCCGGTGCACCGGCACCGACCATTGGCACGGACCACGCCGATTCGGACGATCGATTCGCCTTGCATCACGCCAGGGAGCCGCCGCCGCCTCATCATCCCCATATCGGCACCGATGCCTCGCCCGACAAGCCCCGCCCCGAAGGGCCGGGCGCCAAGGCGGGACGCGGCCTCAGGCGCTGGTCTCCGCCCGCTCCTTCCCGTACAGGAACAGCGGGTTGGCGCGCCCCTCGGCGACCTCGCGGTTGATCACCACTTCCTCGACCCCGTCCAGGCCCGGCAGATCGAACATGGTGGAGAGCAGGATCGACTCCATGATCGAGCGCAGGCCGCGGGCGCCGGTCTTGCGGGCGATGGCGCGGCTGGCGATCGATTTCAGCGCGTCGTCGGTGAAGGAGACATTCACCCCCTCCATCTCGAACAGCCGCGCATATTGCTTCACCAGGGCGTTCTTCGGCCGGGTCAGGATCTCCACCAGCGCCGCCTCGTCGAGGTCCTCCAGCGTCGCCACCACCGGCAGGCGGCCGATGAACTCGGGGATCAGACCGAACCGCAGCAGATCCTCCGGCTCCACCTCGCGCAGGATGTCGCCCATCCGCCGCTCGTCCGAGGACCGCACCTCGGCGCCGTAGCCGATGCCCGAGCCCTTGCCGCGCGCACCGATGATCTTCTCCAGCCCGGAGAAGGCGCCCCCGCAGATGAACAGGATGTTCGTGGTGTCGACCTGGAGGAATTCCTGCTGCGGGTGCTTGCGCCCGCCCTGCGGCGGCACCGACGCCACGGTGCCCTCCATGATCTTCAGCAGCGCCTGCTGCACGCCCTCGCCAGAGACGTCCCGGGTGATCGAGGGGTTGTCGGACTTGCGGCTGATCTTGTCGACCTCGTCGATATAGACGATGCCGCGCTGAGCCCGCTCGACATTGTAGTCCGCCGCCTGCAGCAGCTTGAGGATGATGTTCTCGACATCCTCGCCGACATAGCCGGCCTCGGTCAGCGTCGTCGCGTCCGCCATGGTGAAGGGCACGTCGATGATCCGCGCCAGCGTCTGCGCCAGCAGCGTCTTGCCCGACCCGGTCGGCCCGACCAGCAGGATGTTCGACTTGGCGATCTCGACGTCGTTGTTCTTCTGCCCGTGCGCCAGGCGCTTGTAGTGATTGTGGACGGCGACCGAGAGCACCTTCTTGGCGTGCCCCTGGCCGATCACGTAATCATCCAGCACCTTGCAGATCTCGCGCGGCGTCGGCACCCCGTCCCGGGACTTCACGAGGTGCGTCTTGTGCTCCTCGCGGATGATGTCCATGCACAGCTCGACGCATTCGTCGCAGATGAACACCGTCGGCCCGGCGATCAGCTTGCGGACTTCGTGCTGGGACTTGCCGCAGAACGAACAATAGAGGGTGTTCTTCGAGTCTCCGGACTTGCTCATGGCTACTCCTGCCCCACCGTCACCAGGGCCAACCGCGAAAGACTATACCCCTGACCTCGGCCCAACAAGGGACCGAGCCAGGTCAGCCGCGCCGGGACGCCGCCAGAATATCAGACCGACGCCGTCGGCGCCGCACCGGGTGCGGGCGGGCGGCTGGCGACGACCTCATCGACCAGTCCGAAATCCCGCGCCTCCTCGGCCGACATGTAGGTATCGCGCTCGAGGCGGCGCTCGATCGCTTCCAGTGTCTGCTCGGTGTGACGGACATAGATCTCGTTCAGGCGCTGGCGAAGGGTGAGAATCTCGCGCGCCTGGATCTCGATGTCGGTAGCCTGACCCTGGGCGCCGCCCGAGGGCTGATGCACCATGATGCGCGCATTCGGCAGCGCAAAGCGCTTGCCCTTGGCGCCGGCGCACAGCAGCAGGCTGCCCATAGAGGCCGCCTGGCCGATGCACACCGTGCTCACCGGGCTCCGGATATACTGCATCGTATCGTAGATTGCCAGCCCGGCCGAGACGACGCCGCCCGGACTGTTGATATAGAAGGCGATATCCTTGGTCGGGTTCTCACTCTCCAGGAACAGCAACTGGGCGCAGATCAGCGCGCTCACCTGGTCGAACACCGTCCCGGTCAGGAAGATGATCCGCTCCTTGAGCAGACGAGAATAGATGTCGAAGGCCCGCTCGCCGCGCGCGGTCTGCTCGACCACCATCGGCACCAGCGTGTTGCCGTAGACCTCGACCGGATCGCGGTCCTTCATCGCACTCGATTCCCCGCTCTGGGCCTGACCCGACCCATCGGACCCGACCACGCCATGGTAGCACCAAAAGGGTAAATAGGATGCTGAGCCGCGAATGCCAATCCGGCCCGCGGCTCAGACCTTCTCCGGCGTCTCCGGGTCGGCGAGCAGCGTCTCCGGCGAAACGGTCTGCTCTTCGAGCTTCACCAGTTCGAGGACGAAATCGACCACCTTGTCCTCATAGATCGGCCCCCGCAGCGACTCGATGGCGCTGGGGTTCTTGCGGAAGAACTCCATCAGCTGTGCCTCCTGGCCGGGATAGCGGGACGCCTCCTGGCGCATCGCGCGCGAGAGCTCCTCGTTGCTCACGGAGAGCGTGTTGGCCCGACCAATCTCTGCCAGCAGCAGGCCGAGTCGCACCCGGCGCACGGCGATGGCACGGTAATCGGCCTTCAGCGTCGCCTCGTCCTTGCCGGCGTCCTCGGCGTCGAGCTGGCCCGCGGCGCGGTCCGCCTCGATGCGCTGCCAGATCTGGCCGAACTCCGCCTCGACCAGCGACTCGGGCACCGTGAAATCGACGCGCTCGGCCAGCGCGTCCAGCAGCGCCCGCTTCAGGCGCTGGCGCGTGGCGCGGTCGTAGTCGCGCTGGATCTGCCGGCGCACCGTGTCGCGCAGCTCGGCCAGAGCATCGAACCCCAGCTTCTCCGCCAGCGCCTCGTCCACCGGCGGCACCTCCGCCTCGCGCAGGTCGGTCACGGTGATGGCGAAGCTCGCCGTCTTGCCGGCGACCTCGCGGGCACCGTAATCCTCGGGGAAGGTCGCCTCGATCGTGCGGCTCTCCCCCACCGAGAGCCCTTCGAGCTGCTCGGTGAAGCCCGGGATGAAGCCGGGCCCGCCGACCTCGGCGCTGACGCCGCTGCCGGACCCGTTGGGCAGTGGCGCGCCGTCGACGGTGCCGGTGAAATCGATGGTCAGCACATCCCCGACGCGCGAGGGCCGCGGCTCGGCCGGGGCAACGAGCTGGCGCTGGCGGCGGGCGATCTCGGCGAGCGCCTTGTCCACCGACTCGTCGCTCGCCTCCGCCTTCATTTTCGGCAGGGTGATGGCGGCGAAGTCGGGCGGCGTGATCTCGGGAAGAACCTCGAATTCGAGCGTGAAGGCGACATCCTCGGCCGCCCCGCCGGTGGCGAGCTTCGGCGCCTCACCCTGCAGGTCCAGCTTCGGCTGCATCGCCGGCCGCAGACCGCGCTCGCTGATCACCTGCTGCGCGGCCTCGTTCAGGCGCTCCTGCAGCACCTCGGAACCGACCGAGGCGCCGAAGCGCTGGCGCACCAGCGTCGACGGCACCTTGCCAGGGCGGAAACCGGGCAGGCGCAGGGTGCGGCCGAGCTCGGCCAGGCGGGCGCTATGCCGGCCGGCGAGATCGGCGGCGGGAATCACCACGGAAAAGCCGCGACGAAGCCCGTCGGAAAGCGTCTCGGTGACCTGCATTGACGTTCGAACTCCTCGCTGACCCGGCGCGGCGCTGGTGCGGGCGAAGGGACTTGAACCCCCACGGCTTGCGCCACCAGAACCTAAATCTGGCGTGTCTACCACTTCCACCACGCCCGCAGGCGCGGCCGTGAAGCGGGGCGTGTAGCGCACGGGGGCCAGCGCGGCAAGCCGGGGCTCAGCGTTCCTCGGCGAAGGGGTTGCGCGTGCCGCGCAGGCGCAGCCGGATCGGCGTTCCAGGCAGGCCGAAGGTCTCGCGCAGCCCGTTGACCAGATAGCGCTGGTAATCCTCCGGCAGCTGCTCGGCCCGTGTGCCGAACACGACGAAGCTCGGCGGCCGCGCCTTCGCCTGCGTGATATAGCGCAGCTTCAGCCGCCGCCCCTCCACCATCGGCGGCGCGTGCCGGGCCAACGCGCCCTCGAACCAACGATTGAGCTCCGCCGTCGGCACCCTTCGGTTCCAGATCGCATGCGCCCGCCGCACCGCCGGCAGCAGCGTCTCGAGCCCGCTGCCGCTCAGGGCCGAGACCGTCACCACCTCGACCCCGCGCAGCTGCGCCAGGCTCGTCATCAGCCGGTCGTTGATCGCTCGCCGCGCCGCCGTGCGGTCGGTCACGGCGTCCCATTTGTTCAGCGCGATGACGCAGGCGCGGCCCTCGCGCTCGATCAGCCGCGCGATCTGCAGATCCTGGTCGTGCACCCCCGCGGCGGCATCGACCACCAGCACCACCAACTCCGCCCGCTTCAGCGCCTCGATCGAGGACGAGGTCGACATGCTCTCCAGCCCCGCCTCGACGCGCGCGCGCCGGCGCAGGCCCGCGGTATCGACCAGTTCGATGATCCCGCCGCCGCCATCGTTTATGCGCACGGCAATGGCGTCGCGCGTCAGCCCGGGCTCGGGGCCGGTGATCACCCGTTCCTCGCCGAGCAGCCGGTTGAGCAGCGTGGATTTGCCGGCATTGGGCCGGCCGATGATCGCCAGGCGCAGCGTCGGCACGGCGTCGTCCGTGCCCTCCTCCCCCTCGGCCGGCGCGTCGTCGGCCGGGAGCGCCGCCGCGACCGCCTCGGCGAGCACGTCGATCCCTTCCCCATGCTCGGCGGAAACCGCGATCGGCTCGCCGAGGCCGAGCGCGTAGGCCTCCAGCGCCGCCGCGTGCCCGGCCCGACCCTCGGCTTTGTTGGCGATCAGCAGCACCGGGCGCTTCTGGCGGCGCAGCCACGCCGCGATTTCGGTGTCCGCCGCCGTCACCCCGGCCCGGGCATCGACCACGAACAGCACCACCGCCGCCCGCCGCATCGCCGCACCGGCGGCGGCGCGCATGCGCGCGGCGAGCGAGCCGGGCGCCGCCTCCTCCAGCCCGCCAGTGTCAATGACGGTCACGTGCCGGCCGGCCAGTTCGGCCTCGAACTCCTTGGCGTCGCGCGTCACCCCGGGCGTATCGGCGACGATCGCCAGCCGCCGTCCGACCAGGCGGTTGAACAGGGTCGACTTGCCGACATTCGGCCGACCGACGATGGCGATGGCGGGCGGCGCACCCATGGTCAGCGCAGCGCGGTAAGCGCGCCGTCGTCCGTCACGAGGTAGAGCGCCCCACCGGCGACGATGGGCGGCACCGCGGCCGGCGCGGCGAACTGCTCGGCGCCGAGCAGTTCCCCGGTATAGGGGCTGACCGAGAGCGCCTGACCGTTGGTCCCGGCGAACACCAGCCGGTCGCCGAGCAGCGCGGGGCCGAACCAGGCGATGGCGCCACTCTCCTTCTTCACATTGGTGTAGAGCGGCAACTGCCTCACCCAGCCGACCTCGGCGGTGCGGATATTCACCGCCGCGGCACGCTGATCCAGCGTCACGACGAACAGCCACTCGCCGGCAATCCACGGCGTCTGCCCGCCGCCGACCTCCTTCTCCCACAGCCGCCGCCCGGTATGCAGATCGTCGGCGATCAGCAATCCGCCCTGGCCGAAGAAGAACACCTGGTCGCCGCCGATGACCGGCATCGCCGTGATGGCGGCGATGGCGATGTCGCTGTCACGCGAGCCGAGGGCGGGAATGCTGTCGCTCCACACCACGTCGCCGGTCTCCGCGCGCAGGGCGGCGACGTCACCGGAGCCGAAGCCCGCAAAGACGAAGCCCGCGGCGTAGGCTGGGGCCGGGGCGGCCAGCACCGAGGTGGCGACGGCGCGCGCCTGGTGCGACCAGAGTTCGCGCCCGTCATCGGCGGCGAGCGCCACCAGGCGCTGGCCGATGGTGACCACGAACACGCGCCCATCGGCGATCATCGGGCTGGACCGCACCGGCAGATCGAGCGTGCGGCGCCAGACCACGCCGCCCTTGACGGCGTCGAGCGCGATCACGTCGCCGCGGCCGGTCGTGGCGTGCAGCCGCCCCTCGGCAACGGCGAGGCCGCCGCCGACATTGCTGCCGCGCTCGTTTTTTCCCTTGGTATCGAATTGCCACAGCGGGCCACCCGAGCGGGCATCGAAGGCGTGGATCAGGCCGGCGCTGTCCATGGTGTAGATCCGCCCGCCAAAGACCACGGGGACGGCGGTGATCTTGCGCCGGTAGCCGCCGCCCTGGCCGAGGCTGACACTGAAGGCCGGCCGCAGCACCGCGGCGCTCTGCAGATTGCCCATGTTGTGGGCCGGATTGCCGCCCGGCTGCGGCCACGCGGCATTGGCGACCGCCGGCGGCAGAACGACGTCGGGCCGCCGCCCCTTGGGCGGCTCCAGACCGTGCTCGACGCGGCCGACATCCTCGCGCTTGCCCGGCAGTGTCGTCTTGCTCGACGAGAACATATTGTCGAACAGGCTGCAGCCGGCGAGCGTGCCGGCCGCGAGCGGCAGCAGCGCGCGACGTCCGAGCCCGGCGGCGTGGGCCGTTCGCATGCGTCTTCCCGGGCCGCGCATCAGCCACCCAACCGGGCCAGCATCGCGCTGGCGCGCTCACGCACCCCGGTGGGGATGGTCACGTCCTGCGCCAGACCCTGCCACAGGGCCTCGGCCTCCTTCGCCTTGCCCTGGCGCTGGTCCAGCAGGGCCTGTGCCTCCTGGGCAAGCGGCCGCCAGGGACTGTCCGGGCTCATCAGCGGCGCGAGCCGCGCGGCGAGCAGCGACGGGTCGCCCTGGTCGATCTGATGCTGCACCCAGAGCAGGCTGGCGAGGCTGCGCAGGATGGACGACGCCGCCGGGTCGGCCGCGACCGCGTCCCAAAGCGCCAGCGCCCCCGGCAGATCCCCGGTATCGGCCCGCAGGGCGGCTTCCTGCAGCTTCGCCAGCGGCCGATAGCCGGGCGAAGCAGACGTGGCCACCCTGGCGAAGGCGGCGATTGCCGCCTTCGGATCCGGCGCGGCCACGGGTTCGGACTGCTCGCCAGCGTCGCGCATGGCGGCGAGATAGACCGACGCGACGGCGCGGTCCTGGCGCAACTGGTACCACTTCCAGGCCTGCCACGCCCCGGCGCCGGCAATCGCCAGCAGCACGGCGCCCCCGAGCCAGGCGCCATAGCGAACCAGCAGCTTCTGCAGCCGCTCGGCGCGCAGATCTTCGTCAACTTCGTCGAAGATATCGACCACGCAGTATCACCCTTCGCGCATAGCCCAGCCGGCACGGATAGCCCAGCGGGCGCGGTTTGCCCGGCGGGCGCGGACCATAGAGGGTTTTCGCCGCCAGTGAAAACGCCCATGCCGGCGCGATGGCAACCATATCTTCACCCGGTTCCGCCAGGATGCCGCCATGCGGCCCGTCCACCGATCGATCCTGCTCGTCGCCCTCCTGCTGGAGTCCGCCTGCACGGTGCCGCCCGAGCCCTTCGCGGTGGCGGCGCCGATCGAGGTGGCGAGCGTGATGATCTTCCAGCGCGACGTGCTCGACCTGATCTGGTCGAGCCTGACCGGGCGGGACTGCTCCATCGTCCGGCTCGATCAGGGCGAGAGCTACTGCCGCCCGATCGACCCACCCCCGGGGGCGCTACCCTATTGCACCCGCTCGATCGGCTGGGTCGATTGCTGGACCAGCGCCGCCGTCCTGCCGGACCCACCCCCTGGCGTGGCCGACGGGCCGAACAAATTGACCGACGTGCAGGAGTCCCGCCGCACCAAAGGCTGGCCATGATCGGCCACCCCTGACCCGCCACCGGGTCCACCGCTGCGCTTGACAGCCGGGGCCGGATCCGGGCCAACCACAGGGATGCCACGCCAGCAGGGGAACCGAACCGCGGAGGCCACCGCGACGCTGCCGTCGCTGCCGCCGTTCGGGCGCGCGGCGCTGATGCTCGATCTCGACGGCACCCTGCTCGATTTCGCGCCGACGCCGGATGCGGTCGTGGTGCGGCCAGGCTTGCCGGACGCGCTGCTGCGGCTCCGGCGCCGCCTCGGAGGGGCGCTGGCGATCGTCTCCGGCCGCCCGGTCGAGCAGGTGGATGCGCTGCTGCCGGGGGTCGCCACCGCGGTCGCCGGCGAGCATGGCGCCGCGCTCCGCCTCGCCCCGGACGGCCCCATCCTGCGCCCGGACCTGCCGGAGCCGCCACTCGCCTGGCTCGACACCGCCGAACGCCTGGCCGAGGCCCATCCGGGCGTGCTGCTCGAGCGCAAACGGCGCGGTTTCGTGCTTCATTTCCGCCGCGCGCCGGCAGCGGGAACGGCCCTGCACGACGCCCTCGCGGCACTGCTCGCCGGGAACGAGCGGCGGTTCGAGCTGATGCCGGCCGAGCTCGCCTGGGAAATCCGCCCCATCGGCGTCGACAAAGGCGCCGCGCTGCGCGCCCTGCTCGCCGTGCCGCCCTTTGCCGGCCGCACCCCGATCTATGTCGGCGACGACGTCACCGACCGCGATGCGATTGCGGCAGCGATCGCGGCGGGCGGCGTCGGTCTGCTCGTCGGCGACTGGTTTGCCGGGCCGGCGGGCGTGCGCGCCTGGCTCGCCGCCTTGGCGCAGGCGCCCGACGCGCCGCTTGGCAGCTAGGCCGAGCGCTGAGCCGGCCGAAATGCCCAGGCTCGTCGTCGTCGCCAACCGCATTCCCACGCCCCGCCGCGGCGCATCCCAGGCCGGCGGACTGGCGGTGGCGCTGCGCGAGGCACGCCTGCGGCGCGAGCTGCTCTGGTTCGGCTGGTCGGGCGAGATCGCCGAAGCCCCGGCCTGCTCGGCGCGCCTCAGCACACGGGCGCGCGCGAGCTTCGCCCAGGCCGACCTCGCGCCGGCCGAGTATCGCGGCTTCTATCGCGGCTACGCCAACGGCATGCTTTGGCCATTGCTGCATTTCCGCCTCGGCCTGGCCGAGTTCCGACGCGATGAATTCGTCACCTACCGCGGGGTGAACGAGCGCTTCGCCCGCATGCTCGCGCCCCTGCTGCGCGCTGACGACACGGTCTGGGTGCATGATTATCACCTGATCCCGTTCGGTGCCGCGCTGCGCCGGCTGGCGCGTACGGGGGCGACGCCATGGGCTGGCCGGCTCGGCTTCTTCCTCCATGTTCCCCTGCCGCCGCCAGCGCTGTTCACGGCCCTGCCGCAGGCGGACGGGCTGCTGGCGGACTTCGCCGCCTATGACCTGGTCGGCGTGCAGACGCGCCAGGATGCGGGGTTCCTGACCGAAATGCTGGACGCGCGGGACATCCGCCCGCGAATCGGCGTGTTCCCCGCCGGCATCGACCCCGAAGGGCAGGCGCGAACGGCGCGCGAGCAGGTCCAGGGCCCGGAGGCGCGACGGCTCGCCGAAAGCCTGGGCCGGCGCGCGCTGATCCTCGGCATCGACCGGCTCGATTATTCCAAAGGGCTGCCGGAACGGCTGCGCGGCTTCGAGCAGGTGCTGCGCCGCTTCCCCGAGCACCGCGACCGCGTGACGATGCTCCAGATCGCTCCGGTCTCGCGCGGCGACGTGTCCCAGTACCGGGCCCTGCGTCGGGAGCTGGACGAGCTGGCCGGACGCATCAACGCCGAATACGCCGAATTCGACGGGCTTCCGCTGCGCTACCTGACGCGCGGCCTGGCCCGCTCCACCCTGGCCGGGTTTCAGCGCCTCGCCCGCGTCGGGCTGGTGACGCCCCTGCGCGACGGCATGAACCTGGTCGCCAAGGAATATGTCGCATCGCAGGACCCGGAGGATCCGGGCGTCCTGGTCCTGTCCCGCTTCGCCGGCGCCGCCGACGATCTGGACGCCGCGCTGCTCGTCAACCCGCACGACCCCGACGAGATCGCCGAGGCCATCGCGGCCGCGCTCGCCATGGGCGCCGAGGAGCGCCGAACGCGTTGGCAGGCGCTCGCCGCCGCGGTCACGGCGACCAGCGCCGCACGCTGGGCCCAGGGCTTTCTGGCCGCGCTGGAGCAGGGCTGATCGCCCGGTCTAGAGCGTGATGACCGTAGGTGGAATCACCGCAGGTCTGAATCACGCGCTCAAACAGAGAGATAGAGTGGGATGGCTGAGCGAAAGCGATGTCATCCCGCTCTAGGCCCCCGTCCAGCAGCCGCGGCGCCGACGCCTACGTCGGCGTCGCCGCCAGGTGGCGGGCGTAGGCCGGCCTGGCCAGCAGGCGTTCGTACCAGGCGCGCAGGTGCGGCGCGTCCGGCCGCTCGATCGGGAACCAGAACCAGCGGTGCAGATGCGGACCGTAGGCCATGTCCGCCAGCGTCAGCGTATCGCCGGCGAGGAACGGATGATGCGCCAGTTCGGCATCGAGAATGGCCCACAGCCGGCCCGCTTCGGAGATCGCGGTCTCGATCGCCGCATTGTCGCGCCGCTCGGGCGGCGTGCGCACCAGGCCCCAGAACACGACCGTCTGCGGCCGGCCGAGGGTGAACAGGAAGTCCATCCAGCGATCGATATTGGCGCGCGCGCGCGGCGCCCGCGGCCAGAACGGGCTCTCCGGCGCGTAGGCGTCGCAGATATAGCGCAGGATCGCGTTGCTCTCCCACAGCGTGAAGTCACCATCGACCAGGGTGGGGACGAGACCGGTCGGGTTCATGGCGCGGTATTCGGGCGTCGTCGTACGGCCGAAATTGCCGCCGGCATCGATGCGCTCATAGGGCAGCCCCAGCTCCTCGAGGAGCCAGATCACCTTCATCACATTGCTGGAATTGGCCCGTCCCCAGAGCGTCAGCATCGCCGTTTTCTCCCCATCGTTCGCGCGCACCATAGGGCGGGCGGAACAGTCAGGGAATGCCAAGCAGCTTGTGCGTCTGCAGGCCGAGCCGCCAGAGCGGGTGGGCGAGACAATAGGTGATGGCGGCCGCAGTGTTCGCCGCCCGCGCCGGCCCGTCCATCGGCTGCAACAGGAAGTGACGGAAGCCGAGCCCGGCGAAGCGTTCCGGCTCGGCGCCGGGCTGCGGATAGACCAGCTTGAGCTCGTCACCCCGTTCGACCACCAGCGCCGCCCCCGCCTTGGGGCTGATGCAAAGCCAGTCGATCCCCGGCGGCGGCGCGATGGTCCCGTTGCTCTCGACGGCGATCTCGAAGCCCGCATCGTGCAGCGCCGCGATCAGCGGCGCATCCACCTGCAGCAACGGCTCACCGCCGGTGAGCACGACGAAGCGACCGCCGGTTCCCTCCGGCCAGCGCGCGGCGATTGCGTCGGCGAGCGGCCCCGCACCGGCGAAACGCCCGCCGCCGACGCCGTCAGTGCCGCGGAAATCCGTGTCGCAGAAGCCGCACACCGCCCGGGCGCGGTCGCGCTCGCGCCCGGACCAGAGGTTGCAGCCGGCGAAGCGGCAGAACACCGCCGGCCGGCCGGCATTGCAGCCCTCGCCTTGAAGGGTGAGGAAAATCTCCTTGACGGCGTAGCGCCGCACCGCCGGGCGACTCATGGCGCGGCGCCGACCCTCGCCCCACCGCCCGTGCGGGCGGCCAGTTTCTCGCCCGTGAGGGCGGCGAAGTCATCGCCGGCGCGACGGGGAGCCCGCGCCGGCGTGCCGTTCACTTTCCGGCCTTCTCCATCAGCGATTTCACCTCGTCCATCGCTTCCATGAAGCGCCGGTTCAGCAGCCCGAGCGCCTCGGCATTCGCGTGCTGGATGAGATCGCTCAGCTCCTTGCTGTTGGCGATCGAGCGCTCGTACGAGTGCTTGAGCATTTCGGCCTGCTTCGCCGCCTTTGCCGCCGGCGCGTCCGCCTCGCTCATCACCTTCACCGTCTCGGCGAGTTCCGAGACCATCTGCTGGAGAATCTCCATGTGCCGCCGGGCGACGGTCTGCGCGCCCTCCAGGGCGATTCGGTTGGCCTGTGAAAATACTTCGATATTCCGCCGATAAGTGCCGAGCAATGTCTCCACGTCCGGTACGTTCGGCAGCTTCATATCGGCGAACATCTTCATTGGATCGATGTCCGGGGTCTTCGGTCGCGTCGCCATCTGCGGTCCTTTCGGTTGCAGCCGTGAAGTGCTCCTCCGCGACTCTCACTATAGCCCCTCCGGCGGCGACGGAAACGCCTGGTATCGCCGGCGCCGCGTTTTATTCACGCCAGCGCGCTCAGGCCGAACGCCGCGCCGGACGCAACGCCGAAATCGCGAGCACGACCCAGCTCGCGATCAGCACCGTGCCGCCGATCGGCGCGAGCGGACCGAAACGCGGCAGGCCGAGCGCGCCGGCGGTGACCGTGGCGCAGAACAGCATGGTGCCGAGGGCGAAGCCGGCGGCCGCGAGATGGGCGATCGGGCCGCCGCGCGGGCTCCACACTGCGGCGGCCAGCAGGGCGAGCACGTGCCAGAGCTGCATCTCGACCGCGCTGGCGAGCAGCCGCGCCGCATGCCCCTCCAGCCCGCCATGGGCGCCATAGGCCGCCAGCGCCACTCCGCTCGCCCCGCCGATGCCGGCCAGCCCGACCCAGAGCCGCTGCAAACCACCGCCCGTCATGCCTCACTCTCCCGCCCCATCGGCCGCTTCCCTGGCCCGGTTCCGCAAATCGACGCGGCGTGCCAGACTTCGCCACCATGCCACGCGGTGACCTCTTTCCCGAGATCGGACCCTACGAGACCGGCTTCCTCCCGCTCTCGGATGGTCATGTGATGTATTGGGAGCAGGTCGGCAATCCGCGTGCCGCCGCGGCGCTGTTCCTGCACGGCGGCCCCGGCGCCGGCGCCGGGGCGGTGCACCGGCGCTTCTTCGACCCCGACTCCTGGCGCGTGGTGATTTTCGACCAGCGCGGCGCCGGCCGCTCCAGCCCGCTCGGCAGCCTCGTCGCCAACACCACGCCGCACCTGGTCGCCGACATCGAGGCGCTGCGGCACCATCTCGGCATCGAACGCTGGCTGCTCTTCGGCGGCTCCTGGGGCTCGACGCTGGCGCTGGCCTACGCCCAGCAACACCCCGAGCGCGTCGCCGGCTGCGTGCTGCGCGGCATTTTTCTCGGCCGCGACGAGGAGGTGGAGTGGTTTCTGCACGGGCTGGGCCGCGTGTTCCCCGAGGCCCATGCCGCCTTCCTCGGCTTCCTGCCGGAGGCCGAGCGCGCCGACCCGCTCGGGGCCTATCTGCGCCGTCTGACCGACCCCTCCCCGTCGGTGCATCTGCCCGCGGCCCGGGCCTGGTCGATCTATGAGGGCGCCTGCAGTACCTTGCTGCCCAGCCCGGAGACGGTGACGGCCTTCGCCCAGGAGCGCAGCGCGCTCGGGCTGGCACGGATCGAGGCGCATTATTTCGCCCATCGCCTCTTCCTCCCGCGCCAGGGCCTGCTCGGGCAGATGCATCGCCTGGCCGGGATCCGGGCCGAAATCGTGCAAGGCCGCTACGACATGATCTGTCCGCCGCGCACCGCCTTCGAGCTCGCCGCCGCCTGGCCCGGCGCAAGGCTGTCGCTGATCCCCGACGCCGGACACTCGGCCCTCGAACCTGGCACGCGCCGCGCGCTCATCGCCGCCGTGGACCGTTTCCGCCAGGCTGCTCCCTTCTGAGCTTCACACCGCCGCGAGAGTGACATGCCCCATCCCGCCGTGCCGCCGTTCTCCGCCGCTGCCGTCACGCTGTTCCTGGCACTCGCCGCTTGCGGGCCGATGCAGCCGTTCGGCCCCGCCGCCCCGCCGCCGCCACCCATGCCCGTCGCCCCGCCGCAGACCGTCGGGCCGCGCGATACCGCCTTCATCACCGATGCGAGCAGCGAGTTGATCGCCACCGCGGAGCTGAGCCGGGTCGCCAGCACCCACGCCCGCACGGCGCGGCTGCGCGAACTCGCCCAGCGCATCACGAGCGCGAGCGACGCCACCAACGCCAAGCTGCGCGCCCTGGCTGCGGTCAAGGATGTCGCCCCCCCCACCGAACTCGGCCAGGACGATCTCCTGGCTCAGCAGATGGTGGCCTCGGCCAAGCCCGGCGAGTTCGATCGCGCGTTCCTCGATGCGGTCGGCCCGCACCAGGAGCGGCTGGTCTCGCTGTTCTCCGCCGCCAGCCAGAGCGCCGATCCAGACATCAAGGCGCTGGCCGCCGGCGCCCTGCCGGGGCTGAAAACCGATCTGGACGCCCTGGCGCGCGCCGCGAAATGATCGATCAGCCGCAACCAGGCCGCTTCACGAGGAGAGTAGCATGAGCGCAGAACAAACGCGGGTCGGGGTGATCGGGCTCGGCTCGATGGGCATGGGCGTGGCCCTGAACCTCGCGCGCCAGGGCTTCGCCGTCTTCGGCTGCGACATCAATGAACAGGCCAGGGCGGACCTCGCCGCCGCCGGCGGCACCGCGCTCGCCAGCCCCGCGCAGCTCCCCGCCGACCTCGACGCGGTCATCGTGCTGGTGGTCAACGACGCCCAGGTGCAGACGGTGCTGTTCGGCGCCGAGGGCTGCGCCGGGCGCCTCGCGGCCGGGACCGTGGTGATCTGCTCCGCCACCGTCGCCCCCGCGGCGGCGCGGGCGACCGGCGAGAAGCTCGCCGCAGCCGGGCTCGCCATGCTCGATGCCCCCGTCTCCGGCGGCGCCGCCGGCGCGCGCGCGGGAACGATGACGGTGATGGCCTCCGGCAGCGAGGCCGCCTTCGCCGCCGCCGAGCCGGTGCTGGCGGCGATCGCGGCCAAGGTCTGGCGGCTCGGCGCGGAGATCGGCGTCGGCTCGACGGTGAAGATGGTCAACCAGCTCCTCGCCGGGGTGCATATCGCCGCCGCCGCCGAGGCAATGGCGCTGGGCATCCGCGCCGGCGCGGACCCGCAGACACTCTACGATGTCATCTCCACCTCCGCCGGCAGTTCCTGGATGTGGCAGAACCGCGTGCCGCACATCCTCGCCGGCGACGACACGCCGCTCTCGGCGGTGAATATCTTCGTCAAGGACCTCGGCATCGTGCTCGACCAGGCCCGCGCCCTCACTTTCCCCCTGCCGCTGGCCGCCAGCGCGCATCAGCTATTCCTCGCCGCCGCCGCCAACGGCCAGGGCAGCAAGGACGACGCCTTCGTCATCCGCGTCTGGCAGGCGCTCGCCGGGATTCCCCTGCCGGATAGAGTGGGATGACATCGCTTCCGCTCAGCCACCCCACTCTAGCTCTCTGTTTGAGCGCGTGATTCAGACCTGCGGCGATTCCACCTGCGGTCATCACGCTCTAAATCCTGACCGCCGCCTCGATAGCGGCGGCGAGGCGGAACAGGCGCGAATCGCCCATGGTCTCGCCGACGAGCATGAACCCTACCGGCGGCTCGTCCGGCGCCTGGCAGGGCAGGCTGATGGCGCAGCGGTCGAGCAGGTTGGCGATCGAGGTGTTGCGCAGGGACTGCATGTTGATCCGGTAGTAGGCCTCGTCATCGGCCAGCTCATCGAGCCGCGGCGGCACGATGGGCACGGTCGGCATCGCCACGGCATCGAGATCGGCGGTCTCCGCATCCATGCGCGCGATCATGCGGGCACGCGCGGCGACGAGGCCGAGATAGTCCGCCGCGCTCTGCTCGCGCCCGCGCTCGATGCGCCCGCGCACGCGCGGGTCGTAGCCGGCGCCGGCCCGCGCCAGCAGTTCGCGGTGCCAGGCGAAGGATTCGGCGGCGGAGAAGCCGCCCAGCGCGGTGACCTCGCCGATCAGATCGAAGGCGGTGAAACGGCGGCGGACGATGCGCACCCCGGCCGCTTCCAGCCGCCCCAGCGCGCGCTCGAAGGCGCGCGCCACGTCGGCATCCAGCGCCTCGCACGCCACCGTCTCCGGCAGCCCGAGCCGCAGCCCCGCCAGTGGCGGCGCGACCGGCGGGGCCGGCGCCTCGCCCGCCATCACCGCGTCGAGAATGGCGCAGCAGGCGACCGAGTTGGCCAGGGGCCCGATCGAGTCGAGCGTCGTCGAGAGCGGCACCGCGCCCTCGCGCGGGATTCGCCGCGCCGTCGGCTTGTAGCCGGTGACGCCGCAGAACGCCGCCGGAATGCGGCAGGAGCCGCCGGTATCGGTGCCGATCGCGCCGATCGCCATGCCGTCGGCGACCGAGACCGCGGCCCCCGAGGAACTGCCGCCGGGAACCCGCTGCCCGGCGCGATCCCACGGGCTCAGGGGCGTGCCGAAATGCGGATTGGGCCCGAGCCCGGAATAGGCGAACTCGGCCATGTTGGTGCGCCCGATCGGGATCAGCCCAGCCGCGAGCAGACGGGCCACGACGGGGGCGTGCCCGGTCGCGGGCGCGGCATCGGCGAGCACGCGCGAGCCCGCCGGCGTCGGCTCGCCGCCGATGTCGAACAGATCCTTCAGACTCACCGGAATGCCGGCGAAGGGCGAAGGCGCCCGCCCGGCGCGGCGCAAGGCGTCGATCGCCGTCGCCATGGCGCGGGCCGATTCGGCGTGAACCCGCACGAAGGCGCGCGCGCCCTGCCCGCCCGGGTCGGCGATCCGTTCGAGGCACGTCTCGACCAGCGCCCGCGCGCTGGTCTCGCCCGCGGCCAGCGCCGCCGCCGCCATCTGGATCGTGCGCATCGCTTTACTGGTCCAAAGCTGGATAACCCACACGGAGACTTGCGTTCATCTTGGTTCCTCCTCTGCTTTCCATTCGGCAGACTGCAGCGCCGACCCCAGGAAGATCAAGCACGCTTTGTCGTGGCGGCGCGACTTGACGAAGACGCGCGCGCATGCCTCCCCTGCGTCCAAAGCAGCGGAGGACCCATCATGACCAGCCCAGCCCGCCCCGTGCTCCTGACCGGCGCCTCCGGCGCCCTGGGGCGGCAGATCGCACGCGGCCTCGGTGCCAAGGGCTGGAGCCTGCGTCTGACCGATATCGCGCCCTTCCCGGACGCGCTGCCGGCCGGCGCCCACTTCGAGGCGGCGGACCTCAACGACGGCGTCGCCCTGCTGCGGCTTGCCGAGGGGTGCGGCACGATCCTGCATTTCGGCGGCATCTCGATCGACCGGCCGTTCGAGGAGGTGTTCGGCCCCAACCTGCGCGGCCTGTATCACATCTATGAAGCGGCACGGCGCGAGCGCGCCCGCGTGGTCTTCGCGTCGTCGAACCACAGTATCGGCTTCCACGAACGCAGCGAGCGGCTCGACGACGACTGTGGTTTCGAGCCGGATTGCTATTACGGCCTGTCCAAGGCCTATGGCGAGCTGATGGGCCGGCTCTACTGGCACAAGCACGGCGTCGAGAGCGTGCTGGTGCGCATCGGCTCCTGCTTCCCCGAGCCGGTCGATGCCCGCATGCTCGCGACCTGGCTCTCCTACGCCGACCTGGTGCGGCTGATGGAACGGGCGGTCCTGGCGGAACGCACGGAGCTCGCGGTGATCTGGGGAGCATCGAACAATTCGCGCAGCTTCTGGGGGCGGGACGCGCGCGCGCGGCTCGGCTGGCAGCCCGAGGACAGCGCCGACGTCTTCGCCGCGCAGCTCGCCGGGAAACTCAGCGGCGACCCCGTCTGCGAGCGCTACCAGGGCGGGGCCTATGCGGCGAACGGCTATACGCCTCGCGAGGGCTGAGCTGGCCGCTCGCCGTTCACCGCTCGCCGCCGTGCTGGCCTGCGCCATCCTCGCCGCCTGCGCGACCCCGCCCGGGCCGCCGGCCTCACCGGACGCGAGCCTGGCCACGCTCGAACAGCGCCGGCTCGATGATCCGCGACTGAGCCAGTTCCTCACCGCCGCGCGACGGCTCGACAACACGCCGGCGCCGCCGCCATGGACGCTCGCCAGCCTCAGCCTCGCCGCGCTCTATTTCCACCCCGATCTCGACCTCGCCCGCAGCCAGCTCGCCCTGGCGCGCGCCGGGACCGTCACCGCGGCCGAGCGGCCGAACCCGAGCGTTTCGTTCGTGCCGCCGCCATGGCTGTTCGGCGGCGTGGTCAGTGCCGTGATCGAGTCGTTCGGCAAGCGCGGCGGGCGCATCGCCGCGGCGGACCGGCTCGCGCAGGCGGCACGCGCCGATCTGGACACGGCGAGCTGGCAGGTCCGCGCCGGGGTCCGTGCCGCCCTGCTCGATGTCTGGGCCGCCCGCCGCCGCGGCGCCCTGCTGGCCGAGCGCGCCGGACAGCAAGCGGCGCTGGTCGCCGAGATGCAACGCCGGCTGAGCGCCGGCGACGCGGCGGCGCCGGAGGTGACGCGCGAGCGCATGGCGCTGGATCAGCTCCGGCTGGCCCAGAACGACGCCGCCCGCGCCGAGGCGGAGGCGGTGGCGCGCCTGGCGCGCGCCATCGGCGTGCCGGCGCGGGCGCTGGACGGGCAGGCGCTGGCGCTCGATCCGTTCGACCGTCCCGTCACCCTCGACCTCGCCCGGGCCGAGGGCACCGACCGGCGCGCGGCGCTGACCGGGCGGGCGGACCTGCGCGCGCGCCTGGCCGAGCTCGACGCGGCGCAGGCCGCGCTCGGGATCGAGCTGGCCAGCCGCTTTCCCAATGTCACGCTCGGCCCCGGCTACAACTGGTACCAGGGCATCGGCGCCTTCGCCGTGGCGCCGACCTTCGAGCTGCCGATCCTCAATCAGAACCAGGGCCGCATCGGCGAGGCGCTGGCCCGGCGCGACGCCGCCGCCGCCAGGCTGGTGGCGTTGCAGGCGCGGATCCTGGGCGAGATCGAGCAGGCCACGGCCGGCATGCGCGCGGCCGAGCGGGGACTGGCAGCGGCGAGCGCGCTGCTGCGCGAGCAGGATGGGCGCGTCGAGGCGATCGCCCGCGCCGTGGCCGCCGGCGCCGCCGATCGGCCGGCGCTGCTCGCCGCCGAGGTCGAGCGCGGCCTGGTCCGCCAGGGCTGGCTCGACGCGCTCGCCGCCGAGCACCAGGCGGCCGGCGCGCTCGAGGACGCGCTGCAAGTGCCGCTGGTCGGCCCGGCCTCCGCCGCGCCCGACCCGGAAACGAACCCGCGCGCGGCGATGGCCGGGCCATGAGGGAGCCGCACCAGTGAGCGGACGCCGTCGCAGCCGCCGCGCGCGCCTCGCCGCGCTGGTGCTCCTCGCCGCGCTCGCCCTGCTTGGCGGCCTGCTGGGCTTGGGCCTGCTCGCCACCGGCGGGGGCGGCAAGGACGATGACGACGCGGCGGTACGGGCCCCGTCCCATGCCGAGGCGGCGAGCGGGGAGCCGCGGCCGCTGACGCTCGACGCCGAGGCGCGGCGGCGCAACGGCATCGTCATTCTTCGCCTCACTCCCGCCACTGCGCCGCGCTGGCTCAGCGCCTATGGCAGCGTGCTCGATTCCGCCCCGCTGGCCGCGCTGGCAGCCAGCCACGCCAGCGCGGCGGCGCAGCGCAGCGCCGCCGCGGCGCGGCTGGCCATGGCGCGGGCCGCCTTCCAGCGCGCGCGCAAGCTCTATGGCGAGCAGCGCAATGTCTCCGAGGCGGCGATGGAGGCGGCGGAGGCCGAGTTCCACGCCGCCGAGGCGGCGCTCGCCCAGGCCGAGGCGGCTCTGCGCGGGCTCGAGGACGCCGCGGTCCAGGACTGGGGCGAGACGCTGGCGCGCGCGGTCTTCGCCGAGGAGGCGCGCGCCCGGCGGCTGATCGCCGGCGAGGACCGGCTGGTGCTGGCGACCGTGCCGGAGGGCGTCGCCCTGCCGCGCTCCGGCCCACCGCCGCGCGCCTGGATCACCACCGCGCCCGGACGCGAGCTGCGCCTGCTCGCGCCCGCCACGCGCGCGGATCCGCGTCTGCAGGGCACCGCCCTGCTCTATGTCGCGGCCGAGGCGCGCGACCTGCTGCCGGGCACCAGCCTGCTCCTGCGCCTGCCCGGCGAACCGCTCGCCGACGCCGTGCTGGTGCCTTCGGACGCCGTCGTCTGGTGGCGGGGCCAGGCCTGGATCTATCTGCGCACCGGCCCGGACCGCTTCGCCCGCCGCGCGGTTGCCACCGACACGCCGGAAGCCGGCGGCTACGTCATCGCCAACCCCGCTCCCGGCCAGAGCAGCGTGGAACTGGCCGGGACCGGCGCGCAGGCGCTGCTTTCGGAGGAATTCCGCACCCAGATCCAGCTCGGCGACGAAGGGGAGCAGCCGTGAGGTGGATGGCGTGAGCGCGGCCACGCCGGCGCCGCGCGGGCCGCAAGCGGCACTGATCGCGCTCGCCATCCGCCTGCGCGGCATCGTCGCGGCACTCGCCCTGCTGCTGCTCGCCTACGGCACCGACGTGCTGCTCGGGGCGCGCTACGACGTGTTCCCGGAATTTGCCCCGGCCCAGGTCGGCATCCAGACCGAGGCGCCCGGGCTGGCGCCGGAGCAGGTCGAAACCCTGGTGACGCAGCCGATCGAGGACGCGCTGAACGGCGCCCCGGGCGTGCAGGGGCTGCGCTCGACCTCGATCCAGGGGCTCTCCGTCGTCAGCGTCGTGTTCGATCCGGCGAGCGATCTCTATCGCGACCGCCAGCTCGTCGCCGAGCGGCTCACCGCCGCCACCCGCCAGCTCCCGCCGGGCATCCCGCCGCCGAGCCTTTCCCCGCTCGCCTCCTCGACCAGCACGGTGCTGATCCTCGGCCTGACCGGCCCGGTCTCGCCGATGGAGCTGCGCCGCGCGGCGGACTGGACGCTGCGTCCGCGCCTGCTCGCCGTGCCCGGCGTGGCCAACGCGGCGGTGTTCGGCGGCGAGCGCGAATCGCTGCAGATCCAGCTCAGCCCCGCTTCGCTGATGGACCACGGCATCGGGCTCAACGAGGCGCTGGCGGCGGCGCGGCTCGCGACCGCGATGCGGGGCGCCGGCTTCATCGACACGCCGAACCAGCGCCTGGTGCTCGAAACCCAGGGCCAGGCGGTGAGCGCGGAGGCGCTCTCCGGACGCGTCCTCGCGGCCACCGCCGCAGGCAGCGTCACGCTCGGCGATGTCGCCACCGTCGCCCGCGCGCCGGAGCCGGCCTTCGGCGGCGCCAGCATCATGGGCCGGCCGGGCGTCGTCGTCGTCGTCTCCGCCCAGTACGGCGCCAACACGATCGAGGTCACCGCGCGGGTGGTGCGCGCGCTGGCCGGTCTGCGCGCGGATCTCGCCCGGCGCGGCATCACCCTGCACGACGACCTGTTCCGCCCGGCGGACTTCATCCACGCCGCGCTGAGCAATGTCAGCGCCTCGCTGATCCTGGGCGGGGCGCTGGTGATCGTGGTGCTGTTCCTGTTCCTCTTCGACCTGCGCACCGCGGCGATCTCCTGCCTCGCCATTCCGATCTCGCTGCTCGCCGCGGTGATGGTGCTGACCTGGCTCGGGGTGACACTGAACACCATGACGCTGGGCGGATTGGCCATCGCCATCGGCGAGGTGGTGGACGATGCGGTCATCGATGTCGAGAACATCGTCCGCCGCCTGCGCGAGAACCGCCAGGCCGGCACGCCGCGGCCGCCGGCGCGGGTGGTGCTGGACGCGTCGCTGGAGGTGCGCGGGGCGGTGGTCTACGCCACCTTCATCGTCATCCTCGTGTTCCTGCCGATCCTGACCCTGCCCGGCCTGGCCGGGCGCTTCTTCGCCCCGCTGGGCCTGGCCTACATCCTCGCCATCCTGGCCTCCCTGGTGGTCGCGGTCGTGGTCACGCCGGCGCTGGCGATGCTGCTGCTGGTGCAGCGCGAGACGCGGACGGGCGAGCCGCCGGTGATCCGCGTGCTGCGGCGGCTCTATCGGCGGCTTCTGCTCGGCGCCATGCGCCACGCAAAGCTCGTGCTCGCCGGCTCGGCCGTCTTCACCGCCGCCGGCCTCGCCGTACTGCCGCTGTTCGGCGCCGCCTTCCTGCCGGAGCTGAACGAGGGCCATCTGGTCGTGCACATGGCGGCGCTGCCCGGCACGTCGATCGCCGAATCGCTGCGTCTCGGCGAACGTGTCAGCGGCGCGCTGGCGGCGCTGCCGGTGGTGCGCACGGTGGCCCAGCGGATCGGGCGGGCGGAGCTGTCCGAAGATACGTGGGGCCCGGAATACAGCGAATTCGACGTCGATCTCCGCCCGGGACTCTCCGGCGAGGAGGCGGAGGCGGCCCGGCGCGCGATCCGCGCCGCGCTGGGTGGCTTCATCGGCGTCAATTCCGCCATCACGCCGTTCCTCACCGAGCGCATCGAGGAGACGCTGTCCGGCTACACCGCCGCCGTGGTGGTCAATGTGTTCGGCCGCGACCTCGATGCGATGGACCGCGCCGCCGGCGCCGTCGCGCACGTGCTCGCGGGGCTGCCGAACGCGGCCGACGTCCAGCTCCTCGCTCCGCCCGGCGCCCCGCGGCTGGCGGTCCGGCTCGACGACGCGGCACTGCGCCGCTTCGGGCTCGACGCGGTGGAGGTGCTCGATCTGGTGCGCGCCGCCTATCAGGGCGAGGTCGTCGGCCAGGTCTACGAGGGCAACCGCGTGCTCGACGTGGTGGCGGTGCTCGAGCCGGGGCTGCGCGCCGACCCGGCGCGGCTCGGTGAGCTGCCCCTGCGCTCCCCGCGCGGCACGACGGTGATGCTGCGCCAGGTGGCGGCGATCAGCACCGCCGAGGGCCGCTACACGCTGCGTCATGAGGGCGCGCGCCGGGTGCAGAGCGTGACCGCGAACGTCACCGGCGGCGATGTCGCCGGCTTCGTCGCCGCGGCCAGGCGCCACATCGCCGCCGAGGTGACGCTGCCGCCCGGCACCTATGTCGAATTCGCCGGCACCGCCGAGGCGGAGGCGCGCTCGCAGCGCGACCTCATTATCCACGCCACGCTCGCCGGCATCCTCGCGGTGATGCTGCTCTGGGTGGTGACGCGGGAGGCCCGCAATGTCGCGCTGATCCTCACCAACCTGCCCTTCGCGCTGGTGGGCGGCGTGCTCGCCGTGTTCGTCTCCGGCGGCGTGCTCACCCTCGGCGCGCTCGTGGGCTTCGTGACCCTGTTCGGCATCACCATCCGCAACGCGATCATGATGATCTCGCACTACGAGCACCTGGTCGGCGCGGACGGGCTGCGCTGGGGCGCGGCGACGGCGGTGCGCGGCGCCGCGGACCGGCTGGCGCCGATCCTCATGACCTCGATCGTCACCGCGCTCGGGCTCTCGCCGCTGGTGATCGGCATGGGCGATCCGGGGCGGGAGATCGAGGGGCCGATGGCGCTGGTGATCCTCGGCGGCCTGTTCAGCTCGATGGCGCTGAACCTGCTGGTGCTGCCGATCCTCGCCTGGCGGTTCGGCCGCTTCACCCCCGCTGGCGGCGACTGAGCCGGGCGGGCATGCTGGCCGCGATCAGCCACCGACAGGGAGGACAGCCGAGCCATGACGACGCCGCACTACGAGATTTTCGCCCTGCGCTACGCCACCAACGGGGAGCGCAAGCGGCGCGAGAACTTCATCTTCACCGACGCGCACGACGCGCCGATGCCGATCGACTATTACGTCTGGGCGATCCGCGGCGAGGGGCGCGTGATCGTGCTCGACACCGGCTTCGACCCGGCCACCGCGGCGCGGCGCGCCCGCCCCCTGACGCGCTCGCCGGCCGCGGCCCTGGCCGAGATCGGCATCGCCGCCGATCAGGTCGAGACCGTCGTGCTCAGCCACATGCACTACGACCATGCCGGCAATTTCGGCCTGTTTCCCAAGGCGCGCTTCCACATCCAGGATGCCGAGATGGCCTACTGCACCGGCCGCTGCATGTGCCACCAGGTGCTGCGCATGCCGATGGAGTTCGACCACGTCGTCGACGCGCTGCGCCATGTCTATAGCGGACGCATGGAGTTCCACGACGGCAACGGCACGATCGCGCCCGGCGTCACGGTGCACCTGGTCGGCGGCCATTCCGGCGGGCTGCAGGTGGTGCGCGTGCCGACCCAGCGCGGCATGGTCGTGCTCGCCGCCGACGCGACGCATTTCTGGGAGAACATCCGCGGCCGCAGCCCGTTCCCCATCCTCGCCGATCTGACCCGGATGATGGAGGGCTATCGCACCGTCGAGGCGCTCGCCGACGGGCCGGACCATATCATCCCCGGCCACGATCCGCTGGTGCTCCGCCGCTTCCCCGCCGTTCCCGGCACCACCGACACGGTCCGGCTCGACCTGCCGCCGATTGCCTGAGGTCGGGCGCCCGAGATCGGGCGCTTGAGATCGGGCGCCTGAGATCAGGACTTTTCAAGCGCTACCCGGCGGGCGATGGTGAACCATGCGCCGTTTCGCCCGCCTGCTCCGCCGGCTGCTCGCCGTGGCCGCCCTGCTCGTGCTGCTCGCCGCCTCGGGGGCGGCGGGGCTGCTCTGGCTGACCCTGCCGCCGGACAGCGCGCGCGTGCGCATTCCCGGCCTCGCCGCGCCGGTGGACGTCACCTTCGACCAGGACGGGGTCGCCCGCATCCGCGCCGGGTCCGAGACCGACGCCGCCGCCGCGCTCGGCTATGTCCATGCCCGCGCGCGCATGGCGCAGATGGAGCTGATGCGCCGCGCCGTCTCCGGACGGCTCGCCGAGATCGCAGGGCCCCGCGCGGTCCGGCTCGACCGGACCATGCGCACGCTCGGCCTGCGCCAGGCCGCGCTGGCCGACTACGCCACCCTGCCGGCCGATGCGCGTGCGGTGCTGGAAGCCTATGCGCGCGGCGTGAATGCCTGGATCGCCGCGCGCGGCCGCTTCGCCGCCCCGGAATTCCTGCTGATCGGCGCGCCGGAGCCGTGGGAGCCCACCGATTCCATGCTGTGGGCGAAATACATGGGCCTGTGGCTGTCGATGGACTACGACGCCGAGCTGGCGCGGATGGAAGTGGCGCCGCACCTGACGGCCAAGGCGCTCGCCGAGCTCTGGCCCGCGGCGCAGGGAGTTCTGCCGCCGGACGCGACGCTCGATGTCCGCCACGCCGACGCCGCCGGGGCGCTGCTGCGCGCTCTGCCCGCCTTCCCGGACCCGTTCACGCTGCCCTCGACCGCGTCGAACGAATGGGCCGTCGATGCGCGCCACTCCAGCTCGGGCGCGCCGCTGCTCGCCGGGGATCCGCATCTCAGCTTCGGCCAGCCCGGGCTCTGGTATCTGGCGCGGATCGAGACCCCGGCCGGGGTGCTCGCCGGCGCCACCGCTCCGGGCGCGCCCTTCCTGGTCATCGGCCACAACGCCCGCATCGCCTGGACCTTCACCAATACCGGCGCCGACGTGCAGGACATTTTCGTCGAGACGCCGGTCGATGCCGGCCACTATCTCGGCCCCGACGGGCCGCTTCCCTACGGCGTGCGCGAGGAGCGCATCCGCGTCCGCGGCGCGCCGGACGTGGTCTTCACCGCCCGCGCGACGCGCCACGGGCCGGTGATCAGCGACCTGACCGCGGGGGACGGCACCGCGCGCGACGCCACGGTGCTGGCGGTCGCGATGGCCAACCTGGCGCCGAACGATACCTCCGCGGCCGGGCTGCTCGCGCTCGACCGGGCGCGCGACGTCACCGAGGCCGGGCGTGCGGCGGCGCTGATCTCCTCACCGGTGCAGAACCTGCTGGTCGCCGACCGCGCGCATATCGGGCTGTTCATGACCGGGCGCATCCCCATCCGCCGCGCCCCCGAGGGCCTGCTGCCCGCCGCCGGCGCCGACGGCGCGCATGACTGGACCGGCTTCGCCTCCGGCGACGCGCTGCCGCACATCGTCGATCCGCCGAGCGGCCGACTGGTCAACGCCAACGAGCGGCCGGCCCCGGCGGGGACGCAGGTGTTCCTCGGCACCAACTGGTTCGGCGACTGGCGCGCGCAGCGCATCCGCGCCCTGCTGACGGCGCGCGACGGCTTCACTGTCGAGGCGTTCGCGGCGATGCAGACCGACGAGATCAGCGTCTACGCCGCCGCGCTGCTGCCGCGGCTGCGCAGCGTTCCCGCCGCGGCCGGCCTGCCGGCCATCGGACTGGGGTTGCTGCAGGCCTGGGACGGGCGCATCGCGCGCGAGCGGCCCGAGCCGCTCATCTTCAATGCCTGGCTCGGCGCCTTCCACGACTCGGTGATGCACCGCGCCGGCCTGCCCGTCTCCAGCCCGGCCTCGCCGCACCTGGAATTCACCGCCTTCCTCCTCTCGCCCGAGGGCGCCGGCTGGTGCGGCGGCGACTGCACGCCGATCCTCGCGGAGACGCTGGCCACGACGATGGCTGAGCTGGCCGGCCGCTATGGCGACAATCCCCACGCCTGGCAGTGGGGCGCCGCGCACCAGGCGGTGTTCGCCAATTCCCTGCTGCGATCGCTGCCGCTGATCGGCAGCCTGACCACGGCCCGGATCGAGGATGGCGGCGACGACAGCACGGTGCAGCGCGCCAGCTTCGCCGCGGGGAGCTTCGACGCCATCCATGGCGCCGCCTATCGCGGGGCCTACGATCTCGCGGATCTCGACCGCTCGCGCTTCATCGTCACGCCCGGGCAGTCCGGCAACCCGCTCAGCCGCCACGCCACCGATCTCATGGCGCGCTGGCGCGACGGCGCCACACTGACCCTCGGCCCGACCCCGAAACGGGTCGAGGCGACCCTCAGCCTGCTGCCCTGACGCGCTGCCACGGCCAGCGCGGAGCGCATCGCGCGACGAGCGCGGAGCGCATTGACCGGACACCGAAGCGGGATGAACATGCGCGCGGATCCACACACATGACATACAAGGCCCCGCGTCGCCCGCAATTCTTCTACACCACCGCCCCGCTGCCCTGCCCCTATGTCGAGGGCCGGACAGAGCGGAAGGTGGTCACCGAGATCACCGGTCCCGACGCCGAGAAACTGCATGATCGCCTGTCGCGCGCCGGCTTCCGGCGCAGCCACAACATTGCCTACGCGCCGGTCTGCCCGGGCTGCCAGGCGTGCGTTCCGATCCGCATCCCGGTCGCACGGTTCCAGCCGGACCGGACGCAGCGCCGGATCATGCGCGCCAACACGCTGATCGACGGATTCGAGGTACCGCCGCGTGCCACCGCCGAGCAGTTTCAGCTCTTCCAGCGCTACCAGCAGGCCCGCCACGGCGAAGGCGACATGGCGACGATGAGCTTCTACGACTATCGCGCCATGGTCGAGGACACGCCGATCGAGACCTTCGTCGTCGAGTTCCGCGACCCCGACGACCGTCTGGTCGGCGCCTGCCTCACCGACCGGCTCGGCGACGGGCTCTCGGCCGTGTACAGCTTCTTCGCCCCCGAGTTCTCCGCCCGCTCGCTCGGCACCTACATGGTGCTGTGGCTGGTGGAGCGCGCGCGCCAGCTCGGGCTGGACTACGCCTATCTCGGCTACTGGGTCGCCGAGAGCCCGAAAATGAGCTACAAGGCCCGCTTCCGCCCGAGCGAGGTGCTCGTCTGCGGCACGTGGCGCATGCTCACGGGGACCGAGACGACACCGCTGCAGCGGGTCCACGAGACCGCCGGCTGAGCCCCCGCCGCCATGGGCGGCTGCGCCCGGCTCGCTGTCACTGCGCCGCGGCGGGGGGCGCGCGCAGATCGGCAAATGCGCGCACCCGTCCGCTCAGCGCCTCCAGGTCAGCGCCGGCGAGCGTCTCCTTCTGCAGCAGCGCGATCGCGGTCTCCTTCAGCAGCGCCAGATTCTCGCCCAGAATCGCGCGCGCGCGGCCGAAGGCTTCCTCGATGAGGGAGCGGATGGCGCCGTCGATGGCCGAGGCGGTGCTCTCGCCGAAATGGCGCGGCTCCCAATCCATTCCCGGCGGCGCGCCGAGCATGCGCTGGTGCTCCGGCTCGTAGGCGACCTGCCCGAGCGTCTTGTCCATGCCGAACCGCGCCACCATGCTGCGCGCGATATCGGTGGCGCGCGCCAGATCGTCCGCCGCGCCGGTGGAGACCTCGGGGAAGATCAGGCTCTCCGCGGCCCGGCCGCCGAGCAGCACGGTCATGCGGTCGATGAGTTCCGAGCGGTCCATCAGGAACCGGTCCTCGGTCGGGCGCTGCAGCGTGTAGCCGAGCGCGCCGATGCCGCGCGGGATGATGGAGATTTTCTGCACCTTGTCGGTGCCCGGCAGCGCCATGGAGACGATGGCGTGGCCGAGCTCGTGGTGCGCCACCACGTCGCGCTCGTGCGGGTTGAGCAGTCGGTTGCGCTTTTCCAGCCCGGCGACGATGCGCTCGATCGCCTGCACGAAATCCGGCTCGGTGACGAGGTCGCCGCCCCGCCGCGTCGCCACGATGGCCGCCTCATTGACCAGATTGGCGAGGTCGGCGCCGGTGAATCCCGGCGTCAGCGCCGCCACCCGCTCCACCGATACCTCCGGCGCCAGCTTGATCTTGCGGATGTAGATTTTGAGGATATCGATGCGGCCCTTCTTGTCCGGCCGGTCGACGAGCACCTGGCGGTCGAAGCGGCCGGGGCGGAGCAGCGCCGGGTCCAGGGTCTCGGGCCGGTTGGTGGCGCCGAGCAGGACGATGCCGCTGGTGGGGTCGAAACCATCGAGTTCGGCGAGCAGCTGGTTGAGCGTCTGCTCCTTCTCGTCGTGCCCGCCGCCGGGCATGAAGCCGGTGCGGGCGCGGCCGAGACTGTCGATCTCGTCGATGAAGATGATCGCCGGCGCCTTGGCGCGCGCCTGCTCGAACAGGTCGCGCACACGCGCCGCGCCGACACCGACAAACATCTCGACGAATTCGGAGCCGGAAATGGAAAAGAACGGCACCTTGGCCTCGCCGGCGACGGCGCGGGCGAGCAGCGTCTTGCCGGTGCCTGGCGGGCCAACGAGCAGGACCCCCTTGGGGATGTGCGCGCCGAGCCGGCCGTATTTCTCCGGCGCCTGGAGGAACTCGACGACCTCCTTCAGCTCCTCCTTGGCCTCGTCGACGCCGGCGACGTCATCGAACTTCACGCCGACATCGCTCTCGACATAGATCTTGGCGCGCGAGCGCCCGACCGACATCAGCCCCGAGCCCATGCCACCGGCCCCCATCGGGCGGATCAGCCAGAACCACAGCAGCAGGAACACGAGCGTGGGAGCGAACCAGCCGAGCACGCTGGCCAGGAGGCCGGGCCCCGGTTCGCCGGAGAAGGAGACCTTCGCCGCGGCCAGGCTGTCGGCGATCGCGGGATCGACGCGCACGGTGCTGAAATGGGCGGGCTTGCCGGCCGGCGCGTTCTTCAGCCGGCCGGTGATGTGGTCGGTACCGACGACCAGATCGTCGAGCTGGCCCTGGTGCAGCAGGTCCTGGAAGCGGCTGTAGGGCAGTATCTCGACGTCGGCGCGCAGCCCCAGCCAGTCATGGATCGACAGCACGGCCAGAACCGCGAGCACGATGTACCAGATGTTGATATGGTGTTCGCGCTTGAGCTCCATACGCCGTCGACCCTCTCCGGAAGGTGCAGGCTCGCTTGTTCCGCGCCTTGGATCAAGCCCGCAGCCATGCGCCGCGCCGCGGCCGCCGAATGGCCGTCATGCCCGGGGCTCTGGCCCCGGTCCCTCTGCTTGCATTCCAGGGCCGGGCGGGCCACTGAAACCGATGCGCCGGCGTCCCGGACGGGCGGGCACGCCGGCCGCATCCCGAGACGGGGATTCGCCATCCAGCGCCCCCGGCCGGGCATCGAGATGGAGCGCAGGCCATGCTGGCGATGCGGCTGCACCAGACGGGCGGGACATTGCGCCAGGAGAGGCTGCCGGTGCCGAGGCCGGGCCCGGGCCAGGTGCTCATCCGCGTGCTCGCCTGCGCCGTCTGCCGGACGGACCTGCATATCGTCGATGGCGACCTGCCGGAAGCCAAGCTGCCGCTGATCCTGGGCCACGAGATCGTCGGCCATGTCGCCGAATGCGGCGCCGGGGTGAGCGGCTTCGCGCCAGGCCAGCGCGTCGGCGTGCCCTGGCTGGGCTGGACGTGCGGCCGCTGCGCCTATTGCCGCCGGGGAGCCGAGAATCTCTGCCCCGAGGCGCGCTTCACCGGCTATCAGATCGACGGCGGCTATGCCGAGTACACGGTGGCGGACGCGCGCTATTGCTTCCCGCTCGACCCGCGCTACGGCGACGCCGAAGCCGCCCCGCTGCTCTGCGCCGGATTGATCGGCTACCGCACGCTGCGCATGGCCGGCCCGGCCGCGCGGCTCGGTTTCTACGGCTTCGGCGCCGCGGCCCATATCGCCGCGCAGGTGGCGCGCTTCGAGGGCAGCGAGCTCTTCGCCTTCACCCGCCCCGGCGATCACGCGGCGCAGGAATTCGCCCGCCGCATCACCGGCGGCTGGGCGGGAGGGGCCGATCAGCCGCCGCCCGAGGCGCTGGACGCGGCGCTGATCTTCGCCCCCGTCGGCGCCCTGGTGCCCGCCGCGCTGGCGGCGGTCCGCCCGGGCGGGGTGGTGGTGTGCGGCGGCATCCACATGAGCGACATCCCCGCCTTTCCCTACCGGCTGTTGTGGCAGGAGCGGATGGTGCGCTCGGTCGCCAACCTGACCCGGCGCGACGGTGACGAATTCCTCGCCCTCGCCCCGCGCGTCCCGGTGCGCGTCGAGACCGTGCCCTTCGCGCTGGCCGAGGCGAACGAGGCGCTCGCGGCCCTGCGCGAGGGGCGGCTCAGCGGCGCGGCGGTGTTGCGGATGGGCGGGGCATGATCACCCCCGCCCGGCGCAGCCCTCGGGGTCGAGGCGATAGCCGCCATCCTCGGTGAGCAGCAGGCGCGACTGGGTCGGATCCGGTTCGATCTTCTGGCGCAGCCGGTAGATGTGCGTCTCCAGCGTATGCGTCGTCACCGCGGCGTTGTAGCCCCAGACCTCGTTCAGCAGCACCTGCCGCGGCACCGGCCGGGTGCCGGCGCGGATGAGGAATTTGAGGATCGCCGCCTCCTTCTCGGTGAGACGGATGCGCTTGCTGCCGCTGCTGTCCTGCAGCAGCTTGGCGCCGGGCTGGAAACTGTACGGCCCGATGCGGAAGACCGCGTCCTCGCTGCTGGCGAAGCTGCGCATGTGCGCGCGCAGGCGGGCGAGCAGCTCGGCGAGGCGGAACGGCTTGGCGACATAGTCGTTGGCGCCGAGATCGAAGCCGCGGACGATGTCGGATTCGGCATCGAGGCCGGTGAGCATGATCACCGGCGCGCGCAGGCCGGCCCGGCGCAGGCGCAGGCAGAACTCCCGCCCGTCGCCGTCGGGCAGGCTGACATCGAGCAGGATGGCATCGAAGCCGGGTTCCCGCTCCAGCAGCCGCTCCGCCTCGGCGATGCTCGCCGCCTCGAAGACCCGGAACTCGCCATCGAGCGCCAATTGCTCGGCCAGGACCGTGCGCAGGGCGCGGTCGTCATCGACCAGGAGGATGGCTTGTTCCCCAGGCATGCGTCAGGCCCGGCGCGCGGAGTGCCGCACGCCCCGTCGCTGCCCGCAATCGTCACGTTGTGCCATGCTGCTCCTTGCCTGCCGTTGGATCGAATGCACCGCAACCAAAGAATCTGCCTCCCGGCCGCGACAAGCCGGCCTCGGACTCCATATATATCCACTTTGCTCAGCGACGGGGAGCCGCTGATCTCGCGCCTCGCTCCCTGATGAGAGCCGCCCGAACCGGAGCCGCCAGATCAGCCGTGATGACCAGTCCAACCGTGATGACCGAACCGCAAGCGCTGGACCCGATACCCGAGCCGGGGCCCGAGCCGATGCCCGAGCCGGGGGCCGGGGCCGGCCTGCGGCGGGTCCAGCGCGCCGCGGCGGCGCTGCGGCGGGGCGGCACCGCGCTGCTCGATCCCGACCCGGCCGAGGGCGTCGGGCCGCTGATCCTGCTGGCCGCCGAAACCGCCAGCGCGGCGGGGCTCGGCGAGTTCACCGCCCTCGCCGCCGGGCCGGCGCTGCTGTTGCTGGCGCCGAGTCGGGCGGCGTCGCTGCTCGGGCCGCAGCCGCCCGAGGGCGCCGCGCCGGTGGCGGCGCTGCATCTGCCGGTGCTGACCGCCGCCAATCTGCAGCTCCTCGCCAACCCGCTGGCCCCGCAGGGCATCCCGCCCGGGCTGACGCGCGAGCCGCCGCCCGCGGGCGCTGCGGCCGTGCTTGCGCTCGCCAAGTTCGCGCGCCTGCTGCCGGCAGTGCTCGCCGCGCCCGCCGCACCCGCGACCGCGGCGAGCCAGCGCGTGCCGGGGGTGCATGAAAGCGACGTCGCGGCCTACCCGGACGCGCTCGCCGCGGCGATGCAGCCGGTGGCGGAGGCGGCGATCCCGCTCGAGGATGCGCCCGATGCCCGGATCGTCGCCTTCCGCGCGGCCGAAAGCGGCGCCGAGCATCTCGCCATCATCATCGGCACGCCGACGGCGCGGCCCGCCTCCCTGCCCGCGCCGCTGGTGCGTCTGCACTCGGCCTGCTTCACCGGCGACCTGCTGGGCAGCCTGCGCTGCGACTGCGGACCGCAATTGCGGGGCGCGATCCGCCGCATGGCGGCCGAGGGTGCCGGCGTCCTGCTCTATCTCGCCCAGGAGGGCCGCGGCATCGGCCTGGTCAACAAGCTGCGCGCCTACGCGCTGCAGGATCGCGGCCTGGACACGCTCGATGCCAACCGCGCGCTCGGCTGGGAGCCGGACGAGCGGCGCTTCCGCATCGCCGCCACCCTGCTCGAACGGCTCGGCATCAAGCGGGTGCGGCTGCTCACGAACAACCCCGCCAAGGTGGCCGGCCTCGCCGCCTGCGGCATCGAGGTCGCCGGCCGCGAGAGCCATGTCGTGCCGCCGAACGGGGTCAATGACCGCTATCTCGCCACCAAGGCGGCGCGCTTCGGGCATCTCCTGGGGTAGGCGCGGTCGGTGGTCCGGGTTGCGGCGGAGGCGGGCACGGGAGCGCCCTGGAGATCGGCCGGTCTCGCGCATCGGCCCCGACCCCTGGCGTTCCCAATTCCCCGGCGTTCCGGTCTTATATTTCCGTGGTTGGATGGCAGCCTGCAGGGGGGGCATTCCGTGAGCTATGTGGATACGCATTTGCTGCCGCACGAGAAGGTGGTTTACAAAACGCGCATTACGGCCTGGATTTATGCTCAGTCTTTCATATACATAGCCGCCGCGTTCGTTGTTGAATTTTTCTATAATCAAAACGCCGTCGAGTCGCGCAAGGGATTCGTCATTGCGTTTCTTATATTATTATTCATTCTTTCGATCCTTGGTTGCTACATTAAACGGTCGACCTCAGAATTCGCGGTGACAGATAAAAGAATCATCATCAAGACAGGCCTGATCCGCAGGAATTCTCTCGAAATATTTCTCAGACAGGTGGAGGGCCTCTATGTCGACCAAGGCATTCTCGGGCGCATTCTGCGCTATGGGACGTTGAGTATAATCGGAACCGGGGGAACCAAAGAGCCGTTCCAGTTCATCGATGATCCGATGGGGTTCCGCTACGCGGCACAGACTCAGGTCGCCATGACGCAGGACGCGTCGACGGAGCCTTCCGCCCGCGTCCCGTGACCGATCCGGAATCGCTGCGCCTGGAGCGTGGTCCGATGTGATCGACCGATCCGATCGGGCATTGCTCTCCTCCGCTCGGCCCCGCCACCGCCCCGCCACCGGCCCGGCCCGGCCGCAGCGGTCGCGGGAAAATTGCATTTGCCGCCGCCGTGACGCAACAATCCCGCACCCGTCCGGCGCCGGCCTCCCGCATCCTTCGGAGCCGATGGTTGACGGCGCGGGGCGGATCGGTCCAGTGGGGTTGGCGATTGGGGGTTGGCGATCGCGGCCGCCCGGGGCGGCGTTCATCGGCAGCGAGGGAGAGAACCGGGCAATGACGCAGACCTTGATCAGCCGCTATGCGCCGCCGACGGATGGCTATGCCGGCACCCTGATCGGTCGGGCCTGGATCCCCGGCGCGGAGGGCGGACCGGCGGTGGTGGTGGTGCGCCGCGATGGCGTGTTCGACATCAGCCACCACAGCGCCACGGTTTCGGCGCTGTTCGACCGGGAAGATCCCGCTGGCTTCGTGCACGGGCTGGCGCTCGGCGACCGGCTCGGCGATGCCGCCACCCTGCTCGCCAACAGCGATCCACGCCAGCGCGACCCCGCGGCGCCCTGGCTGCTGGCGCCGGTGGATCTGCAGGCGATCAAGGCCGCAGGGGTCACTTTTGCCGAAAGTCTGCTCGAACGCGTGGTCGAGGAGCAGGCGAAGGGTGATCCGGCCGCGGCCGGGCAGGCGCGTGCGGCCCTCGCGGGCGAGATCGGCACCGATCTCGCCCAGGTCCGTCCCGGCTCGGCGGAGGCCGAGCGGCTGCGCGCCGCGCTCACCGCGCGCGGCCTCTGGTCGCAATATCTCGAAGTGGGGCTGGGGCCGGACGCCGAGGTCTTCACCAAGGCGCAGCCGCTCTCGGCGGTGGGCTTCGGCGCCGATATCGGCATCCATCCCCGTTCGGCCTGGAACAACCCCGAGCCCGAGATCGTGCTCGCCGTCTCCTCGGTCGGCCGCATCGTCGGCGCCACCCTCGGCAACGACGTCAATCTGCGCGATTTCGAGGGTCGCAGCGCCCTGCTGCTCGGCAAGGCGAAGGACAACAACGCCTCGACGGCGATCGGCCCCTTCGTGCGCCTGTTCGACGCCACCTTCACCCTCGACGACGTGCGCGCGGCGGAGGTGGCGCTGCGGGTGGAGGGCGAGGACGGATTCGTGCTGAACGGCACCAGCTCGATGCGCCGCATCAGCCGCGACCCGGAGGACCTGGTGCGCCAGACCATCGGCGCGACGCACCAGTATCCGGACGGGTTCGTGCTGTTCCTCGGCACCATGTTCGCCCCGACCGCGCTGCGCGGCGGCGCCGGCTTCACCCACAAGCCGGGCGACGTGGTGACGATCAGCGCCGGCGCGCTCGGCGCCCTGGTCAACCGCGTCACCCACAGCGACGCCGCGCCGCCCTGGACCTTCGGCGTGCGGGCGCTGATGGACAACCTCGCCCGGCGCGGCCTGCTCTGAAGCCCCCAAGGGTGCTCGGCGAGGGCGCTCAGCCGGCTTCCGAGGCGTCCGGCGCGGCCTCGTCGAGTTCCGCGCCCCACATCGATTCGAGCCGGTAGAGCGCGCGCGCGGCGGGCTTGAACAGATGCACGACGATGTCGCCGGCATCGATCAGCACCCAGTCCGAACCGCCGGCGCCCTCGATCTGCACCCGCCGGACGCCGGCCTGGTGCAGCTTCTCCTGCAGATGCGAGGCCATGGCGGTGATCTGCCGGTCGGCCAGGCCGGTGGCGATGATCATGCGGTCGGCGAAGGCGGCGCGTCCGGCGAGGTCGATGGTGACGATGGTCTCGGCCTTGTCGGCGTCCAGGCTGTCGGTGATGAGCGTCTGCAGCCGGTCGAGCTCCGCGGCCTCGGGCACGGTGCCGGTCCGGCCGCGGCGCGGAGCGCGCGGGCCGGCGGCCACCGCCTTCTTGCGCGGCGTGCCCGGCGTGGTCGGGAGGGTGGCGGCGGCGGCGGTGCGGCGGCGCGGCTTGGGCGGTCCGTCCGGCGTCGCGATCGGGGGCTTGCGGGCGATGGCGCGTTCTCCGTGTTCAGGCCAGGCCGGCGGCGCGCAGCGCCGTCGCCGAGGCAGGGTGGTGGCGCGCGGGCAGGAATACCCAGCACGGCGGCCGCGCCAGCGCGAGAAAGGGCGCCGCGCGCCGCGGGCGTAACCCCCGCCGCAACAGCCGCGCCGCCTGCCCGGCCAGGGCGGGGTGATTGTAGGTTGCGCGCGGATGCACCGCAAAGGGAACCAGCCGCGCCAGCCTCCGCCAGCCGCGCCAGCGTGGCAGCTGCACGAGATTGTCCGCCCCCATCAGCCAGACGAAGCGCACCCGCGGAAAGCGCCGGCGCAGAGCGCGCAGCGTATCGAGCGTGAAGCGGGTCCCGAGCGTGGCCTCGATCGCCGTGGCGATGATCCGCCGGCCATCGGCGATGGCGCGCGCCGAGGCCAGGCGTTCCTCGAGCCGCCGCATGCCGCGCTCCGGCTTCAGCGGATTGCCCGGAGAGACCAGCAGCCACACCTGGCCGAGGCGGAGGCGGCGCCGCATCATCGTCGCCACGTGGCGATGCCCGCCATGCGCCGGGTTGAACGAGCCGCCGAGCACGCCGACGCGCATGCGCCGCTGGTCGCCGAAGCGCGGCAGCGGCGCCGCCAGGCCGCGATCGTCGCGCGCGTGGAGCCGGCTCAGGGCCGGATCTGCCCGCTGCCGCGGACGACGTAGCGGAAGGTGGTCAACTGCTCCGGACCCACCGGGCCGCGGGCATGCACGCGCCCGGTGGCGATCCCGATCTCCGCGCCGAAGCCGAACTCGCCGCCGTCGCAGAACTGGGTCGAGGCGTTCCAGATCCCAACCGCGCTGTCGAGGTCGGCCAGGAACCGCTCCGCCACCGCCGCGTCCTCGGTGATGATCGCGTCGGTATGCTCGCTGCCGTGACGCGCGATGTGGGCGAGCGCGGCGTCCGGCCCGTCCACCACTTTCACCGACAGGATCGCGTCCAGCCACTCGGTATCGAAATCCGCCGCGTCGGCCGGCGGCAGCGACGGCACGATGGCGCGCGCGCGGGCATCGGCGCGGAAGGTGCAGCCGAGGGCGGCGAGATCAGCGACGAGCAGCGGCAGCAGCGAGGGCGCGATGGCGGCATCGATCAGCAGCGTCTCGGTGGCGCCGCAGATGCCGGTGCGGCGCATCTTGGCGTTGGCGAGCACGCGCCGGGCCATCGCCGGCTCGGCGGCTGCGTGGACATAGGTATGGCAGAGCCCCTCGGCATGGGCCAGCACCGGCACGCGCGCCTCGGCCTGAACGCGCTCGACCAGGCCGCGGCCGCCGCGCGGAATGATGAGGTCGATCGCGCCCGCCCCGGCGAGCATGGCGGCGACATAGGCGCGGTCGGTCCCCGGCGCGACCTGCACCGAGGACGCCGGCAGCCCGGCCTCCGCGAGGCCGGCGGCGATGGCGGCCTGGATCGCCCCGGCGCTGGCGAAGCTCTCGGAACCGCCGCGCAGGATCACCGCGTTGCCGGATTTCAGGCAGATGCCGGCGGCATCGGCGCCGACATTGGGGCGGCTCTCGTAGATCATGCCGATGACGCCGATGGGCTGGGGAATCCGCTGGATGCGCAGCCCGTTCGGCCGGGTCCATTCGGCGAGCACGCGCGCCAGCGGGTCCGGCAGCGCGGCGATCTCCTCCAGCCCGCGCGCCATCGCCTCGATGCGCTCCGGCGTCAGGGCGAGCCGGTCGCGGAACGCGTCGGTCCCGGAGAACCCGGCCAGATCGGCCTCGTTGGCGGCGAGAATTCCCGCCCGGTTGGCCCTGAGCGCGGCGGCGGCGGCACGCAGCGCCGCGTCGCGCGCCGCCGCCCCGGCGCGGGCGAGCGCGGCGGCGGCGGCGCGGGCCGCCGCGCCGGCCTCGCGCAGCCACGTTCCGGCCTGGTCGTGGACGATGGTCATGGCATCCGCCTCAGCGCGTGAACCCGTCGAAACTCGTCAGATAGGTCGGATGCAGCCCGGCGAGAAGCGTCTTCACCGCCTCGTTCGGCGCGCCATAGACGTAGAAAGCGGTGGTCCGGCTCAGCGCCCTCAGGCTCGGCCCGAAAGTCTTGGCCACGTCGGCGAAGTGCGCGACCACGGCGTCCGAGTCGCGGTAGCGCTCGAGCACCTGCACGGTACGGCCGTCATCGGCGACGTGCCATTCGAACGCCAGCGCGCCGGGCTCGTTGGCCCGCACGGTGGCGACGAGCCGGCTGATCAACGCCTTGAACTCGTCCATCTTCTCCGGCTGCACCTCGGCGAAGCGGACCCAGTAGACCTCGCGGCTGCCGACCGCCGCCTCCTCCGCGCCCGCGGCGGCGATGCCGGCGCCGAGCGAGACGATCACGGCGATCAGGCGGAGAACGTATCGGTACATCGCGCCCTCGCAGACGAGCCGCCGCAGCCAGGCCCCGGCGCCGCCACGAACGGCGGCGCCGGCAGCAGCGGCTTCAGCGGGTGAAACCGTCGAACGTCGTCAGGTAGACCGGGTTGAAGCCGGCGAGCGCCTTCTTCGCCGCCTCGTCGGCCGGGCCGTAGACCACGAACGCGGTCGGCTTCACCAGGTCCAGGAAGTCCTTGGCGAAGGCCTTGCCAAAATTATTGATGTGCGTGACCACGGCGGCCGAGTTCCGGTAGCGCTCGACGATCTGGACGCTCTTGCCGTCGGCGCTGACATTCCACTCGTATTCCAGCGCGCCGGCCTCGTTCTTGCTGACCGTGGCGACGATCTTGCGCACGAGCGCCTTGAAGGCATCCAGCTTGCCGTCCGCGACCTCGACGGTCAGCACCCAGTAGACTTCCTTGCTCGCCGGCGCCGAATGGACGGCCGCCCGCGCCATCGGCGCTCCGGCCAGCATCGCGGCCGCCGCCACCCCTAGAAACAGTTTCCTCATTCCGTACTTCCTCCCTCGATGATCGGATGCTCGCCACACCCGCCGCGAGTATCAGGGCCGCGTCCCGGCCTGTAAACCCGCCCCTCACACGAGCGCCAGATCGTCGCGATGGATCAGCTCGTCGCGCCCGCGCCAGC
>JAKAZO010000072.1 GCA_021815825.1 Pseudomonadota bacterium
TTCGGCGGGGGCGAAGACCAGCGGGACGACCGGCATCGGCACCGGCGGCGTGGTCGTCGTGGCCCGCTCCATCAACACGGCCAGCGCCAGAATCACGACCGCATGGGCCACGCACGAACTCAGCCAGCCGCGCGTGATCAGCGGTGCCGGGCTGGAGACCGAAGGGCGCTGGATGGCCCGAGAGGCGGGATCGATGAACATTTGCTTGGACGTCGCGCCGATCGTATCGCGCGGAGGCGGTCCAAGCCAACCCCGGTGTCGCAGCACGGCTTCGAGGGCAGGGTGCCTGGTCGGCCCGGCGCTCAGTCGGGCACGCGCAGCATGAACCCGGCGCCACGGACGGAGTGCAGCATCGGCACCTCGCCGGGCGCGTCGATCTTGCGGCGCAGCTTGCCGATATGGACATCGACGACGTTGGTGTGCGGCAGGAAGCGGTAGTGCCAGACATCTTCGAGCATCATGTCCCGGGTCACCACCTGGCCGCCGTGGCGCATGAGATATTCGAGAATCTTGAACTCCGTCGGCAGCAGGTCGATCGGCCGCGCGCCGCGCCGCCCGGTGCGGTCGATCAGATCGAGCTCGATCGGGCCGAGTCGCATCATCGTCTCGCGCGACGGCGGCGGCCGGCGCAGCAGCGTGTCGATGCGTGCGGCCAGCTCGGCGAAGGCGAACGGCTTGCACAGATAGTCGTCGCCGCCGGCCTTGAGCCCGCTGACCCGTTCGTCGACCGCGTTGAGCGCGCTCAGGACCAGCACAGGTGTGTGCACGCCCTCGCCGCGCAATGTCTCGATGATGGTCAGCCCGTCCAGACCGGGCAGCATCCGATCGACGATCAGCAGGTCGAAGCGGGCACGCCGCGCCTCATCGAGCCCCTCCGGCCCGGTCGCCGCGTGGCGCACGGCCAGGCCCCGCGCGTCCAGCTCGCTGCGGATCTCATCTGCCAGTTCGGAGTCATCCTCGAGCAGGAGAATATGCGCGCGATACTGCGGCGTCGGCTGCGCCCCCAGTTTCAGGTTCTCGGTCTGCATCATGGCCCCCGCACGTGGCCCGGATGCCTCCCCGCCGCGGACCGGGGCGGTGCGCAGGTGGCAAGACGGGCAAAGACGGCGCATCTAGACCGCATTCGTCACCATGACGCCACTAAAGCCTCGTTCATTCAGCTCTCACGGAATCTGGCATGGGCGGTGTCGGCGCGGGAGAACGGACCGATGGATGCAAGAGGCGTAGTCAAGGGGAGCCGCTGGCGGCTGCCGGATCTGTTCCGCACCGCCGCGTTCCGGCTGGCGCTGGCCTATGGCGGCGCCTTCGTGCTCTCGACCCTGCCGCTGTTCGCCGTGATCTACTGGCAGACCGCGGTGGTCGAGACGGCGCGAATCGACGCCTTCCTGGTCCGTCAGGCCCAGGCCGCCGCGGACGGGCCGCCCGAGCGTCTGGCCTGGCTGCTGGGGACACGGCTGGGGGACGGGCTGCACCGGCTGACCTTCGCCGCCACGTTCGGGCCGGACGGACGGCTGCTGGCCGGCAATCTGCAGCTTCTGCCGGCGGGGCTGCCCGCGGATGGCCGCGCCTATGCCGCCGAGGTGCAGATCCCCGGCCCGGACGGCACCCAGACCGCGGACGTGCGCGCGGTGGCCCGCGCCATGGCGGACGGGCGCATCCTGGTGCTGGCGCGCGACAGCGCCGAGCTCGGCGAACTGCGCTCCGTGGTGCTCCGGGTGCTGAAATGGGGCGTACTGCCGGCGCTGCTGCTGGCGCTCGCCACGGGCGCCCTCCTCAGCTTGCGAACCATGCGCCGGATCAAGGGGATGCATGCCCGCATCGAACGCATCATGGGCGGCGATCTCGGCGAGCGCCTGCCGGTTCGGGCCACCGGCGACGAGATCGATCAGCTCGCCAACAGCGTCAACCACATGCTCGACGAGATCGCCCGGCTGCTCGACGAGATCAAGGGCGTGGGCGAGGACATCGCGCACGATCTCCGCACCCCGCTCTCACGCGTGCGCGTGCGCCTGGAGCGCAGCCGCGACGGCGCCCACTCCCCGCCGCAGATGCAGGACGCGATCGACCGCGCCATCGCCGGACTCGACCAGGCGCTGGCCATCATCACCGCGCTGCTGCGCATCAGCGAAATCGAGAACGGGCGCCGCCGCAGCGGCTTCGCCGAGGTGGACCTCTACGCCCTGGTGCAGGAGATCGCGGACCTCTATGGCCCGATCGCGGAGGAGAAGCCGATCGGCTTCCGGCTGGAGGCCGTGCCGGTCGAGCCCGTCGCCGGCGATTACGCGCTGCTGATCGAGGCCGTGGCGAATCTGGTCGGCAACGCCATCAAGTTCACCCCGGCCGGGGGGGTGGTCACCCTCGGGCTGCGCGCCGACCCCGCCGGGCCGGTGCTGGTGGTGCGCGATACCGGCCCGGGCATTGCGCCGGCGGAGCGCGCGGCCGTGCTCAAGCGCTTCTACCGCTCCGACCGCAGCCGCCATGTCGAGGGCAGCGGACTCGGGCTCAGCCTGGTCGCGGCGATCGCCAAGCTGCACGGCTTCGGCCTCAGGATCGACGATGCCGGGCCGGGCTGCCTCATCGAGCTCGCCTGCCAGCGGCAAGGTCCGGCGCTGGCCGCGGGACGGGCGGGCGAGAACGTGCTTTCGCTTGGTTGAAGGAAACATTATGATTTCGAGCTTGAGAGCGGGCCGTGCGGCGGATTAAAGCCCTCTGCCCGCCGACGCTCGTGAGGCGCCGGGGGATACCCGCGACCTTCCACGCGCCTTCCTCAGCACGCGGCGCCGCAAGGCAGGGGTGAGTCACGCGCGGGGTCGGTCCCGCGTGGTGCAAGGGATACGTGTGGTAATTCATGCGTGTGATAATTCATGCGTCCTGGGCGGGCGCGCCCGGTGTTAGGCTCGGTCGTGTCTGGCCAGGCGTTGGGAGCAGATGGTGAAGACAAGCGAAGTGCGGCCGCGAAGGTCAAAACGGGGGCTTCTGATCGGGCTCGCGGGCCTTGCCGCGGTGGCGGCGATCGCCGTGTCGGGGATTCTGGACCGGTTCCATGCCGACCGGGTCTTGACCCGCGTCACCGACGCGGCGGCCGTGCCCACCGTCTCGGTGGTGAAGCCGGTCAGCGACACGAAGCCGAACGAACTCGTCTTGCCCGGTGATATCCAGGCCTGGTACACGGCGCCGATCTACGCTCGCGTACCGGGATATTTGAAAATGTGGTACAAAGATTACGGCGCGCTGGTCAAGGCGGGCGATCTGCTTGGCGAGATCGATGCGCCCGATCTCGATCAGGAGTACGAGCGCGCCAAGGGCGACCTCAAGACCGCCATGGCCAACCTCAAGCTGGCCGACATCACCGCGCAGCGCTGGCAGAAGCTCGTGAACGCGGACGCGGTCTCGCGCCAGGACACCGACGTGAAGGTGCAGACCTATGCCGCCACCCGGGCGGCGGCGGAGGCGGCGCAGGCCAATGTCAGCCGGCTCGCCGCGCTCGAGGGGTTCAAGCGCCTCATCGCCCCGTTCGACGGCGTCGTGACCGCCCGCAAGACCGATGTCGGCGCGCTGATCAATGTCGGCAGCGGCGTCGGGCCGGAGATGTTCGAGGTCTCCGACGTGCACGAGATGCGCGTCTACGTGCTGGTGCCTCAGGCCTACACCGCCCAGATCAAGGTCGGGATGAAGACGGAACTCGCGCTGCCGCAATTCCCCCGCCGGCGCTTCCCCGCCACGGTGGCGACGACGGCGCAGGCGATCAACACCAGTTCCCGCACCCTGCTCGTCGAACTGCACGCGCCCAACCCGGCCGGCGAGCTGGTGCCCGGGACCTACGCCCAGATCTTTTTCGAATTGCCGGCGGACGCCGATGCCCTGCGCGTGCCGGTCAGCGCACTCGTGTTCCAGGAGCACGGGCTGCAGGTCGCGACGCTGGACGCGACAAACCGTGTGGTGATGAAGAATGTCCAGATCGGCCTCGACATGGGCGCGACGGTCGAAATCGTGGCCGGCCTCGCGACGGCCGATCGCGTCATCGACAGTCCTCCCGACTCGATCCAGACCGGGGATCTGGTGCGCGTGATGGGGGACAAGACCACGCCGCCGGGGCACACCCCGGCCGAGCACGAGCAGGTTTCCGAGGCCGCGCGCGCGTCTGAGGCGCGGCAGTGAGGGTTCGCATCGGGGCGTGCCTCGCCGCCGCGAGCTTGGCGGCCGTTGCCGGCTGCGATTTGGCGCCGACCTACGACCCGCCGGCGCTGCTGACGCCGATCCCTGCCGCCTACAAGAGCGGCGGGCACTGGCAGAAGGCGGTGCCGTCGGACACGCTGCCGCGCGGACCGTGGTGGGAGGCCTATGGCGACCCGCTGCTCAACCGGCTCGAGGGCGACCTGATCGCCGCCAACCCGGACCTCGCGAGCGCGGTGGCGCACTACGATTCGGCGCGCGCCTACGTCGCGGAAGTCAATTCCGGCCTGTTCCCGTTCATCTCCGTGGGCGGGTCGAACACCTCGTACCAGCAATCGCAGCAGGCGCCGCGCCGCCGGCCGGGGCTCTACCCGAACCAGTTCGGCGACAATATCCTCGATATGCAGGCCAGCTACGAGATCGACCTCTGGGACAGGGTCCACAACCAGATCGCCGCCGCGCAGGCCGAAGCGCAGGCGACGGCGGCCGAGCTCGAGAATGTGCGGCTGAGCCTGGAGGCGGAACTCGCCAACGACTACGCGCTGCTGCGCGGTTTCGACGCCCAGATCAAGCTGCTCGCCGATACCAGCTTCGCCTACGCCGGCAATTTCAAGCTGGTGCAGACCCGCTACGCCGGCAAGATCGCCTCCGGGATCGATATGGCCCAGGCCAAGCTCGATCTCGACAGCGCCCGCTCGCTGGAAGCGCAGATCATCGCCCAGCGGGCGCTGGTCGAGCACGCCATCGCCACCCTGGTCGGCCAGCCGGCCTCGGTGTTCACCATCCCCCGCGTCGACGCGCTCACGCTGGTGCTGCCGAACACGCCGACCGGCGTGCCGGCGACGCTGCTGCAGCGCCGTCCGGACATCGCCGCGGCGGAGCGTCGGGTGGCGGCGGCGAACCGGATCGTCGGTGTCGCGCGCGCCGCCTTCTTCCCCTCGCTGACGCTGGGCGCGGTCGGCGGCTTCGAGAACTCGCTGGGGGCGGAGCTCTTCAGCCTGCCGCTGAGCTTCTGGACCGTCGGGCCCGGCTACATCCTGCCGCTGTTCGAGGGCGGGCTCCGCCACGCCGCGCTGGCCCAGAGCTACGCGGATCTGCGTGACTACACCGAGCAGTACCGCGCGACGGTGCTGCGCGCCTTCCAGGATGTCGAGGACCAGCTGGCGCTGCTCAACAACCTCTCCCTCGCCACCGCCGCCGAGCGCGAGGCCGCCGACGACGCCACCCGCTACTACGACCTCTCCTACAAGGCGTTCCTCGAAGGGCAGATCAATTACCTCGATGTCGAGATCGCCGAGACCGCGGCGCTGAATGCGCGCCGGCAGGTGATCGCGATCGAGACGCAGGTGCTCCAGGCCAATGTCCGGCTGGTCCGCTCCCTCGGCGGCGGCTGGTCCACCAAGGATTTGCCGACCCCGGATGCGGTGACGGACTACACGCCGACGAAATCCTGATTTCGACCCTGCTCTGCGCGTGCCGGCATCGCGCCGGCACGCGGATGTGGCACACTGCGTGCCATCAACGCGGGGGAGAAACGCCGACATGGCGCAGTTGCGATCACTGTTCGATCTTGGCGGCAAGGTCGCCGTCGTCACCGGCGCGGCCGGTGGTATCGGCGCGGCCTGCTCGCGCCTGCTCGCCGAAGCCGGCGCGCGCGTCGTCGCCACCGACACCGATCTTGCGGCCGCTGAGGCGCTGGCGGGCGAACTCCAGCCGCGCGGCCTTGGCATCGCGCTCGACGTCACCGACGCCGCCGCGGTCGATGCCGCCTTCGGGCGCATCGGCGCGGAGTGCGGCGGGGTCGACATCCTGGTCAACAACGCCGGCATCGCTATCCGTGGCGCCTCGCTCGAGGTCAGCGTGGCGGACTGGCAGCGCGTCATCGACGTCAATCTCAGCGGCGCCTTCTTCTGCGCCCGGGCCGCGGCGCGGGAGATGCTGAAGCGCGGCGGCGGCGCCATCGTCAACATCGCCTCGATCATGGGGCTCTCGGGCGGCCTCTACCCGAACCCGGCCTATCACGCGAGCAAGGGCGGCCTGGTCAATCTGACTCGGGCGCAGGCGGTGGAATGGGGCCCGTCCGGCATCCGCGTCAACGCCGTGGCGCCGACCTGGATCCGCACCAACCTCACCGCCGGCCTGCTCGCCGACGAGGCGGTGCGGGCGCGGCTGCTCGCCACCATGCCGCTCGGGCGCATCGGCGAGGCCGAGGAGGTCGCCGCCGCGGTGCTGTTCCTCGCCAGCCCGGCCGCCTCGCTGACCACGGGCCACACGCTCGCCGTCGATGGCGGCTTCCTCGCCTCCTGACCGGCGCACCGGATGGGACACGGCCATGTCCTTCATATTCAAGCCGTTGCACCCGATCTTCACGGCCGAAGCGGAGGGTTTCGACCTCCGCCGGCCGCTCACGGCCGAGGCGCGCGACGCCATCACCGCGGCGATGGACCGCTATGCCGTGCTGGTCTTCCGCGGCCAGGACATCGACGACGACCAGCAGCTCGCCATCGGCCTCGATTTCGGCCCGCTGGAGGCCGAGCCGGCGACGGTGGAGCTGCACCGAAGGCGGCTCAAGCACGCGCGCATGAACGACATCTCCAATCTCGACGAGCAGGGCCGGATTCTCGCCGCCGACGACCGCAGGCGCATGTTCAATCTCGGCAACCGGCTGTGGCACAGCGACAGCAGCTTCAAGGCGACGCCGGCGAAATACTCCCTGCTGCATGCGCGCGTGGTGCCGAGCACGGGCGGGGAGACCGAGTTCGCCGACACGCGCCACGCCTGGGATACGCTGCCGGCTTCGGTTCAGGCGCGGGTGGAGACCCTGGTCTGCGAGCATTCGCTGCTGTTCTCCCGCGCTCAGCTCGGTTTCGCCGAGTTCAGCGAGCAGGAGCGCGAGCGCTTCGCCCCGGTGCCGCAGCGCCTGGTGCGGCGCCATCCCGGCTCCGGGCGGCGTTCGCTGTTCCTCGCCTCGCATATCGGGCGCATCGTCGGCTGGCCGGTGCCGGAGGCGCTGATGCTGATCCGCGACCTCATCGAGCACGCGACGCCGCGCGAGGCGGTCTATGTCCATCGCTGGCGCGTCGGCGACCTGGTGATGTGGGACAATCGCTGCACGCTGCATCGCGGCCGCGGCTATGACGACCGGACCGAGGCCCGCGACCTGCGTCGGGTGACACTGATGGATGTCGCCCCGACGCTCGAACAGGCGGCCTGAGGCCGGCGCGGCAGACTACCCGCCGCTGGCGCCTTCGGACCCGGCCCAGCGCCGCATCAGCGTATTGGACGGCAGCGACGGGTCGATCAGCTTGCGCGCCGTCTCGATGCCGGCCACCGCCGGCGTGCGCGCCGGGTCGAGCAGGCCGATCTGCGCCAGGACCGAGGCCTGGTCCCAGTAGATATGCTCGTTGTAAAGCCGGTCGCCGCGGAAATTGACGATCGCGATCAGCGGCACCTCGACATATTTGCCGGTCGGCGCGATGCCGGGCAGCATCCAGTCGATCTCGCGGTCGTGGGTGAAGCAGAACAGCATTTCATCGACGACGCGATCCACCCCGACCGTGCGCGAGACCGGCACCAGCTTCGTGTCGGCGGGGTTCGAGAAGATGAAGTGGTTGGCGTAGAAGCGGCGCAGCTGCGCGTGGCCGTAGCCGCCGGTCATGGTCGGGATGTGGTTCACGTACGGCTCGGCCACCATCGTCGCCATCGTGTCGTCCACGTTGCGGGTGGCGAACTCGTATTCGCAATGCTTGTCCCACAGCGCCGAGAGATCGTAGTGCGGCCCCATGACGCGGCGGAACAGGGCGAGGGAGCGCGTATGCGCCATCATCGCCGAGGGCTTGTGGAAATGCGCGCCGGGACGGTTGAAGCCGTGCCCGGCCTCGCCATAGACGTAGATCTCGACATCGCTGCGGGTGGCGAAGGCGGCGCGGATCGGGGCGATCACCTCCGGCGGCGTGTATTTGTCCTGCGCGCCGAAATGCAGCACCAGCGGGCAGGTGATCGACGGCGCCTGGTCCAGCAGGCCCTCGATGCCGACGCCGTAATAGCTCACCGCGCAGTCCACGCCCGCGCGCGCGGCGGCGAGAAAGGCGAGCCGCCCGCCGAGGCAGAAGCCGAGCGCGCCGACGCGCCGTTGCCCGTCGGCACCCGGCGTCACCGCCTCCATGCCGCGTGCATGGGCGACAGTGGCGGCAATGTCCGAAACGGCCAGGCCGATATCGAGGCGCTGCAGATGGGCGAAGGCCTGCTGCACGTCGGCCTCGGTGTAGCCAAGCTCGATGCGCGGGGCGATCTGGCGGAACAGGTCGGGCGCCAGGACGACATAGCCTTCCTCGGCCCAGAGATCGGCCACCGCGCGGATATGCGCGTTGACGCCGAATATCTCCTGCAGCAGCACGATCGCCGGACCGCTGCCGGCGCGGGGCAGGGCGCAATAGGCGTCGAACCGGCTGCCGTCCGCTGCGGCGATCTCGATCTGCGAACCCATCGTCTCACTCTCCTATCGAAGCTCGATGCGGAGAATTGTCGACGACGGCGGGGGCGGCGGCAAGCCGGGATGGGGCGCTTGCGCGCCGAGACATCGCCGACGTGCGGCGTCGCCGATCAGGCCTGATCGAGAAAGTTTCCCGCTACCGAGGCGCGCGCGACGAGGGCGCGCAGTGCCGGGTTCTGGTCGCTGTCCTCGGCGATGAGCGTTTCCATGGGCGCGAAATATTCGTGCGGCTGCGGTACCTGGCTGCTGACAAAGCCCTGATAATGCGTCTTTTTAAGCCCGTAGAGCACGCGCACGTCACGCACCGGCAGAATGAGCGGGATCACCGGTTCCTGGCGCAGCACGCCACTGGCCTTCCAGCGCGGCGTGGGGTCGCCTGGCATCACCGGCGTCAGCAGCCACGGCACCGGGCAGACCGCCAGCAGCGAATGCGTACTGGGGGCGAAGCGGGAGCGCTTGTCGAGCAGGTTCTGCAACGAGCCACAGGCCTCGATTGCAAAGATATCCACAAAAGCTTCCTCAGGCGTGCCGCCGAAATTGAGCCACAGCCCGTCGGGCAGGGTGCGAAGCCGGTTGCTGCCGGGCACCTTCAGGAAGGGGAAGCAGCGCGCGGTCACGTCGCTCGGCCGCCCGCGCATCCAGGTGTCAGCGCCGTTGCCGCGCTCCTTCAAACCCGGCGGACGTTGGGGCCATTTCTGCAACCGGGCGCGAATGAGTGCGTCCAGGGATAGAAATTCGCGCATCGTCGCTGTTCCCTCTCGATTGCCTGCCGGATGGCATTCAATGGTGGGCACTTCTTAACAGCTCATGCGTGCGTTAGGAAGCAGAAAATTAACCGTAGGTAGCAGACGATACGACAAACACTCGCGACGGCGTGGAAGCTCGCCGGCCGCCACAATGTTCGCTCGTCCCAGCTTCACCCTCTCGAACCGTTCGACTCAGCGCAATGGGCTCGTGATTTGCGGTTGGATCGCGAGTCTTTAGAATCACTTGGCTAGACTTCTTGATGCTACTTTTCAACAGGCTGTGGATAACGATATCCACAGGCCCGTCCCGCAGCCCGTTGCAGCCAATCGGACCGCGATGAGGCGCCCTGCGCCAGACGCAGAGGCCTGCACGCCACAAGACCAGTGGCCTGATGCCAGCACCCGCTTCAGGCGGTTGGCGCCTGGCTCTGCTCTCTGGCCCTGCGCTAATGAAAATGCCGCGGGCGCGGCAATTCGTCCGCTCGCGCCATCGCCTTGCCGGCGAGGCCGTGCAGGGCGGCGTTGCGGTCGTGCAGATGCTCGGCGATGACATGCACGATGCCTTCCTCCGAGCGCTGCACCCGTCCCGCCACCTCCAGAAGCCGCGCGGCGACGATGGCGCGGCGGCAACGCTCCACCAGCGTCGGCCAGACGACGATGTTGGCTACGCCGCTCTCGTCCTCGATGGTCAGGAACACCACCCCCGCGGCGCTGCCCGGGCGCTGGCGCACCAGCACCAGCCCGGCGACGCGCAGGGCGGTGCCGTGCGGCGCCTGCATCACCTCGGCGCAGCTGCGCACGCCTTCACGCGCCAGCTCCGCGCGCAGGAAGCGCATCGGGTGGGACTTCAGCGACAGGCCCTGCGTCCGGTAATCGGCGAGCACGTGCTCGGCCAGCTTCATCTCCGGCAGCCGCGCCGGGCGCACCGCCTCGGGCAGGGCGGCGAAGAGCGGCAGCGCGGCCTGGCCGCTGAGGCCGCGCACCTGCCACAGCGCGGCGCGGCGATCGAGCCCGAGGCTGCGCATCGCGTCCGCTTCCGCCAGCGCCTCCAGCGCCGCGCGCGGGAGGCCTTGGTTGACCAAGGTGGCGGCAGCGAGCGCGGCGAAATTCGCGAAGCCGTTGCCGCGCGCAGCGCAGAGCCGCGCCGCCCAGTCCGCCCGGAAGCCGTCGAGCAGGCGCAGGCCGAGCCGCAGCGCGCCGGCTTCCAGCGTGCAGTCCCACGCGCTGGCATTGACATCGACGCCGCGTACCCCCGCGCCGTGCGCGCGCGCATCGCGCACGATCTGCGCCGGTGCATAGAATCCCATCGGCTGCGAATTCAGCAGCGCGCAGGCGAAGGCCGCGGGATGGTGGCATTTCAGCCACGCCGAGACATACACGAGATGCGCGAAGCTCGCCGCGTGGCTCTCGGGAAATCCATAGGTGCCGAAGCCCTCGATCTGGCGGAAGCAGCGCTCGGCGAAGTCGCGCGGATAGCCCCGCGCCACCATGCCTTCGATCATTTTCACCGCGAAGGTGTGGATGGTGCCGACATGGCGGAACGTCGCCATCGCCCGGCGCAGCCGGTTCGCCTCCTCCGGCGTGAAGCGCGCCGCCACCATGGCGATGCGCATCGCCTGCTCCTGGAACAGCGGCACGCCGAGGGTGCGGCCGAGCACGCGGACGAGCTCGTCCGGCGGTCCGTGCTCGGGTGCGGGCGAAGCGAACGCCACCGCCTCCTTGCCCTGGCGGCGGCGCAGATAGGGATGCACCATGTCGCCCTGGATCGGTCCGGGGCGGACGATCGCGACCTCGATGACGAGATCGTAGAATTCGCGCGGCCGCAGGCGCGGCAGCATGTTCATCTGCGCCCGGCTCTCGACCTGAAAGACGCCGACGCTGTCGCCGCGCGAGAGCATGGCATAGACGGCGCCATCCTCGCGCGGCACCGCGGCGAGATCGTCGAGGCCGATCAGCGCGAACGCCTTGCGGATGCAGGTGAGCATGCCGAGCGCCAGCACGTCGACCTTCATCAGCCCGAGCGCGTCGATATCGTCCTTGTCCCACTCGATGAAGCTGCGCTCCGCCATCGCCGCCGGGCCGATCGGCACGGTCTCGTCGAGCCGGCCGCGGGTGAGCACGAAGCCGCCGACATGCTGGGAGAGATGGCGCGGAAATCCGACCAGCTCGCGCGCCAGCGCGACGGCGTGGCGCACCGGCACGCTGCCAGGGTCGAGCCCGACCTCACGCACGCGCGCATCGGGCCATAATTCATCCCCCGCGTGCCAGGACTGCGTGGCCAGCGCCGCGGTCGCGTCCTCGGCCAGGCCGAAGACTTTTCCCACCTCGCGGATGGCGAGTTTCGGCCGGTAATGGATCACGGTGGCGGCGATGCCGGCGCGATGGCGGCCGTAGCGGCGATAGATGTACTGGATCACCTCCTCGCGCCGCTCATGCTCGAAATCGACGTCGATATCCGGCGGCTCGCGCCGTTCGGCGGAGACGAAGCGCTCGAACAGCAGGTCGATCTCGGTCGGATCGACGGCGGTGATGCCGAGGCAGTAGCACAGCACCGAATTCGCCGCCGAGCCGCGCCCCTGGCAGAGAATGCCAGCCCCGCGCGCGAAGGCCACGATGTCGTGCACGGTGAGGAAATAGCGCGCGTAGTTCAGCGCGGCGACGACGCGCAGTTCCTTGGCCAGGGTTTCGCGCACGGCCGCGGGCATACCGTGCGGAAAGCGCCGCGCGGCGCCTTGCCAGGCGAGATCAGCGAGATGCGCATCCGGCGTGCGGCCGGGCGGCACCGGCTCGTCGGGATATTCGTAGGTGAGATCATCGAGCGAGAAGCGGCAGCGGGCGAGAATCTCGGTCGTCCGGGTCAGCGCCGCGGGGTGGGCCGCGAACAGCCGCGCCATTTCCCCCGGCGGCTTGAGATGGCGCTCGGCATTGGCGGCGAGGCGGAATCCGGCCTCCTCGATGCGGCAGCCGGCGCGGATGCAGGTGAGCACGTCCTGCAGCGGGCGGCGTGCGGGGGCGTGGTAGAGCACGTCGTTGACGGCGACGAGCGGCGTTCGCGCCGCGGCCGCGAGGTCGGCGAGCGCGCGCAGCCGTGCGGCGTCGTCGGCCTGATAGCGGCGGTGCGCGGCCAGATGCACCGCGGCGGGAAAGGCCGCGGCGAGCTGGCGCAGCATCCCGATCTCCGGCATCGCCGCCGGCAGCACGATCAGCACGCTGCCGGCGCCGTGCTCGATGAGGTCCGCGCGATCGAGCGCGCACTGGCCCGGCCCGGCTCGCAGCTTGCCCGCCGTCAGCAGCCGCGTCAGCCTCCCCCAGGCGGCGCGGTCCTCGGGATAGCAGAGAATGTCCGGCGTGCCGTCGCGGAACACCAGCCGCGCGCCGACGGCCAGGCGCAGCCCGGTGCGCTTCGCCGCCTCGTGCGCGCGGACCACGCCGGCCACGGTGTTGCGGTCGGCGAGGCCGAGCCCGGCGAGGCCGAGCGCCGCCGCGGTCTCCACCAACTCCTCGGCGTGCGAGGCGCCGTGGAGAAAGGAGAAGGCGCTGGCGGTGGCGAGTTCGGCGTAGACTGTCATCGGAGGGGACCGCCATCAGGGGAAAATCCCGTGCAGGAACCAGCGCCGCCGTTCCTCGAGCCCGGCGCGGAAGACCCAGAACCGGGCGCCCTCGGTATCCTCGACGCGGTAATAGTCGCGCAGCCGGTCGCGCACGCTGCGCTCCGCCGGGCCTGGCGGGGCGTGGTGCCACCATTCGGCGCCGATGCGTTCGGGGCCGCTCGCCGCGCGCACGCGGTGCAGGGCGCCGCGCCAGCGGAATTGCAGCGGCGCCGCGTCCGGCACCGGGGCGGTGGCCTCGATCGGCTCCGGCCGGGCGAGCAGGCGCAGCGGGCGCGGCGGCAGGCGCGGCCATGGGGCAGAGGGGGACAGGGGTGGAGCGGGGCGCAGGGCGCGCTCCGGCACGTGGCTCGGCCATGGCTGCGCCCGCCACAGACTGGCCGGGCCGAGCCGGTTGGCGAGCAGATCGACCGTCGCCGCCAGCTTGCCGCCCGGCGCTTCGTCCATCCCGGCGCCGCCGAGCAGCGCCGCCTGCGCCGCGCCGAGCGGTGCCAGCCGGGCGGTGGCGAGGCGGATCGCCTCGATGCCGAAGCCGGGATCGACACGCCCCAGCTTCTCCGCCAGCAGCCGCAGCAGCCAGGCCGCCTCGCGCACCGGCCGCGCCGTCGTCACGGTGATCTCCTCCTCCGCGCCATCGACGCGGGTGAACGTGGCGATGAAGGCCCCGCCGCCGCGCCCGGCCCGTTCCAGCCGGGCGCAGAGCCTGGCCGCCAGCCGATCGAGCGCGGCGGCGAGGCTGTCGGCGGTGAGCAGCGGCTCGGCGAAGGCCAGCCGCTCTTCCCAGGGC
>JAKAZO010000073.1 GCA_021815825.1 Pseudomonadota bacterium
GCCCGTGTGGACTTCATCAAGGCGGACATCGAGGGCTACGAGGCGGCCCTGATCGCCGGGGCCGGGGCGACGCTCAAGCGATTCCGCCCTGTTCTTCTGCTGGAACACGACGCCACGTTCCTGGAGCGGGCCGGGGCCGCTCTGGAGACGTTATGGGCAAGTCTCCTCGACCTCGGATATATCCCCCACGCGGTCGCCGAAGACAGCATGACGCTGGAACAGATATCCGGCGGCCCGCGCCAGGGCGATATCGTCTGGCGACACACCGGAAACCTGCATTGATCGCAGCGTCACCGCCGGCCCGTCAATCCGCCGCCTCGTCCAGATACGACGCCGGCGCCGGGCCGCGGTCGGCGTGCAGCGCGTGGCCGCGCCAGCTCACCCGCCCGCCGAGGAAGCTGGCCGCGATCTCGGCCACGGAGAGCAGGTCGCGCAGCGGCATCAGCCAGATGGGCGCGGGCGTCACCGGCGCGCCGCGGCGGCGGGCCAAGGTCCGGCCGATCGCGCGCGCGGCGGCGGCACGCAGCGCCAGGGCGGCGGCGAACAGGCCGAGCGACCAGCCCGATCCCGCGCTCAGGACGCCGGCGAGCATGGCCCAGAACAGAGGGAACTGCAGCGCCGAGGCGGCGAAGCCGAGCGGCTCCAGCGCGCGGATGGTGCGCGCCCAGCGCAGCTCGTGGCTCCAGACCAGACCGATGGACGGCTCCGGCACCGCGGTCGCCGGCACCGTATCGGCGAGGCCGACGCGCAGACCGAGGCGGCGAACGAGCTGGCCCAGCACGTTGTCATCGGCGAGATGCCGCACCAGGGCCTGCAGCCCGCCAACGCGCGCCAGGGTCTCGCGCCGCAGCGCCATCGTCGTGCCGAGACAGTCCTGCCGCCCCAGCGCCCGGCCCATCAGCGCCCCGGGCAGGAACAGATAGCTGATCTGCATCGCGCCGAGCCGGGCGCCGAGCCCGGGCGCGGTCGGCAACCCGACGCAGAGTGTCGTCACCAGGCCGGTCTCCGGCACCTCCAGGGCGGCGACGAGCCGGTCCAGATAGTCGGGCGGCAGATGCAGATCGCTGTCCGAGCACACCAGAACATCATGCTTCGCCCAGGGCAGCATGTTGATGAGGTTGCAGATCTTGCGGTTCTGCCCGTGCATCGCCTGGTTGACGGCGATGGCGATGTCGCAGTCCGGGAAGCGCGCCTGCAGCCGGCGCACCGCGTGCAGGGCCGGATCCTCGGCGTCATGGACGCCGAAGACGATCTGAAACGCCGGATAGGCCTGCCGGCAGACCGAGACCAGCGCCTCGTCGAGCCGCGGTTCGTCGCCGCAGAGCGGCTTGAGTACCGTCACCGGCGGGCGTGCGGCCGGCGGCTCGGTCGGCCTGGCGGCGAAGCGATGCACCGCCAGCACGCCGGCCGCCACGGCGAGCATGCCGCAGACCCATGCCAGCACCACGGCCAACTCGAGCCCGTCCAGAACGGCTGCGCCGTAGCTCACGCCCGCGCGGACCGGAGGCGGATGCGCCACAGGCCGATGCCGATCAGGCCGACGCACACTTCCCGCGCGCGCTTGAGCAGCACCAGCGGCAGCCCCGCCGACGCGGCGGCGCCCGCCGCCACCACCGCCAGTACGAAGCCGCCCTCCTGCACCCCGAGCGCCGCCGGGATCGCGAACCCGGCACTGCGCGCGGCCATGCCGAGGCTCTCGATCACCAGCGCCTGGACCGGGCCGATGGGGACGCCCAGCACGTGCAGGATGGCCCAGGTCTCGATCGTGCCGAGTGCCCAGGCGATCACGTGCAGCAGGACACAGTTGAGGACGCCCCTTGGGCGGCGATAGACCCTGAGCGCGGCGGCGTGCATGCCGCCCGGGGTGGCCGCAGCCAGGCTCGGCCAGCGCTGGGCGATCCGCTGCAGCAGCGCGTCGAGCAGGCGCAGCAGGCCAACGCGCTGCGCCAACAGCAGCGCGGCGGCGACGGCGACGGCGAGCGCGGCTTCGAGCGAAATGCCCCAGGTGGCCTGGTGCGACCGCCAGGCCAGCGCGGCGAGCCCGGCGAGAAGGAACAGGATCTGGGTGAGGAATTCGATGGTCACGTCGATGATCACGCTGGCCCCGGCCTCGCCGGCGGCGACCCGGTGTCGTGCCAGCAACCGGGCGCCGACGATCTCGCCGCCGATCTGGGCCACCGGCAGCAGCGAGTCGATCCCCTCGCGGATCACGCGCAGCCGGTAGAACACCGCGACGGCAGGCCGCGCCGGCCCGAACAGGCTGCGCCAGCCGAGCCCGGCCAGGAACAATTGGGTCAGATGCAGCGCAATCAGCCCCGGCAGAATCCACAGCGCCGGCCACACCGCCCCGACGCTGGCCAGGCTGCTGCCGGTGGAGACCACAGCCAGCGCGGCGCCGCCGACAGCCAGGGCGGTGATCGCGACCGACCAGGCCGCCGCCCGCGCCTGCCCCCAGTTCGGGCGTTCCGCACCGGGTGGCGCCAGAACGCGCTCCGCCCGGCTCTGCTGCACCGCAGCCGGGGGCGGCGGACTCGGAGCCAGGACCGGTGTCGTCACGAGCGCAGGAAGCCGATGGCGCGCGCGGAAGAGGCGCCCGTCAGCGTGGCGGCGCTCGACATCCTGGCGGCGCGTATCACGGCACGGGCCGGCCTCATCACCGCCAGCATCGTTGAACTCCTTCTGCCCTGGCGCGCTCTATAGCCAGAATCATCGCTTCGCACACCTCATTTAACATAAAATCGGGCACAGTTCGGCCGCTATTCGGGGGTCACGGAGTTCTGTATTGCAGTGCGGAATCGTCCGCCCCGCGCTGCGGGGGCGCCGTTCCGTGCGGTTCGTTGTCGTGCTGATGGTTTTTCAGAAATCGATATAAACAAATCATAGATAAACACAGATTTTCATACAAAATCTGTATTGGACGTAACGAATCGTCGCGTCCCAGGCCCGTGTGCTGGGACCCATGTGCTGGGACCCGTGCGCGCCGGCGCATGGCCGCCGCCACCGAATTTTCGGGACAACTACGCGCCCCATCCTCCCAGCGCACAGATCCGCCGCCAATGCGCGGGCGCGACCGGCGATACCGAAAGCCGCGACTGGCGTACCAGGGCGAGATCGGAGAATGTCGGATCGGCCTTGATTGTCGTGAGGCTCACCGGGTGCGGCAAGGCGCCGACCGCCTTCATGTCCACAGCGACCCAGTCCCCGCGTTCGGCGGTCGGGTCCGGATAGGCCTCGCGCACGACCTCGACGATGCCGACGATCTCGCGGCCGGTGTTGGAGTGGTAGAAGAAGGCACGGTCGCCGCGGCGCATCGCCACGAGATTGTTCTTCGCCGCGTGGTTGCGCACCCCGGTCCAGGGCTCGACGCCGTTGGCGATCTGCTGCTCCCAGGAGAACGCCTCCGGCTCGGACTTCACCAGCCAGAAGTTCATTCGACCAAAGCGCCGTCGCGGAAGACGATTCGCGTCGGGCGGATGATCACGCTCTCGAACAGGCCGGCGCGCGTATACGGGTCGCCGGCGACGAAGGCCTCGGCGGCGGCGCGGTCGGCGGCTTCGAGCAGGATCAGGCTGCCCTGCGGCGTTCCGTCCTCGCCGAGCAGCGGTCCGCCATGGCGGACCTGCGCCGCGTTCGCCTGCGCATAGGCGAGATGCGCCGGGCGGGTCTGCTGACGTAGATCAAGGCGGCCGGGCCTGTCGGTGCAGATGATGGCGAACAGCATGATGGATCTCCTCCCACGATGACCGCCGAGTCTAGCGCCTCGCCGGGCGGGTTTGAAATGGCGCCGGGCGCGGCTATGTTCCGCTCCGTGGATGCGCTCTCCTCCCTGGCCGCGCCGGTGCCGCCGAAGGCGCCGGGCCGTGGCCTGCACCGCTTCGCCAATCCCGGGCGCTTCCTGCGCCTGGCCGGGGCGTTGCAGCCGTGGCTGACCGCGGGCGGGCTGATCCTCACCGCCGCCGGCCTGGTCTGGGGGCTGGTGTTCGCTCCGGCGGACTGGCAGCAGGGCGACGCGGTGCGGATCATGTATGTCCATGTCCCCGCCGCCTGGCTCGCCTCCGCCGGCTATCTCGCGCTCGCCGTCTGCTCGGTGCTGTCGCTGGTCTGGCGCCACCCGCTGGCGGATCTGGCGGCGGCCGAAATCGGCCCGGTCGGCGCCGCCTTCACCGGCATCTGCCTGGCCACCGGCAGTCTCTGGGGCAAGCCGATGTGGGGCGCGTGGTGGGTGTGGGATGCGCGGCTGACCTCGGTGCTGGTGCTGTTCTTTCTCTATCTCGGCCATATCGCGCTGATCCGCGCCTTCGACGATCCGACCCGCGGCTACCGCGCCGGCGCCATTCTCGCCCTGGTCGGGGTGGTCAACCTGCCGATCATCAAGTTCAGCGTCGACTGGTGGAACACGCTGCACCAGCCGGCGACGATCTCGCTCACCGGGGCGCCGAGCATGTATCTCGGCATGCTCTGGCCGCTCGCCCTCACCGCGCTCGGCTATACGCTCGTCTTCGCCGCCCTGGTCACCGCGCGCACCCGCGCGGCGGTGATGGAGCGACGCATCCGCGCCCTGCTGATGGCCGCGGCCGCGCGCGAGGACGGCGCGGTGCAGGTGGCGGCATGACCCATCTGCCCTACATCGTCGCCGCCTACGCCCTCGCGGTGCTGGTGCCGGCGGCCTATGGGCTCGCCGCCATGCGCCGGCTGCGGCTGGCGCGGAGCCGGCTGGCGGCGCTGGATCCGCGCCCGGCGCGGCGGGAGGCACGGCGATGACGCGCAAGCGCCGGCGGCTCTATTGGCTGCTCGCCTGCGGCCTCGGCGTCGGCTCCGCCGCCGCGCTCGCGCTGTCGGCGTTCCGCGACAATCTGGTGTTCTTCGTCCTGCCCTCCGACCTCGCCGCCCAGCATCCCGGGCCGGACCGCACGCTCCGCCTGGGCGGGCTGGTGGCCGAGGGCAGCGTCATGCGCGGCAGCGAGGACGGCCACCCGCTGGCCCGCTTCCGCATCACCGACGGGCGCGACGCCGTGCCGGTGACGTTTTCCGGCATCCTGCCCGACCTGTTCCGCGAGGGGCAGGGGGTCGTCGCGCTCGGCACCCTCGGCCGCGATGGCGTCTTCCACGCCGCCGAGGTGCTGGCCAAGCATGACGAGACCTATATGCCCAAGGATGTCGCCGAAGCGCTGAAACAGAAGGGGTTGTGGAACCCGAAGGCCGGGCCGCCGCCGCCGGCCTCGACCTGGAACACGCTCGCGCCAGCAAAGGCCGGGGCAGCGACCAAGGCCGGGGGCTGAGCGCGCGTGATCCCCGAGCTTGGCCATTTCGCCCTCGCGCTCGCCGTGGCACTCGCCATCGCGCAGGCCGTGCTGCCGCTGTGGGGCGCCCAGCGCGGCGACGCGCGGCTGATCGCGGCCGCGCCGGGGCTGGCCGTGGGCCAGCTGATCGCGCTCGCCACCGCCTTCGGCGCCCTGGTGTGGAGCAACGTCGTTTCCGACTTCTCGGTGCTCAACGTCGTCGAGAACAGCCAGGCGGCCAAGCCGCTGCTCTACAAGATCACCGGCACCTGGGGAAACCACGAGGGCTCGATCCTGCTCTGGTGCCTGATCCTGGCGATCTGCGGCGCGGTGGTCGCCGGCTTCGGGCGTGACCTGCCGTCGGCGCTGCGGGCCCGCGTCATCGGCGTGCTCGGCGCCAGCTCGGCCGGTTTCATCCTCTTCGCGCTGATCGAGAGCAACCCGTTCACCCGCGTCTGGCCGCCGCCGATGGACGGTCAGGGGATGAACCCGCTGCTCGAGGACCCCGGCCTCGCCTTCCATCCGCCCATCCTCTATGCCGGCTATGTCGGCTTCGCGATCCCCTTCGCCTTCGCCGTGGCCTCGCTGATCGAGGGCCGCATCGACGCCTCCTGGGGCCGCTGGGTGCGGCCATGGACGCTGGGCGCCTGGGCCTTCCTCACCGGCGGCATCGCGCTCGGCTCCTGGTGGGCCTATTACGAACTCGGCTGGGGCGGGTTCTGGTTCTGGGACCCGGTGGAGAATGCCTCGCTGCTGCCCTGGCTCACCGGCACCGCGCTGCTGCATTCGGCGATCGTGGTCGAGAAGCGCGAGGCGCTGAAAATCTGGTCGGTGCTGCTGGCCATCGGCACCTTCTCGCTCAGCCTCTCCGGCACGTTCCTGGTCCGCTCGGGCATCCTCAACTCGGTGCACGCCTTCGCCACCGACCCGGCGCGCGGCATTTTCATCCTCGGCCTGCTGGCGCTGGTGATCGGCACCGCGCTGGTGCTGTTCGCGCTGCGTGCCCCGGTGCTCGCCCCCTCGGGCCTGTTCGCGCCGGTCTCGCGCGAGGGCGCGCTGGTGGTGAACAACATCCTGCTCTGCTCGATGGCCGCGGTCGTGTTCACCGGCACCACCTACCCGATGTTCGCCAATCTGATCGGCGGCGCCCAGATCAGCGTCGGCGCGCCGTTCTTCAACGCCACCGTGCTGCCGCTGGCGATCCCGCTGTTCGCGGTGATGAGCCTCGGCCCGCTGCTGGCCTGGAAGCGCGCGGCGCTGGCGCCGGCCATGCGCAAGCTGTGGTGGGCGGCGCTGGCGGCGCTCGCGGTCGGGCTGACCGCGGATTACGGGCTGGGGCACGCGCTGGCGGCGCTGGCCTTCGCCGGCGCGACCTGGCTGGTGCTCGGCGCCTTTGCCGAGATCGTCGAGCGCGTCCGCCTGTTCCGCCTCCCGCTCGGTGTGAGCCTCGCCCGGCTCGGCGGCGTGCCGCGCTCGGTCTGGGGTTCCAGCCTCGCCCATGCGGGCATGGGCGTGACCATCGCCGGGGTCGCCGGCATGTCGCTCGCCGTGCATACCATCGTCGCGCTGCATCCGGGCGAGAGCGTCGGCCTCGGCGGCTACCAATGGACCCTGAGCCGGCTCTACGACGCGCCGGGGCCGAACTTCACCGCCCGCGTCGCCGAGGTGACGGTGACGCGGGATGGACGGGCGGTGGCCACGCTGACGCCATCGCGGCGCAGCTACGCGCTGCAGCGCAACACCGTCACCGACACCTCCATCCGCACCAATCTCCTGCGCGATCTCTATACCGCGCTCGGCGAGGAGCGGGATGGGGCGGTGGTGCTGCGGCTGCATGTCAATCCGCTGGCGCCCTGGATCTGGCTCGGCGCGCTGGTGATGGCGGCCGGCGGGGCGCTGTCGCTGTCGGACCGGCGCCTGCGCGTGGGTGCCCCGGCGCGCCACGCCGCCGCCACGGTGCCGGCCTGAGGGATCGGATCGCGTGGAGACATCGAAGCGTCTGTTGAGCCGCCGGCTCATGCTGCTTGGCCCGCTCGGCATCGCCGCGCTCGGCGGCGTCGCGTTCTTCACCCTGCTGCAGCGCATGCGGGCCGGCAGCTACGACCCGCACGGCATTCCGAGCCCGCTGGTCGGCCGGCGCATCCCCGATTTCACCCTGCCGGCGCAGCCGCCGGCGACCGCCGGCTTCGGCAGCGCCGACCTGCTCGGCGCCGGGCGCTCCGTGCTGGTCAATTTCTTTGCCTCCTGGTGCGTGCCCTGCCTGATCGAGCATCCGCAACTGATGCAGCTCGCCGCATCGGGTGTGCCGATCTGGGGCATCGCCTACAAGGACACCGCCGAGGCGGCCGCGGACGTGCTGGCCCGGAAAGGCAATCCCTATGCCCGCCTGGCCCGCGACGAGCCCGGCCGCGCCGCCATCGACTGGGGCGTCTACGGCGTGCCGGAGACCTATTTCGTCGATCACCAGGGCATCGTGCGCTGGCGCTGGGCCGGGCCGATGACCGAGGATGTCGTGCAGTCCCAGCTGCTGCCGCTGTTCCGGACCTATCCGTGATGCGCGCCCCGATGATGGGAGCCGGCGCCTTCGTCCTGCTCGCCGGGCTCACGCTCTGGGCGGGCGCGGCGCGTGCGGTCAGCGATCCCGCCGAGATGATGCCCGACCGCGCCCGCGAGCTGCGCGCCGAGGCGATCGGCCAGCAGCTGCGCTGCCTCGTCTGCCAGAACGAGAGCGTCGAGGAATCGGACGCCGAACTGGCCCGCGACCTGCGCCGCATCATCCGCCAGCGCGTCGCCGCCGGCGATGACGACAAGGCGGTGATCGCCTGGATGACGGCGCGCTACGGCGATTTCGTCCGCCTGCGCCCGCCCTTCCGGCCGCTGACCTACGTGCTCTGGGCCTCGCCCCTTCTGGCCCTCGGCGCCGGGGGTCTGGCGAGCTGGCTCGCCTTCCGCCGCCGCGCCGCGCCGCCGGCGCCGCTCTCCGAGGCGGAGCGGGCGCGGCTGGCCAGCCTGACGCGCGCGCCATGATCTGGCTGGCGATCGCCGCACTGGCCGTGGTGGCGCTGGCGCCGCTGGGCCTGACCCTGCGGCGGGCCGCCGCACTGCGCGGGCGGCGCGGCGCGGCGATGGCGCTCTACCGGGCGCAGCTCGCCGAGCTCGAGCGCGACCGCGCCGAGGGCCGCATTCCGCCGGCGGAGCACGCGGCCGCGGTGCTGGAGGTCGAGCGCCGCCTGCTCGCCGTCGCCGAGACCACCGAGCGCGACGCGCCATCCGCCGCGGGAAGCGGCCCGGTGCGGGCGGCGCTGGTGCTGGTGCCGCTGGCCGCCGTCGCGCTCTACTGGGTTGGCGGCTCGCCGCAGATGCCCGGCGCGCCGCTCGCCGAGCGCCTGGCCGTGGCGCGGCAGGAGGGCGCGCTGATCGACCAGCTGCGCGCCAGGCTCGCCGGCCTCGACCCGCATTCGCCGCGCGCGCGTGAGGGCTATATCCTGCTCGGCAACGCCGAGAATGCGCGCGGCGACATGGCCGCCGCCGCCGATGCCTGGCGCCACGCGCTCGCCGCCGGCTTCGACCCGACGCTGGCGGCGATGACCGCGGAAGCCCTCGCCCGCAGCGCCGGCCGCGTCGTCCCCGAGGCCGCCAGCCTGTTCCGCCAGGCCCTCGCCCAGGCCCCGGCAGACGCCCCCTGGCGCAAGCTGGCCGAGCAGCGCCTGACCGAGGCGCAGACGGAGTAGCGCCCCCCTCGCCAGCCTTGGCGCGGCTTGCCGATTCCTGCTTAGATCGTAACTGGATCGGGCCGGTGCCCGGTCGAACGACAGAACGGGTCGAACGAGATCCCGGGAACCGGAAGGGAAACGCCGCCATGCCCGCGTCCATGCCACAGCCGCGCTCGGTTGCTCTGGTCGGACCCTATGGCAGCGGCAAGTCGACCCTGTTCGACGCCCTGCTCGCCGCCGCCGATACGCCGACGAAGCGGCCCGCCCGTCCGCGCACCATGACCACCGCGCTGCGCATCGGCCATTGCAGCTTCCTTGGCGACCCCTGGTCGCTGCTCGACGCGCCCGGGTCGGTGGAATTCGCCTACGAGGCGCAGTGCGCGGTGGCGGCTGCGGACCTGGTCGTGGTCGTCTGCGACCCCGCGCCCGAGCGTGCCGCCACCGTCGCGGCGCTGCTGAAGACGCTGGACGACCAGGACGTGCCGCACATTCTCTTCATCAACCGCATCGACGGTTTCACCGGCCGCATCCGCGACACGCTGGGTGCGCTGCAGGCCTATTCGCGCCGGCCGCTGGTGCTGCGCCAGGTGCCGATCCGCGACGGTGAGGCGGTCACCGGCTATGTCGATGTCGCGAGCGAGCGGGCCTATCGCTACCGTCCCGGCCAGGCCTCCGAACTGATGCAGATGCCGGCCTCGGTCGGCGAGCGGGAGAAGGAGGCGCTGAGCGGCCTGCTGGAGATCCTCGCCGATCACGATGACGCCCTGCTGGAAAAAATCCTCGAGGACGTGACCCCGACGCCGGCGGAGATTTTCGCCCAGCTGCAGAAGGACCAGGCCGCGGGCCGCATCGTCGAGGTGCTGTTCGGCGCCGCCGAGCGCCAGGAGGGGGTGCGGCGGCTGTGGAAGGCCCTGCGCCACGACGTGCCGGCGCCGGATGTCACCGCCGCGCGCCACGGCATCGGCACCGAGGGAGCGCCGCTGGCGCAGGTGTTCAAGTCGCAATATGCCAGCCAGGGCGGCAAGCTTTCGCTCGCCCGGGTCTGGCGCGGGCCGCTGCGGGACGGCACCAGCTTCGGCGCCGTGCGCATCGGCGGCATCTTCCGCACCGTCGGCGGCGAACCGGCGAAGGTGGCGCAGGCGGCGAGCGGGGATCTCGTCGCCCTGGCGCGGCTGGAGGGAGTGGCGACCGCGGCGGTGCTCGGCGAGGCCGATGCCGGGGCGGACCTGCCGTTTCCCACTCCGCCGGCGCCGGTGCACGCGCTCGCCATCGCCACCGAGGACCGCAAGGACGATGTCCGGCTCTCCGGCGCGCTGCAGCGGCTGATCGAGGAGGACCCGTCGCTGTCGATCGAGCATCAGCCCGATACCGGGGAGACGCTGCTCGCCGGCCAGGGCGAGATGCATCTCGGCGCGGCGATCGAGCGGCTGGCGGCGGTGTTCAATGTCCGCATCGTCAGCCGGCGGCCGCGGGTGCCCTTCCGCGAGACCATCCGCCGCGCCGTGCAGCAGCATGCGCGGCTGAAGCGCCAGACCGGCGGCCACGGCCAGTTCGCCGACGTCAAGATCGAGATCGAACCGCTGGCCAGGGGCGAGGGCTTCGTCTTCCGCGACAAGATCGTCGGCGGCGCGATCCCGCGCCAATACATCCCCGCCGTCGCCGAGGCCGCCGAGGCGGCGCTGAAATCGGGCCCGTTCGGCCATGTCGTGGTCGATATCGCCGTCACCCTCGTCGACGGCACGTTCCACTCGGTGGACAGTTCGGACATGGCCTTCAAGCAGGCGACGCGCATGGCCATGACCGAGGGGTTGGCCAAGGCCGACCCGGTGCTGCTGGAACCGATCGACCATGTCAGCGTCACGGTGCCGAGCGAATACACGCCGAACGCGCAGCGCCTGCTGTCCGGTCGGCGCGGGCGCATCCTCGGCTACAACGAGACGCCGGGCTGGCCGGGCTGGGACACGGTGGAGGCCCTGGTGCCGCAGGCCGAGCTCAACGATTTCATCATCGAGCTGCGGTCGCAGACGATGGGGCTCGGCACTTATGTGCGCCAGTTCGACCATCTCGCCGAGGCCCACGGCCCGCTCGCCGAGCGCGTCGTGCGCGAGGCGACCGCCGCGCACTGAGGCCGCGCGCGCCGGGCGGGCGGGGGCCGCCGCCCGCCATCGCCGCGTGCCTTCCGGCGCAGCCGTGCTATCGTGGGTTGGGAGATTTTCCGGGGGAGCGGCATGCAGTACGAAGTGAGTTTCGGTCAGCTCGGCCGCGCGCCGCGCGCCGTTGGCCCGGTGGCCAAGTTCCGTCTGGCGCTACTCGGCGATTTCTCCGGCCGCGCCAATGCCGGCACCGTCGAGACCGGCGCCGCGCTGGCCGCCCGCAAGCCGCTCAAGGTCGACGTCGATCAGCTCGACGACGTGCTGGCGCGGATGAAATTGTCGCTCGCTCTCGATCTCGCCGAGGACGGGACGGTGACGGTGCCGATCGCCAGCCTGGACGATTTCCATCCCGACCAGATCGTGGCCAATCTGCCGCTGTTCGAGGAATTGCTGACCCTGCGCCGCAGCCTCGCCAGCCGGACGGGCTTCGAGAAGGCGGCCAGGACGGTGCTGTCCTGGAGCGGCGAGGCGCCGCTGCCGCGCCCGCCGCGCCGTGCGCGCGGCGCCGCGGTGGCGACCGACCGGCGCCTGTCGGATTTCGCCCGTCTGATCGGCCGCCCGGCCTCCGCCGCCGCCGCCGAGAGCTCGGTGGACGCGCTGCTGCGCCGCATCGTCGGCCCCCTGATCGAGCCGGCGCGCGATGCCCGCCAGGAGCAGCTGACGGCGCGGGTCGATGCCGCGCTCGCCGCGGCGATGCGCCGGGTGCTGCATCACCCCGATTTCCAGACCGCGGAGGCGCTGTGGCGCGGTGTCGAGTTCCTGGTCCGGCGCATCGAGACCGGCGGGCGCATGGAGATCGTGCTCTACGACGTCTCCGCCGAGGAACTCGCCGCCGACCTCGCCGCCACCGACACGCTGGAGGAGACCGGCCTCTACGGCATGCTGGTCGAGCAGCCGGCGCTGGACGCCCACCAGGGGCCGCTCAGCGCCGTGCTCGGGCTCTACGGCTTCGAACTGACGCCGCCGCACGCGGACCTGCTCGGGCGCATCGCGCAGATCGCCGCCGGGGCCAACGCGCCGTTCATCGCCGCCATCGGCCCGGACCCGCTGGCGACCCCGATGCACGAGCAGAACCCGCTGATCCAGGATGCGTTCGCGGCGCTGCAGGCGCTGCCGCAGGCGGCTTATCTCGGTCTGGCGACGCCGCGCTTCCTGCTGCGCATGCCCTACGGGCGCAAGACCGACCCGATCGACGCCTTCGCCTTCGAGGAGTTCACCCGCCAGTCCGGCCTTTCGGGCATGCTGTGGGGCCACCCGGCGCTGATCGCCGGGCTCCTGCTGGCGCAGGGCTTCGCGCAGCAGGGGGCGAAGATGAAGCTGGGCTCGATCCTCGGCGTCGGCGACATTCCCTATTACGTCTATATCGCCGAGGACGGCGAGCAGGTGGCGCTGCCCTGCACCGAGCGTCTCTACACCGAGCGCCAGGCCGCGCAGGTGGCGCGCTACGGAGTGATGCCGCTGATCAGCCTGCGCGGCCGGCCGGAGGTGCGGCTCGGCGGGCTGAACGGGCTCGGCGGCGGGCGCCTGGCCGGGTTCTGGACGCCGCCGCCCGAGCCGCCCGAGCCCGAGCCGGCCGCTGCCGAAGCGGAGCCCGAGGAGGCGGAGGCAGCCGAGAGCGCCGACGGTGACGACGCCCCGGCCACCGAAACGGCCGAGGGCGAGAGCGCGGAGAGCGCCGATCAGGCACCCGATGCGGCGGCGGATGCGGCGGAGCCAGCCGGCGGGGACGATCTCGACAAGCTGCTCGCGGGGCTCAACGCCCCGGAGGCGCCGGCGGAGGAGAACGCGACCGAGCCGGACCTCGACGCCCTGCTCGCGGCCCTCAAGTAGCGCGCGTCACGCCGCTCCGGGCTCGGCGACGTGGACGATGATGTCGATGCGCTGGGTGTCCGCCGCGGGCGAGGTATCCCCGCCCGGCAGCTCGGCGAGGTCGCGGCTGAGATGCGTGATCCGCTCGGCGCCGATGCCGGCCTCATGCAGCCGGGCGGCGATGAGCTGGGCGCGCAGGCGGGACAGGTCGGCCAGCGCCGGCAGCGCGTCGGTGGCGCGGTAGTCGGCGAGCAGCACCGGCGCGTCCGGGTTTTCGCTCGCCCAGGCGGCGGCGGCGGCGATCACCGCCTGCGCCTCGGGATCGAGCAGCGCCGACCATTGCGAGAAGAACACCGGATAGTCGGGCGAGGCGCGGCGGATGCGCGCGACGATCGCCGGGTGGATCAGCCACGGGTCCCCGCTGAAGCCGGGCTCGCCGCAGAGCTGGATCCACAGGCGGAGGACATCGTCCTTGCTGGCGCAGGGCAAAATCTCGATCGAGATGCCGGGCGGGAGGGTGTTGGCGAGCATGTCGTCGATCATGGCCTCGCCGGCGACGAGCCAGACATTGCCGTTCCACTCGGCGAGGGTGATGTCCGCCATGGGCTTCTCCGCGACAGCGTGCTAGCGTTCACGCCCTGGTTCAATCGGAGCGCGGATCAACCGGTGCCGACAGATCCTCTCCCGCAGGCGGTCTCCGCGGACACGATCGGAAAGCGGCGGCCATGGCT
>JAKAZO010000074.1 GCA_021815825.1 Pseudomonadota bacterium
CGAACGATGCAGGGTGTGGCGCGCGCGGTCCGTGCCTCGGTTTGTCCGCACGATTGCCCTTCGACCTGCGCGCTCGAGGTCGAGGTGCTCGATGGTGCAAGGATCGGCACCGTTCGCGGCGCGGAGGCGAATTCCTACACCGCGGGGGTGATCTGCGCCAAGGTGGCGCGCTATGCCGAGCGCATCCACCACCCGGACCGGCTGACGCGTCCGCTCCTGCGGACCGGGCCCAAGGGCGCGGGCCAGTTCCGCGAGATCGGCTGGGACGAGGCGCTGGATCGCATTGCCGAGCAGTTTCTCGCCGTATCTGCCTGCCACGGCAGCGAGGCCGTCTGGCCCTACTACTACGCCGGCACCATGGGGCTGGTGCAGCGGGACGGCATCAACCGGCTGCGCCATGTCATGCGCTATTCGCGTCAGCACACAACCATCTGCACGACCCTGTGCGAGACCGGCTGGATCGCCGGCGCCGGCCGCTATACCGGTCCCGACCCGCGCGAGATGGCGAGATCGGATCTGATCGTGATCTGGGGTGGCAACCCGGTCGCCACGCAGGTCAATGTCATGACCCATGTCAGCCGCGCGCGGAAGGAGCGGGGGGCGAAGCTCGTCGTCGTCGATCCTTACCGCACCGGCACTGCGGCGGTGGCCGATATCCATCTCGCGCCGCGCCCGGCGACGGACGCCGCCCTTGCCTGCGCGGTCATGCATGTCGCCTTTCGCGATGGCTACGCGGATCGCGACTATATGGCGCGCTATACCGATTGCCCCGAGCGGCTCGAGGCGCATCTGGCCATGCGCACGCCGGAATGGGCTTCCGCGATCACCGGGCTTTCGGTGGCCGAGATCGAGGCTTTCGCAAAGCTCTACGGCACCACGGCACGCAGCTACATCCGCGTCGGCTACGGGTTCGGGCGGGTGCGCAATGGCGCCATCAACCTGCATGCCGTGTCCTGCCTGCCCGGCGTGACCGGGGCCTGGCAGCACGAAGGCGGCGGCGCGTTCTGGAACAACCGCGGCATCTATCACTGGGACAAGACCCTGATCGAGGGCCTGGACGCGCGCGACCGTAGCATCCGCGAGATGGACATGAGCCGCATCGGCGCCGTGCTCAGCGGGGATCGGACCGAACTCGGCGACGGGCCGCAGGTCCACGCGATGTTGATCCAGAACACCAATCCGGCGACGGTGGCGCCGGATTCCAACAAGGTCCGCCGTGGCTTTCTGCGCGAGGACCTGTTCGTCGCCGTGCATGAGCAGTTCATGACCGAGACGGCGAAGCTCGCGGACATCGTGCTGCCGGCGACCATGTTCATGGAGCACGACGATCTCTACCAGGCCGGCGGGCACAGCCACATCCAGATCGGCCCGAAGCTGATCGAGCCGCCGGGTGCATGCCGCTCCAACCACGAAGTGCTGCAGGGCCTCGCCACGCGGCTCGGCGCGCGCCATCGGGGCTTCGAGATGAGCGCGATGGAGCTGGTGGACGCGACGCTGCAGGCCTCCGGCTGGCCCGGCGCGGCCGAGGTGATGACGCGGCGCTGGATCGATGCCCAGCCCGACTTCGCCGACAGCCATTTCCTCAACGGGTTCGGCCACGCCGGCGGAAAATTCCGCTTCGCGCCGGACTGGGCCGCGCTCGGGCCGAACCATGTCGGAATGCCGAGCCTGCCCGACCACGCCGCCGTGATCGACGCCGCGACCGAGGACCGCCCCTTCCGCCTCATCGCGCCCCCGGCGCGGCAGTTCCTCAATACCAGCTTCACCGAGACGCCAACCTCTCGCCGGCGCGAGCAACGCCCCGTCGCACGTATCCACCCCGAGGATGCCGCCCGTCACGGCCTCGTCGAGGGCGGACGCGTGCGGCTCGGCAACGCGCGCGGCGAGGTGGTCCTGCCGGTGGTGCTGTTCGACGGCATGCAGCCTGGCGTCGTCGTCGTCGAAGGCATCTGGCCAGGCAGCGATTTCGAGGGCGGCATGGGCATCAACGTGCTGACCAGCGACGAGCCGGGCCTGCCCAACGGCGGCGCGGTGTTCCACGACACCGCCGTCTGGCTGCGCGCCGAGGCGGCGGCGTTGAAGCTCGCTGCGGAGTAACCGCCTCAGGTCCGCTCCAGCCGGCGGACCCCCTCGGGACCGGCCACCAGCACCGCCGAGGCGCGGCCGATGAACAGGCCGGTCTCGACGACGCCGACGATCTCCCGCAACGCCCGCTCCAGCGAAGCCGGATCGGCGATCGGGCCGAAATCGCAGTCCAGGATCGCGTTGTTGCCATCCGTCGCATAGGTGGCGCCGGCGGCGTCGCGGCGCAGTGCCGCTTTGCCACCGAGGCGGGCGATCTTGTGCGCCGTCGCCTCCCAGCCGAAGCGCACCACCTCGACCGGAACCGGCAGGGCAAGCCGCTCGGCGAGCTTCGTCGCGTCCACCATGATCAGCAGGCGCTTGGAACAATCGGCGACGATCTTCTCTCGCAGCAGCGCCCCGCCCATGCCCTTGATCAGGTTGAGCGTGCCGAGTTCGACCTGATCGGCGCCATCGATGGTGACGTCGATCTCGGGATGGGTGGCGAAGTCGGTCAGCGGAATGCCGGTCCGGCGCGCCTGCGCGGCGCTGCGCTCGGAGGTGGGAATGGCGAGGATCGAGAGCCCCGCCCGCACCCGCTCGGCGAGCAGATCGATCATGAATGCCGCGGTCGAGCCGGTGCCGAGCCCGACCACCATGCCCGGGCGCACCTCCGCCACGGCGGCGGCGGCGGCGGCGGCCTTCTGCCGATCCTGTTCGGTCATCGCATCCTTCCTTCACTGTCGGCGCGGGCTTGCGTGCCGGCGCGGTGCGGGCCAAACCTCTGGCCCAGCGCCGCGCCGGCGGCAAGGAGGGGGCATGACCAATCCGTTGCGCCAATTGCTCGACCACGGCCAGTCCGTCTGGCTCGATTTCGTCAGCCGGCCCTTGCTCGAGAGCGGCGAACTGGCACGTCTGATCGAAGCGGACGGAATTCGCGGGGTCACCTCCAATCCCAGCATTTTCGAGAAGGCCATCGGCCAATCCAGCGACTATGACGCCGATCTCGCGCGGCTCGTCGCCGAGGGGGACCGGCCGGTGGAGGCGCTGTTCGAGGCCCTCGCCATCGCCGACATCCGTCGCGCCGCCGATGCACTGCGCGGCGTCTACGATGCCACCACGGGGGCGGACGGGTTCATCAGCCTCGAGGTCTCGCCCTATCTCGCCATGGACACGGCGGGGACCATCGCCGAGGCCCGGGCGCTGTGGCGGGCGGTGGACCGGCCGAACCTGATGATCAAGGTGCCGGGCACCGCGCCCGGCGTGCCGGCCGTCCGGACGCTGATCGCCGAGGGCATCAACGTCAACGTGACCCTGTTGTTTTCGATCGACGCCTACGAGGCGGTGGCCGAGGCCTATATCGACGGTCTCGCGGCCTGCGGCGGGCCCATTGCCCGGGTCGCCAGCGTTGCCAGCTTCTTCGTCAGCCGCATCGACCAGTCGGTGGAGGCGATCGTTGCCCGCCGCCTGCCGGGCGCGACGGAGGAGGAGGCGGCTGCCCTGCGCGGGCTCGCCGGCAAGGTTGCGATTGCGAATGCAAAACTCGCCTATCGCCACTATCAGGGGCTGATCGCCTCGCCTCGCTGGCAGGCGCTCGCCACCCGCGGGGCGAGGCCACAGCGGCTGCTCTGGGCCTCCACCGGCACCAAGAGCAAGGATTTCCCGGACACGCTCTATGTCGATACGCTGATCGGACCGGACACGGTGAACACCATGCCGCCGGCGACGCTTGCGGCGGTGCGCGACCATGGCGGGGTCGCCACCACGCTCACCACCGGCCTCGATGAGGCCGAGGCGGTGGTCACCGCGCTGGGACGGCTCGGGATTTCGCTCTCCGCCATCACGGCCGAGTTGGTGCAGGATGGCGTGCGCCGCTTCGCCGAGGATGCGGACAAGCTCTTCGCCGCCGTCGCCCGCCGCCGTGCCGAGGCGGTGGGGGCGGTGCCGATGCGCCTGGCGCCCCCTGTGCCCGGACTGGCCGAGGCGCAGGAGGCGTGGCGGAAGGCGGGCGACGTCCGCCGCCTCTGGGCTCGCGACGCCGCACTCTGGACCGGCGGAGACGAGGCGCGATGGCTCGGCTGGCTCGATGCGCCGTTCCCACCCGCCGCGCTCACGCAGCGCCTCGCCGGCTTCGCCACGGGCGTTGCGGCCGAGGGGATCACCCACGTGCTGCTGATCGGTATGGGCGGTTCGAGTCTCGGCGCGGAGGTCCTGGCCACGGTGTTGCCGGCCCAGCGGCGGCTCGTCGTCCTCGATTCCACCGATCCGGCGCAGATCCGCGCAGCGGAGGCGGGGATCGATCCGGCACGGACGTTGGTGCTGGTCGCCAGCAAGTCCGGCGGCACGCTCGAGCCGGATCTCCTGATGCGCCATTTTCTCACCCGCGTCCCCCCGGGCAGGTTTGTCGCCGTGACCGATCCCGGCTCGGCGCTGGAAGCCTTCGCCCGGCGCGAGGGCTTCCGCGACGTGTTCCTCGGCGATCCGGCGATCGGCGGGCGCTATTCCGTGCTCTCCGTCTTCGGCCTGGTGCCGGCGGCCGCGATCGGGCTCGATGTCGCCGCGCTGCTCGCTGGCGCCGCGCGCATGGCCCATGGTTGCGGGGCGATGGTGCCGCCGGCGGAGAATCCCGGCGTGCAGCTCGGCCAGGCGATGGCGCTGGCGACGCGCGGCGGGCGCGACAAGCTCACCATCGTGGCCTCGCGGGGCCTTGCCGCCATCGGCGCGTGGCTGGAACAGCTGGTCGCCGAATCGACCGGCAAGCAGGGCCGGGGGATCATCCCCATCGCCGACGAGCCGCCTGTGGCGCCGGAGCGCTACGGTGCGGATCGCCTGTTCGTTCATCTCGCGCTCGCCAGCGAGGCGGACGCGGCGCGCGCCGCCCGGATCGAGGGCCTGCGCCAGAGCGGCCATCCGGTGATCGAGCTGACCCTGTCCGGGCCGGAGGCGATCGGCGGGGAGTTCTTCCGCTGGGAGATCGCGACCGCGGTGGCGGGCGCGATGCTCGGTATCCATCCCTTTGATCAGCCCGATGTCGAGGCGAGCAAGGTGAAGACGCGGACGCTGACGGAGGCGATCGAGGCGGGGGGCGCGGTGCCGGCTGAGAAGCCGCTGCTGCGCGCCGGTGCCTTGACCCTCTACGCCGACCCGGCCAACGCCGCCGCGCTCGGCCATCCGGCAACCCTCACGGACGCGCTGCGGGCTCATTTCGCCCGGCTTGCCGCCGGCGATTACGCGGCGCTGCTGGCCTACATCGCGCGCTCGGGCCCGCACGAGGCGGCGTTGCGGCGGCTGCGGGAGCGTATCCTGGCCGCGCGCGGCGTCGCGACCGCGGCGGGCTTCGGTCCGCGTTTCCTCCATTCGACGGGGCAGGCCTACAAGGGCGGACCGAACAGCGGCGTGTTTGTGCAGATCACCGGGTCCGCGCCCGATCTGCCGGTGCCGGGACGCCGGATCGGCTTCGCTGCCGTGCTGGCGGCGCAGGCGCGCGGGGATTTCGAGGTGCTAGCCGAGCGCGGCCGCCGTGCGGTGCGGGTGGATCTCGGCACCGACATCGAGGCCGGGCTCGCCGCGCTCGATGCGGCGCTCGCCGCTGCGCTCGCCTGAGCGGTGACGGGGCCGGTGGGTCCGCCCGTGCGTTCGCCCGTGCGGGGCGGCATCGGGCGGCTGTTGCGGGGCTGCGAGTGGCTGGCGGCGGGGCTCGTCGTCGTCGAGGTGGCGTTGCTGTTGGCCGGCGTGGTCTCGCGCTACGGGTTCGACGCGCCGCTGGTCTGGTCGGACGAACTCGCCGGGGCGGTGTTCCTGTGGCTGGCAATGCTCGGCGCCGTGATTGCTCTCGCTCGTGGCGAGCATATGCGGCTCGGCGCGGTGGTGGCGCTGGCCGGGCCCCGGCTCGCCGCCCGGCTGCACGCGCTCGCGGCCGCGGTGGTGGCCGTATTCGTGCTCGAGATCATCGTGCCCGCCTATGACTATGCGCTCGAGCAGTGGCAGATCACGTCCCCGGCGCTGGAATTTCCCGACGGGCTGCGTGTGGCCGCGATCCTCGCTGCCGCGGTGCTGATGCTGGTGCTGGCCGCGCACCGTCTGTTCGCCGCCGCCGGGGCGCGGGGCGGGCTGATGGCCATTGCCGTAGTGGTGGCGCTGGCCCTGGCGCTGTTCCTGGCCCGCCCGTGGCTGGTCGGGCTCGGCAACTGGAATCTCGTTCTCTTCTTCGTCGTCCTCGTCGCGGCCGCGGTCGGCATCGGCGTGCCGATCGCCTTTGCCTTCGGCACCGCGACGCTCTCCTATCTCGCGCTGGTGACGCATATTCCGCTCTCCATCGTGGTCAGCCGGATGGACAGCGGCATGACCGGCCTGGTGCTGCTGGCCGTGCCGCTGTTCGTGTTTCTCGGGCTGCTGATCGAAATGACCGGGTTGGCGCGCGCGCTGATCGATTTCCTCGCCGCGCTGCTCGGCCATGTCCGCGGCGGACTGTCCTACGTGCTGATCGCGGCGATGTACCTGGTCTCGGGCATTTCGGGCTCGAAGGCGGCGGACATGGCGGCGGTGGCGCCGGCGCTGTTTCCCGAGATGCGCGCGCGCGGCGCCGATCCGGGGCGGCTCGTGGCGCTGCTCGCCTCCTCGGGCGCGATGGCCGAGACGATCCCGCCAAGCCTGGTGCTGATCACCATCGGTTCCGTCACCGGGGTTTCGATCGCCGGCCTGTTCGATGGCGGCCTCCTTCCCGCCCTCGTCGGCGCGATCGGGCTGGCGCTGGTGGTGTTCCTCCAGGCGCGGCGCGAGCCGGGCCCGCGCGTGGCGCGCGCCGGGCTCCGCCAGATCGCCCGCCGCTTCCTCGTCGCCCTGCCGGCGCTGGCATTGCCGTTCATGATCCGCGCCGCCGTCGTCGACGGCATCGCCACCGCGACCGAGGTTTCCACGCTGGGCGTCGCCTATGCGATCATCATGGGCCTGTTCGTCTACCGCAGCTTCGATTGGCGGCGCCTGGGCGCGATCCTGGTCGAGACGGCCTCGCTCTCCGGAGCCATCCTGTTCATCATCGGCACCGCGACATCCATGGGCTGGGCGCTGACCCAGTCCGGCTTTGCCCGGGCGCTGGTGGCGGCGATGACCGGGATGCCGGGTGGCAAGGCGGGGTTCCTCGCTGTGTCCATCGCCGCCTTCGCCGTGCTCGGCTCGGTTCTGGAGGGGATCCCGGCGATCATCCTGTTCGGCCCGCTGCTCTTCCCCGCCGCCCGGGCGCTGCACGTGCACGAGGTGCACTATGCCATCGTCGTGGTGCTGGCGATGGGGCTGGGGCTGTTCGCGCCGCCGTTCGGCGTCGGCTTCTACGCCGCCTGCGCCATCGGCCGGGTTCCGCCCGACGAGGCGTTCGCAAAAATCTGGCCCTATCTCGCCATCCTGCTGGTCGCCGTCGTGCTGGTCGCCGCCGTTCCGTGGCTCGCCGTCTCCGGCTAGAGCGTGATGACCGTAGGTGGAATCGCCGTAGGTCTGAATCACGCGATCAAACAAAGAGCTAGAGTGGGATGGCTGAGCGAAAGCGATGTCATCCCGCTCTAGCGGTCAGACCCGCATCAACGCCCGCACATGCGCGGCGGCCGAGGCCGCGAGGGCAGGGAGGTCGTAACCGCCTTCCAGCACGGAGACGATGCGCCCGCCGGCGCTGGCATCCGCCTGCTCGACGAGGCGCGCGGTGATCCAGGCGAAATCCGATGTTTCGAGGCGCAGATGCGCCAGCGGATCGGCCTTGTGGGCATCGAAACCAGCGGAGACGATGAGCAGCTCGGGCGCGAACTCGGCGAGGGCGGGCAGGATGCGCTCATCCCAGGCGCGGCGGAACACGGCGCCGTCACTGCCCGCTGCCAGCGGCACGTTGACGATGTTGCCGGCGATGCCGCGCTCCTCGGCCCGTCCCGTGCCGGGATAGGCTGGATGCTGATGGCTCGAGGCGTAGAACAGGTCGGGATTGTTGGCGAACACCGCTTGCGTGCCGTTGCCGTGATGGACGTCGAAATCGACCACGGCCACGCGCCTGAGGCCCCAGCGCTCGCGCGCGTGCAGGGCGGCGATGGCGGCATTGGAGAAAAGGCAGAATCCCATCGCCGCGCGCGGCTCGGCGTGATGGCCGGGCGGGCGCACCGCGGCAAAGGCGGCGCGGGCCCAGCCTTCCATCACCGCGTCGACGGCCGCGATGGCACCGCCCGCGGCGTGCAGTGCCGCCTCCGCACTGCCGGCGCTCATCAGCGTGTCGGCATCGAGCCCAACGGGCTCGCCTTCGGGCGGCATGATGGAGAGGATCGCTTCCGCATAGTCGGGCGGATGGACACGCTCGATCTCGGTCCGCGTCGCGCGCGGGGCCTGCTCGCGCAGCAGAGCGACGAATTCCGGCGCCTCCAGCGCGCGCAGCACGGCGCGCAGGCGGTCGGCGCATTCCGGGTGCCAGGGGCCGGTGTCGTGCTCCAGGCAGGCCGGGTGGGTGAACAGGGCGACGCTCATCGGGGTGCCATCAGCCTGGCTCGGCGCGGCGGCGGATGAGGAAGCTGAATACGCCGCCTTCCTCGCTCCAGGCCAGCAGCGCGTGGCCGGTCTCGCGGCAAAAGGACTGGAAATCCGCGACGGCGGCGCGGTCCGTGGCGATCACGCGCAGCCGGTCTCCGGCGGCGAGACCGCGCAACGCCCGGTTGGCGCGCAGGACCGGCAGCGGGCAGCGAAGATGCTTCACGTCGAGCAGCGTTTCACTCATGGTGCCAATACTGCTCTGCCCGCGGCGCCCGGGGCAAGGCCACGGCGTCGCGAGCTTCGGACGCGGCCATCGAGGAGACGGCAATGCATCCAACCCGAAACGATCTCCGCTCGAACGCGAAAGTCACGGCGATCGGCCTGCTCAATGCCCGCCTCGCCGAGGCGATCGACCTCGCGCTGCTGACCAAGCAGGCGCACTGGAACATCCGGGGGCCACGCTTCATCGCCCTGCACGAAATGCTCGACGGGTTCCGCACCGAGCTGGACGGGCATATCGATACCATGGCCGAGCGTGTCGTTCAGCTCGGCGGCAGCGCCATGGGCACGCTGCAAGCGGTGGCCGCGGCCAGCCCGCTGGCAGCCTACCCGACCGACATTCACAAGGAGCAGGATCACCTCGCGGCGCTGACCGAGCGCTACGCGCGGGTGGCCAATTCGGTCCGGCTCGCCGTCGACGAGGCCGCCGAGGCCGGCGATGCCGATACCGCGGATATCTTTACCGGCTTCTCGCGCGCGCTCGACAAGTCGCTCTGGTTCCTGGAGGCGCATCTGCCGGATTGAGCCGCGCCTTGGCCGCCGTGCCGCTGGCTCAGCGGCGTTCCGGCCCGGCGTCGAGCAGGGCGAGATTCTGCTCGGCGAGATCGCCGACGGCGCTGTTCGGCGCCAGTTCCATCGCCCGCTGCCAATCTGCCCGTGCGCCGGCGTCGTCGCCGGCGTGCTGGCGCAGGATGCCACGTTCGAGCAGCGCGTCGGCATAGTCGGGATCGATCGCCAGCGCCCGATCGATATCGGCGCCGGCCCGGTCATAGGCTTCGAGATGCCGCCAGTCGCCGGCGCGCATCACCAGCGCGACGATGCGCTGCGGATCGATCGCCAGCGCACGGTCGAGGTCGGCGATGGCGGCGTGGTAGTGCTCCAGCGCCGCCTGAGCCGTGGCGCGGTCGATCAGCAGATCGGGATCATCCGGATCGAGTGCCAGCGCCTCTGCCGCACTCCCGAGAGCGCGCGCCGGCTCCTCGGCCAGCATCCACGCCTGCGCGGCTTGGTCGAAGATCATCGCCCGTGTGATCTCGGGGGCCCCGCTGCGCACGGCGAGGCGGTCGAGGAGGGTGGCGCCGGCATCGGCGTCACCAAGCGCGACCTCGGCCAGGCCGGCACAATGCTCGGCGCCGTCGCCGCCGCCGCCACCGCCGGCGCGCCAGGCTTCGGCGAAGCTGCGCGCGCCCTCCGGATCGTTTGCGATCATGGCGAGGCACTTCTCATAGTCGTCGCCGGCGGCGAGGCGCGGCGGGGCCGGCGGCATCGGGAAATGCATCGTGTCGCGCGCGTCCGGTCCCTCGGCCTCGTTCTGGCCGGCATCCGTCGATGCCAGGTGCCACCACGACAGCCCGGCAGCAACCAGAAGCGCCAGCGCAGCCGCGGCGCCGAGCGTCGTCTGTCGTGCGTTCATCGGCGCGGAGGGTAGCGCATCCGCGCGACAGCGGGAACCATCGTCGCCCCGCGCTCTGCCGGCCGCGGCTGGATTTCCGCTTCCTTCCGTGCCATCCCTCGGCGATCCCATTGTCCTTCGTGCCCGAGAGGCCGCCAGCCGATGAGCATCGATCTCGACATCGCCCGCGCCGCGCGCCTTGCCCCGATCGCCGAGATCGCCGCGGCCGCCGGCATTCCAGACGATGCGCTCGTGCCCTATGGGCGGCACATCGCCAAGATCGATCTCGACTTCATCCGTTCGACCGCGAGCCGGCCCGATGGGGCCCTGGTCCTCGTCGTCGGGATCAGCCCGACGCCGGCCGGCGAGGGCAAGACCACCACCTCCATCGGTCTCGGCGACGCGCTCAATGCGGCCGGTCGGCGGACGATGATCTGCCTGCGTGAGCCGAGTCTCGGCCCCTGTTTCGGCCAGAAGGGCGGCGCGACCGGCGGTGGCCACGCGCAGGTGGCGCCGATGCAGGCGATCAATCTGCACTTCACCGGTGATTTCCATGCCATCACCGCGGCCAACAACCTGCTCGCCGCGATGATCGACAACCACCTCCATTGGGGTAATGCGCTCGGGCTCGATCCGCGGCGCATCTCCTGGCGTCGGGCGTTGGACCAGAATGATCGCGGCCTGCGCCAGATCGTGCTGGGGCTCGGCGGCGCCGCGAACGGGGCCCTGCGCGAGGACGGCTTCGACATCACCGCCGCCTCCGAGGTCATGGCCGTGCTCTGCCTCGCCCGCGACCTCGGGGATCTGCAGGATCGGCTGGCACGCATGGTGATCGGCGCGCGCGCCGACGGCAGCCTGGTCAGGGCGGGCGACCTGCGGGCCGACGGGTCGCTGGCGGCACTGCTGCGCGATGCGCTGTTGCCGAACCTGGTGCAGACGCTGGCCGGTTCGCCAGCGCTCGTACATGGCGGCCCGTTTGCCAACATCGCCCATGGCTGCAACTCCGTGATGGCGACGCGGCTCGGCCTGAAGCTCGCCGATATCGTCGTGACCGAGGCCGGCTTCGGCGCGGATCTCGGGGGTGAGAAATTTCTCGACATCAAGGCGCCCATGGCGGGACTCGCGCCGGATTGCGCCGTTGTCGTCGCCACCGTTCGGGCGCTGAAAATGCAGGGCGGCGTGGCCAAGGCGGACCTCGACCGGCCGGATGCCGAAGCGGTGCGGCGCGGGCTCGCCAATCTGGAGCGGCACGTCGAGAACATGGGCAAGTTCGGACTGCCGGTGGTCGTCGCGCTCAATCGCTTCGTCACCGACACGGGCGACGAAATTGCAGCCGTGGTCGAACCGATGGCCGCGCGCGGGATTGCCGTCGTGCCGTGCACCCATTGGGCGGATGGGCCGGCCGGCGCAGCGGAGCTGGCGCAGACCGTGCTCGGCGTGATCGAGCGACGCGCTGGCCGCTTCGCGCCGCTCTATCCGGCGGCGATGGGGCTGGCGGACAAGATCCGCACCGTCGCACGCGAGATCTACCGTGCCGAGGACGTGATCCTGCCGGGCGCGGTCAAGCGCCGGCTGGAGGCATTCGAGGCGGCCGGGTTCGGCGCCGCGCCCGTCTGCATCGCCAAGACCCAATACAGCTTCTCGTCCGATCCGAAACGTCTCGGCGCACCGGTGGGGCACGAACTGCCGGTGCGGGAGGTCCGCCTGGCGGCCGGGGCTGGGTTCGTGGTCGCGATCTGCGGCGAGATCATGACCATGCCCGGTTTGCCTCGCCGCCCCGCCGCCGAGGCGATCGGCCTGGACGAGGCAGGGCGCATCACCGGGCTTTGATCGGTCACCGGGGCGGCGACGGGCCGCCCCGGCTTTCAGCCCCGATCCGTGCGGGGGCAGTTGCCAGCTACGGCAGTTCGACCGCAACGGCCGTGAACGGCGGCGGCTTCTGTTTCTTCTTCTCCGGATCGAACAGGTATTTCAGCGGCACGTCGAGCACGTAGACCATGTGGCCGACCTGGGCCAGCGACACCGGACCCTCGAACCCGTTCTTCAGGATCTCGATCTTGGCGTTGTCGCCGTCGATGGTGATCAGGTCGAGATAGCCCCTGGTCTCGCCTTCGACCATCAGAAGCTGGTTCTTGCCGTAAGCCCGCAGCCCGTCGGAGTGATAGAGTGGGCGCGAGGTGCGCAGCCTGGTGATGGGGCCGGCGCTGCCGTCGGGATTGACGTTGATGCGATAGAGCCCATCGCCCTCGAAAATGTTGGCATAGACGGTGCCGTCCGGCGTGACGGCGATGCCGTCCAGCTGCGGCCCCGCCACGTCCCAGCGCGCATCGTGCGCCCAGACCTCGAAGGCGCTGCCGCCCGGCTTGAGGCGCAGAACGTGGCCGGCGAGCGAATCGGTGACGTAGGCAGACCCGTCCGGGCCGACGGCGATATCATTGCAGAGCGAGCTCTGCTTGAGCAGCGTCGAGGGCGGCAGCGGGATGTTCGCCTTGGGCGCGCCGGTGCGCAGATCGAACAGCTTGAGCGCGCCGACCTTGTCCCCGGTCGGGATCGCCACACCGAGGCCGGTCAGGTCCGGCGAACAGGCGAACAGCGTGTTCGTCTTTTCGTCGGTGAGCACGCCGAGCACCGAGTTGAGCCCGTTGGTGCCGGGCTTGATCCATTCGCTCGCCGTTGCCGCACCCGGCGCGGCGCGGAAAATCCGCCCGCCGGCCATGCTGGAGAAGAACAGCGTGCCATCGGCGGTGGCCGTCATGCTTTCGGGGAAGTCGGTTGTGCCCGGCACGACGACGTTGCCGGCGCGCACCGGCGCCGTGCCGGCGAGGAGCGCAAGGGCAAGCAGCCCGACGCGGCCCCATACGTCGCTGCCCCACCCGGCGCGTTGATTGGATTTCGAGAGCGGCATGACCGTTCGTTCCTCCCTTTGCCCGTCGCTACGAGCGTTATGCGTGAATACATATAACGAACCTCGCGCACCATGTCCAGCGCATCGGCGGCGCGCTCAGCCGGCGATCGCTTCGAGTTGGCGGCCGCTCGTGCGGGGGCCGAACAGGCCGATGGAGAGCATCACCGCCGCCATCGCCACCGCGATCAGCCCGAAGACCGCCGGTACGCCGCCCTCCTTGAGGAAGAATCCGATCAGGAAACTGGCGAACACCGCCGAGAGCCGGCTCCAGGAATAGACGAAGCCGACCGCGCGCGCGCGGATGCGGGTGGGGAACAATTCGCTTTGGTAGGCATGGAACGCAAAGGAAAAGATGTTGCCCGAGAGCGTCACCAGCACGCCGCAGGCGACGATCAGCGCCGCGGAGGGCGCAGCGGCGAAGCCGATCCCGAACAGGCCGATACCGCCCGCGGCCAGCACTACGAGCCATTTGCGCTCGACACGGTCGGCGATCCGGAACGCCAGAACCGGACCGATCGGATTGGCGATGG
>JAKAZO010000075.1 GCA_021815825.1 Pseudomonadota bacterium
TGGTCGATCTTCATGAGTCCCTCCAATCCCGCCCGGCCGCCGCGGGATCTCCAGCATCGCTAGGGTTTCGGACGCAACGCAGCAGGTAGCGGCACGTTCTAATGCTGCCGGCGCGCGGTGCAACCAAGCCAGCGTAGGGTGGGGTGCCCTTCCGCACCCCACCGCTTGGGTCGGTCGCCCGCTCGGCGTTGCCGGCGTGCGGGAGGTTCGTGCGGTGCGCACAGCCCCCGCCCCGCCTTGCCTATCCGCCCCCGGCTGCGCTATGCGCCGCGGTTCATCGCACGAGGAACAATGCCATGCGCCGACGCCGCGGCCGCGCGCTCGACGGCTGGCTCATCATCGACAAGCCGCCCGGCCTGACCAGCACCGATGTGGTCAACCGCGTCCGCCGCGCCTTCGATGCGCAGAAGGCGGGCCATGGCGGCACGCTCGATCCGCTCGCCACCGGCGTGCTGCCGATCGCCTTCGGCGCCGCCACCAAGACGGTGCCCTACGTGATGGACGGCACCAAGCTCTACCGCTTCACCCTGCGCTTCGGCGAGGCGCGCGATACCGACGATGCCGATGGCGCGGTGACGGCGACCTCGCCGGTGCGCCCCACCGACGAGGCGTTGCGCGTCGCCCTGCCCGCCTTCACCGGCACCATCATGCAGGTCCCGCCCGCCTACTCGGCGGTGAAGGTGGCCGGCGAGCGCGCCTACGACATGGCCCGCGAGGGCCGCGCCCCGGTGCTGGAGCCGCGCCAGGCGCGGGTCGATCGCTTCAGCCTGATCGAGCGCCCCGATGCCGACAGCGCCGTCTTCGAGGTCGAGTCCGGCAAGGGCGTCTATATGCGCAGCCTGGCGCGCGATCTGGCGATGGCCTGCGGCAGCTTCGGCCACATCGCCGCGCTGCGCCGCCTCAGGGTCGGCCCATTCACCGAGGCGCAGGCAATTCCGCTGGACAAACTGCGCGAACAGGACGATACGGCGCCGGCTTCCCCGGACCTGCTGCTTCCGGTCGCGACCGCGCTGGCCGACATCCCGGCGCTGGCCTTGACCGCGGCAGAGGCCGCCGACCTGTTGCACGGCCAGGCCCTCAGCCTGGTCGGGCTGATGGGCCGGATTCCGCGGACGGCCGATCCCGAGGGGGGATTGGTCCGCGCCATGGCGGGGAGCCGCGTGCTGGGCCTGTGCCGGCTGGATGATGGCTGGCTCAAGCCCGAACGCCTGCTCTAGCCGCCACGCGGCGGGTCGGGCGGGACGGGCCGCGACCCGCAACCTCTTTCACGGAGACATGCCGATGTCGATCACCGACGAGCGCCGGGCTGCGCTCATCCAGGAATACGCCACCGGCGCCGCCGATACCGGCAGCCCCGAGGTTCAGGTTGCCCTGCTCTCCGAGCGCATCGGCAATCTCACCGAGCATCTCAAGACCCACGCCAAGGATTTCCACTCCCGCCGCGGCCTGCTGATGATGGTCGGCCGCCGCCGCCGGCTGCTGGACTACCTGAAGGCCAAGGACACCGCCCGCTACGAGGCGCTGATCGGACGGCTCGGCCTGCGCCGCTGAGGCGGCCGGCCGGCACGCTCGGGGCTTCTTTTTCTATGGCTTCGCCGGCGGCCGTCGCTATATAGCGGCCACGGCATCTCCCCGCGCCATGGTGGCTCGGGGCAACGCCCCGGGGCGAACAGCCCCGGTCGTCGCGCACGCGGCGGGATGACTGACGGCCGATCCGGCACCCCCCTTGTGCACGCGGGACCAGGCATCGGCGCCTCCGGCGACATGGTTCCTTGGCTGCGGCCCCCGGCCCAGCCCCCCGTGCCGCCCGAGACGCCGGCCCCCGCCCAAGGGAGGCCCCGGCGATGCCGTCCGCCGCCCGTCCGTGTCGCGTTCGCACAAGGATTTTCGAGGATATGGACGCGATGTTCAACTATTTCCGCAAGGAACTCGACTGGGGCGGGCGCAAGCTCGTGCTCGAGACCGGCAAGATCGCCCGCCAGGCGGATGGCGCGGTGCTGGTCAGCTACGGCGACACGATCGTGCTCTGCACCGCGGTCGGCGCCCGCACGGCCAAGCCCGGCCAGGATTTCTTCCCGCTGACCGTGCACTACCAGGAAAAGGCCTTCGCCGCCGGCAAGATCCCGGGCGGGTTCTTCAAGCGCGAGGGGCGGCCGAGCGAGTTCGAGACGCTGACGAGCCGGCTGATCGACCGGCCGATCCGTCCGCTCTTCCCGGCCGGCTTCCGCAACGAGGTCCAGGTCATCGCCACCGTGCTCAGCCACGATCTCGAGAACGACCCGGCGACCGTCGCCATGGTCGGCTGCTCGGCGGCGCTGACCCTGTCCGGCATCCCCTTCTTCGGCCCCATCGGCGCCGCCCGCGTCGGGCGCATCAACGGCGAGTACGTGCTCAACCCGAGCGCGTCGCAGGTCGCTGAATCGACGCTCGACCTCGTCGTCGCCGGCACCGCCGAGGGCGTGCTGATGGTCGAATCCGAGGCCCGCGAGCTGCCCGAGGACATCATGCTCGGCGCCGTCACCTTCGGCCACGCCGCCTTCCAGCCGGTGATCCAGGCGATCATCGAGCTCGCCGAGCACGCCGCCAAGGAGCCCTGGGCGCTGCCGGAGCCCTCCGCGGAGCAGCAGGCGCTCGCCGCCCGGGTGGACGCGCTGGCCCGCGCCGGTCTCGCCGCCGCCTATGGCGAGCGGGAGAAGCAGGCGCGCCATACGCGGATCGACGCCACCAAGCAGGCGACGCTGGCGCGCCTGGCCGAGGAAGGGCTCGATACCGAGCGCGCCAAGGCGGTGTTCAAGGAGCTGGAAGCGGACATCGTCCGCAACGCCATCCTCGATACCGGGCTGCGCATCGACGGGCGCGACACCCGGACCGTGCGCCCGATCGTGGCCGAGGTCGGCATCCTGCCGCGCGCCCACGGCAGCGCCCTGTTCACCCGCGGCGAGACGCAGGCGCTCTGCGTCGCCACGCTCGGCACCGGGCAGGACGAGCAGATCATCGACGCGCTCGGCGGCGAGTACCGCGAACACTTCATGCTGCACTACAATTTCCCCCCCTACTCGGTGGGCGAGGCCGGGCGCATGAGCAGCCCGGGGCGGCGCGAGATCGGCCACGGCAAGCTCGCCTGGCGGGCGATCCATCCGCTGCTGCCGGCGAAGGATGTCTTCCCCTACACGCTGCGCGTGGTTAGCGAGATCACCGAGAGCAACGGCTCCTCCTCGATGGCGACGGTCTGCGGCGGTTCGCTGGCGCTGATGGATGCCGGGGTGCCGCTGAAGCGGCCGGTCGCCGGCATCGCCATGGGGCTGATCAAGGAGAGCCACAAATTCGCCGTGCTCTCCGACATTCTCGGCGACGAGGACCATCTCGGCGACATGGACTTCAAGGTCGCCGGCACCGAGGCCGGCGTCACCAGCCTGCAGATGGACATCAAGATCACCTCGATCACGCCGGAGATCATGGAGATCGCGCTCGGCCAGGCGCGCGAGGGGCGGCTGCACATCCTGGGCGAGATGGCCAAGGCGATCACCGGCGCGCGCGACGACGTCGCCGCGACGGCGCCGCGCATCACCGTGATCAACGTGCCCAAGGAGAAGATCCGCGAAGTGATCGGCACCGGCGGCAAGGTGATCCGCGAGATCGTCGAACAGACCGGCACCAAGATCGACATCGAGGATGACGGCACGATCAAGATCGCGGCCACGTCGGAGACGCAGTCCCAGGCGGCGATCGACTGGATCCGCGGCATCGTCGCCGAGCCGGAGCTGGGTGTGATCTATAACGGCAAGGTGGTGAAGACGGCCGATTTCGGTGCCTTCGTCAACTTCCTCGGCTCGCGCGACGGGCTCGTGCACATCAGCGAGCTGGCCGCCCGGCGCGTCGCCAAGACCAACGACGTGGTCAATGTCGGCGACCAGGTGAAGGTGAAGGTGATCGGCTTCGACGAGCGCGGCAAGGTGAAGCTGTCGATGCGCGTCGTCGACCAGGCCACGGGGGCGGACATTTCCGATCAGGTCGGCCCGAAGGGCGGGCGGCGTGACGAGGAGCACGCGGCGGAGTAATCCGCCGCGCACAGACGGCGGCCAGCGGACAGAGCGGACGGCCGGGGGGGGGCGAGGACGGCGATGAAGGCGATCAACGCGATCCGCATGGGGGGTGTCGAGGTTCTGCCGCTGGTCGAAGGCGGCAAGGGCGTCGCCATTTCGAACGGCATTTCCGCCGGCCACTGGGCCGCCGGCGGCGGTGTCGGCACGTTCAGCGCGGTGAATGCCGACAGCTACGACGCCGAGGGCAACTGGATCCCGCAGCTCTATCACGGCCGCACGCGGCGGGACCGCCACGAGGAGCTGATCGCCTACGCCATCCAGGGCGGCATCACCCAGGCCCGGCGCGCCTATGAGCTGGCCGCCGGCAAGGGGCGCGTGCACGCCAACATCCTGTGGGAGATGGCGGGCGCCGAGCGCGTCATCACCGGCGTGCTGGAAGGCGCGCGCGGGCTGATCAACGGCCTCACCTGCGGCGCCGGGATGCCCTATCGGCTGTCGGAGATCGCGGCCAGGTTCGGCGTCCACTACTACCCGATCGTCTCCTCCGCGCGCGCCTTCAACGCGCTGTGGAAGCGCGCCTACCACAAGGCCGCGGCACTGCTCGGCGGCGTCGTCTACGAGGATCCCTGGCTGGCGGGCGGGCATAACGGGCTCTCCAACACCGAGGATCCGCACAAGCCCGAGGACCCGTATCCGCGCGTGCACGCGCTGCGCAAGCTGATGCGCGAATTCGGCTTGGGCGACACGCCGATCATCATGGCCGGCGGCGTCTGGTGGCTGGAGGAGTGGGAGGACTGGATCGACAATCCCGAGCTCGGGCCGATCGCCTTCCAGTTCGGCACGCGCCCGCTGCTGACGCAGGAGAGCCCGATCGGGGACGCGTGGAAGCGGCGGCTGCTGACGCTGAAGGAGGGGGATATCTTCCTCAACCATTTCAGCCCGACCGGATTCTATTCCAGCGCCGTCAACAACGGCTTCATCCGGGAGCTGCGCGAGCGCAACGAGCGCCAGGTCGCCTACACCACCGAGCCGGTGGGCGAGCATGTCGCGGAATACGGCGTCGGGCCGCGCAAGCGCATCGTGTTCCTGACCCAGCCCGATGCCGAGCGCGCGCGCGGCTGGGAGGCGGAGGGCTTCAGCGAGGCGATGCGCACGCCCGATTCGACGCTGATCTTCGTCACCCCGGAAAAGGCGCGCGAGATTCTCGCCGACCAGACCGCCTGCATGGCCTGCCTCAGCCAGTGCCGCTTCTCCAACTGGAGCCAGGAGGGCCCGGAGTACAGCACCGGCAAGAAGGCGGACCCGCGCAGCTTCTGCATCCAGAAGACGCTGCAGACGATCGGCCATTCGGGCAACGACGCCGCCGCCGTCGAGGACAACCTCATGTTCAGCGGCCACAACGCCTTCCGCTTCGGCTCGGACCCGTTCTATTCGAACGGCTACGTGCCGACGGTGCGCCAGCTGGTGGAGCGCATCCTCACCGGGCGGTAGGGTGGCGTAGGGTGGGGGTTCAGCCCACCCTGGCCGCGCGCGCTACGCCTTTGTGCCGATCTCGTGGCAGGCGAGCTTCTCCAGCACGCGCACCATGCCGGAATGGTCCCACGCCGACCCGCCGGCGGCGGCGGCGGCGTTGAACAGTTCCTGGCAGGTCGCCGTGTTCGGCAGGCTGATGCCGAGCGAGCGGGCGCCGGACAGCGCCAGGTTGAGATCCTTCTGGTGCAGCTCGATGCGGAAGCCGGGGGCGAAATTGCGCGCGATCATGCGCTCGCCATGGACTTCGAGAATGCGCGAGTTGGCGAAGCCACCCATCAGCGCCTGGCGCACGCGCGCCGGGTCGGCGCCGGCCTTGGAGGCGAACAGCAGCGCCTCGCCCACCGCCTCGATGGTCAGCGCGACGATGATCTGGTTGGCGACCTTCGTGGTCTGGCCGTCGCCGTTGCCGCCGACCAGGGTGATGTTCTTGCCCATCAGCTCGAACAGCGGCTTCACCGCGTTGAACGCCCGCTCCGGCCCGCCGACCATGATGGTGAGGCTGGCGGCCTTGGCGCCGACCTCGCCGCCGGAGACCGGCGCGTCCAGGTAGTCGCAGCCGAGCTCGTTGACGCGCTTGGCGAAGTCCTTGGTCGCGATGGGCGAGATCGAGCTCATGTCGACGACGATCTTGCCCGGCGCGAGCCCCTCGGCGACGCCATCCTTGCCGAACAGCACCGCCTCGACATGGGGTGTGTCGGGCACCATGACGATGATCACCTCGGCCATCCGCGCCACCTCGCGGCCGCTGGTGCAGGGCATCGCGCCCTGCTCGATCAGCGCCGCCGGCGGCGGGACGATGTCGTGCACGAACAGCCGGTGGCCGCCCGCGATCAGATGGGAGGCCATGGGCCGGCCCATGATTCCGAGACCGATGAAGCCGATCGTAGTCATGCGATGGTTCCTCCTGGCAAATGAACCGCCCGGCTTCAGCGCGGCGCGCCGGCCGGGGTCAGAGCGCGCGCGGCGCTCATGTCCTGACTCTTGCGAATCGAAAGGCTCGGGTCGAGGCACAGAATGTCCTCGAACTCGTTGACGCTGTCGACCTCGGTCCCCATGGCGATGTTGGTGACGCGCTCGAGGATGAATTCCAGCACCACCGGCACCTGATGCTCGCGCATCAGCGCCTCGGCCCGCGCGAACGCCTCCTTGAACTCGTTCGGGCTCTTGACCCGCACCGCCTTGCAGCCCAGCCCCTCGGCGACGGCGACATGGTCCACGCCATAGCCCGGCACGGCGCCGGCCTCGGTGGCGGCGTTGATGTTGTCGAAGGCGAGACTGACCTCGAAATCCATCTCGAAGCCGCGCTGCGCCTGGCGGATCAGGCCGAGATAGGAGTTGTTCACCACCACGTGCAGATAGGGCAGCTTGTGCTGGGCGCCGACGGCGAGTTCCTCGAGCATGAACTGGAAATCATAGTCGCCGGAGAGCGCGACGATCTTCCGCTCCGGATCCGCGGCGCGCACGCCGAGCGCCGCCGGCAGGGTCCAGCCGAGCGGACCGGCCTGGCCGCAATTGATCCAGTTGCGTGGCCGATAGACGTGGAGGAACTGCGCGCCGGCGATCTGCGACAGGCCGATGGTGGTGACGTAGCAGGTGTCGCGGTCGAAGACCTCGTTCATCTCCTGATAGACGCGCTGCGGCTTCAGCGGCACCTGGTCGAAATGGCTGCGGCGCAGCATGTTGCGCTTGCGATGCAGGCACGAAGCCGCCCAGGCGGCGCGGTCCTGCAAGGTGCCGGCGGCGCGCATGGCGCGCGCGACCTCGATGAACTGGACGAGCGCGGCGCGGGCGTCGGAGACGATGCCGAAATCGGGCCCGAAGACGCGGCCGATCTGCGTCGGCTCGATATCGACATGGACGAATTTCCGGCCCTTGGTATAGACCTCGACCGAGCCGGTATGGCGGTTGGCCCAGCGATTGCCGATGCCGAGCACGAAATCGGATTCGAGAAAAGTGGCGTTGCCGTAGCGGTGGCTGGTCTGCAGCCCGACCATGCCGGCCATCAGCGGATGGTCGTCGGGGATCGTGCCCCAGCCCATCAGCGTCGGGATCACTGGAATGCCGGTGAGTTCGGCGAACTCGACGAGCAGGTCGGCGGCGTCGGCGTTGATGATGCCGCCGCCGGCGACGATCAGCGGCCGCTCGGCCTCGTTCAGCATCGCCAGCGCCTTCTCCGCCTGCCGGCGGCTCGCCGCGGGCTTGTAGACCGGCAGCGGCTCGTAGGTATCCTCGTCGAAATCGATCTCCGCCATCTGCACGTCGATCGGCAGATCGATGAGCACCGGGCCCGGACGGCCGGAGCGCATGACGTGGAAGGCCTGCTGGAAGACCATCGGCACCAGAGCCGGCTCGCGCACGCAGACCGACCATTTGGTCACGCCCCGGGCGATGGTCTCGATGTCGACCGCCTGGAAATCCTCCTTGTAGAGCTTGGCGCGCGGCGCCTGGCCGGTGATGCAGAGGATGGGCACGGAATCGGCGAGCGCGGTGTAGAGGCCGGTGATCATGTCGGTGCCGGCCGGGCCGGAGGTGCCGATGCAGACGCCGATATTGCCGGGACTGGCACGGGTGTAGCCGTCCGCCATGTGCGAGGCGCCCTCGACATGGCGGGCGAGGATGTGCCGGATCGAGCCGCGCCGCTTCAGCGCCGCATAGAACGGATTGATCGCCGCCCCGGGCACGCCGAAAGCAACGCTGATGCCTTCGCGCTCCAGCACGCGCACCGCCGCGTCCACCGCCTTCATCCTGGCCATCGCTTCCCCCTTGCGCTGATCGATTGCGCCACGGCGGCACCATCGCGCGTTCCGCCGCGCCGCGCGAGTCTTTCCGAGAGCCTTCCCGCGATGCGGAATTTGCGTCTGTTAAACAATTCAATACAATAATTTACGAGCCACCGCAGAGCCGCATCCGCGGTTCGCGAGGGGTCCGCCGGCAGGCAGCCTCCGGCGCTGCTTGAAAACTCCGCGGCGTTTCGTGCGATCGGGCGCCATGCGCGCTGTTTCCGCATTGCGGCAGTGCGTCCCATTTGCTACCCAGACGCCGATGCGTGCCCCCCGCAAACCGGCCCTGGCGCTGAAGACCGCCGCGCGCGAACGGCGCATGGCCACGACCGCCGAGCGCAGCGACCAGGTGCAGTCGCTGGTCCGGGCGCTGTCCCTGCTCAACCGCCTCGCCACCGCCGACGAGGGCTACGCCCTGACCGAACTCGCCCAGCAGGTCGGGCTCGCGTCCTCCACCGCGCACCGGCTGCTGACGACGCTGGAGCAGGAGCGCTACGTGCATTTCGATCCGGAGCGGCGGCTGTGGTCGGTCGGCGTTCAGGCCTTCGTCGCCGGCAGCGCCTTCCTCAAGACCCGCAGCCTGGTCGCCAGCGCGCGGCCGACGATGCGCGCGCTGATGGAGGAGAGCGGCGAGACGGTGAACCTCGCGGTGGAGGACCAGAGCGAGGCGATCTACCTCGCCCAGGTCGAGTGCCGGCAGATGATGCGCGCCTTCGCCCGCCCCGGGGCGCGCGTACCGCTGCATTGCTCCAGCGTCGGCAAGGCGCTGCTCTCGGCCGGCGAGGAGGCGGCGCTGGCGAAAATCCTCCATCGGCAGGGGCTGCCGCGCGTCACCGTCAAGACCATCGCCACCGCCGCCGCGCTGCGCGCGGATCTCGCCCGCGCCCGCGAGCGCGGCTACGCCGTCGATGACGAGGAGCACGCGGTCGGGCTGCGCTGCGTGGCCGCGGTGATTTTCAACGAGACCGCGGAAGCCGTGGCCGCCGTCTCGATATCGGGGCCGATGGCGCGCATCCCCGACGAGCGCATCCCCTTGCTCGGCGATCTCGTGCGCCGGCGCGCCGACGCCATCACCGAGGCGCTCGGGGGCACGCTGCCTCCCTGGCGCGCCCGCCGGGCCGGGGATGGCGGGTCCGCGGCCGCTCAGTGAGCCAGCGCGACCCGGGCGAGGATAGTGTTGGCGCGCAGGTCGAGCACCACCAGCCGGTCCGGCCCGCCGCCGCTGAGCTGCACCACCAGCCGGTCCCCCGCCACCGTGGTGGCGGCGATGCGCGTGCCCTCCGGCTCGCTCAAACTCAGCGTGGCGGGAGCCGGCGTGGTGACCCCGGACAGGTTCGCCGGCGTCGGCGCGTGGGCGCGCTGCACCAGCAGCACGACCAGCGTCGTCGATCCGATCAGGATCGCCAGCCCCATCACCACGACCAAAGCGATCAACGCCCGCATGCCGCCCTCTCCCGTCCCTGCCCCGCCCGCGCCATGGACCACCCATGAGCGGGCACGCCGAAGCCCCGCCGCCGCAGGAGGGGACGGAGATCACCGTCATCGCCGATCAGGCGGACGCCGGGAAGCGGGCTGATCGCTTTCTGGCCGAAACGGCGGCCTCGCTCTCGCGCGCGCGCATCCAGGCGCTGATCGAGGCGGGCTGCCTGACGCGGGACGGCGCGCCCGTCCGCGAGCCGGCCGAAAAGGTGCGGGCCGGGGCCCGCTACCGGCTTCTGCTGCCCGCGCCGGCGCCGGCGCGGCCCGTGGCGCAGCCGATTCCCTTCCCGGTGCTCTACGAGGACGCGCACATCATCGTCCTCGACAAACCGGCCGGCCTCGTCGTGCATCCCGCGCCGGGCAACCAGGATGGCACGCTGGTGAACGCGCTGCTGGCCTATTGCGGCGAGGATTTCGCCGGCATCGGCGGCGAGCGGCGGCCGGGGATCGTGCATCGGCTGGACAAGGACACGTCCGGGGTGATGGTGGTGGCCAAGACGGCGCCGGCCCATGTCAGGCTGACGGAGATGTTCGCCGCCCACGACCTCACCCGCGCCTATCTGGCGCTGTGCTGGGGCGTGCCGGGCAGCGGCGAGCTCGACGGGGCGATCGGACGGGATCCGCGCGAGCGCAAGCGCATGGCGGTGGTGGCGCGCGGCGGCAAGGCGGCGCGCACGCGCGTGCGCACGCTGCGCAGCTTCCAGGGCGCGGTCGCGCTGGTGGAGTGCCGGCTGGAGACCGGGCGCACGCACCAGATCCGCGTCCATCTCGCCCATGCCGGGCACCCGGTGGTGGGCGATCCGGTCTATCTGCGGCGCACCCCGGCGGCGGCGCGCGGCCTGGCCGCGCCGCTGCGCCAGCGCCTGCTGGATTTCCCCCGCCAGGCGCTGCACGCCGCCGATCTAGGCTTCAACCACCCGATCAGCGGCGAGGCATTGCGGTTCCACGCCGACCCGCCGGCGGATTTCCGCGCGCTCCTGGAAGCGCTGGAAGGCTCCGCGCAGGACTGACGCGCCGCGCTCAGGCCGAAAGCGCCGCCGGCGCCGTGCGCGCGCGTTTGACCAGCAGCTTGTTCAGCGCGTGGATATAGGCCCGGGCCGAGGCGACGATGGTGTCGGTATCGGCGCCCTGGCCGTCGACCATCTTGCCGTTCTCCTCCAGCCGCACGGTGACGCGGGCCTGCGCGTCCGTGCCCTCGGTCACGGCGCCGACGGAGTAGAGGCGCAGCGCCGCCTCGTGGGCAAAGAGTTCGCGGATGGCCTTGAAGGTGGCGTCCACCGGCCCGTCCCCGGTGGCGGTCGCGCCCTTGGTGACGCCGTCGATCTCCAGTTCCAGCGTCGCCCGCGGCCGGGCCTTGGAGCCGGCCAGCACTTCCAGCGAGACGAAGCGGATGCGATCGTTGCCGCGCATCACCTCGTCATCGACCAGGGCGACGATGTCCTCGTCGTAGACCACCTTCTTGCGGTCGGCGACGTCCTTGAAGCGGCGGAAGGCGTCGTTGAGCTGGTTCTCGCCGATCTCGCCGTAGCCGAGCGCCTTCAGCTTGTCGCGAAAGGCGGCGCGGCCGGAATGCTTGCCCATCACCAGGCTGGAATTGCTCCAGCCCACGCTCTCGGGCGTCATGATCTCGTAGGTGGCGGCGTCCTTCAGCACGCCGTCCTGATGGATGCCGCTCTCATGGGCGAAGGCGTTGCGCCCGACGATCGCCTTGTTCGGCTGCACGTCGAAGCTGGTGACGGTGGAGAGCAGCTTCGATGTCTTGAGGATGTTCTGGGTGACGATGCCGGTGTGGTAGGGCAGCGCGTCGCGGCGCGTGCGCAGCGCCATGACGATCTCCTCCAGCGCCGCGTTGCCGGCGCGCTCGCCGATGCCGTTGATGGTGCACTCCACCTGGCGCACGCCGGCGCGGATGGCGGCGACGGTGTTGGCGACGGCGAGGCCGAGATCGTTATGGTTGTGCGCCGACAGGATCACCTGATCCGCGCCGGGCACGCGCGCGCGCACCATGGCGAAGATGCGTGCCATATCCTCCGGCAGCGCGTAGCCGACGGTATCGGGGATGTTGATTGTCGTCGCCCCGGCCTTGATCGCGGCCTCGACGCAGCGGCAGAGGAAATCATCCTCGGTGCGGCTGCCATCCTCGGCGGACCATTCGACATCGTCGGTATGCTGGCGGGCGAGCCCGACCGACGCGCTGACCGCCTCCAGCACCTGCTCGGGCGTCATGCGCAGCTTCACGCGCATGTGCAGGGGCGAGGTGCTGATGAAGGTGTGGATGCGCTTGCGCGCGGCCGGGCGCACCGCTTCGGCGGCGCGCAGCACGTCCTCGCGCCCGGAGCGGGCGAGGCCGCAGATCACCGGCCCCTGCACGGACTGGGAAATCGCCTGCACCGCCTCGAAATCCCCCGGGCTGGCGATGGGGAAGCCGGCCTCGATGACATCGACGCCGAGTTCGGCGAGCGCCGAGGCCATGCGCAGCTTTTCCGCCAGATTCATCGAGAAGCCGGGCGACTGCTCGCCGTCGCGGAGCGTGGTGTCGAAGATGATGACGCGGTTCTCGTCGATCGCGCCGAAGCTTGGGTGCTGGATGGTCATGATGCGGTCCTGCCGGATGGGAATGTGTGCGACCTTGGCCTCAGGGGTCCCCCTGAGCGATGCCGGCGCAGCCTGCCCGGCGGAGCGCTCAGGGGCGGCTAAGTCGAAGGAGCAGGCCGATCGCGAACAGGCGCGCGACGCCGCGGGCGCAGGCCCGGGCCAAAGAGCAGAACATGTGCGCGCCACAGAACATGGCCTTCCTTACCGTTTCCGCCCCACCGGTGCAAGCGCGGCGCGAGCGCGGCCGGGCGGGCGCGTTGCGCGCGGGTCCCGTACGCATCTAGTCTGTCGCCCGGGCCGCGAGAATCCGCCGCGCCGACCGCGAGGCCGGGCGCCCGACGGAAACCGACGCGCCCGACGGCGAAGCAAGACGCAACGGCGAAGCAATAAACAACGGAGGAAACCGGGCGATGTCGCTCCTGCAAAGAATGCTGATCCTGGCTGCCGGCCTGTTCCTGGCCGGCGCGCCCCTCGCGGCCTCGGCCGAAGAGAGCGGCTCGTTCGCCACCAACGACGGCGTCCGGCTGCACTATATCGAAGCCGGAACGGGCAAGCCGCTGGTGCTGATCCCCGGCTGGTCGCAGACCGCCGAGGAGTTCAAGTTCCAGACCGCGGGCCTCAGCCGGCACTTCCACGTCTTCGCCATCGACATGCGCGGCCACGGCGATTCCGACAAGCCGGACCATGGCTACGATATCGAGCGCCTGGCCGAGGACGTGCACGAGTTCCTGGTGGCCAAGAATCTCACCGACATCGCCCTGCTCGGCCACTCGATGGGCTGCTCGGTGATCTGGAGCTACTGGGAGCTGTTCGGCAAGGACCGCATCGGCAAGCTCGTGCTGGTCGACCAGATGCCGATGATCACCTCGAACCCGGCCTGGAGCGCGCAGGAATTGCAGGATGCCGGCAGCATTTTCGACGCCAAGGGACTGTATGACGCCTATAACGGCCTGGCCGGGCCGGACGGGCTGAAAGTCACCGACGGCTTCGTCGCCGGCATGTTCACCAAGCAATATTCACGCGACATGCTGCACTGGGTGATCGAGCAGAACCTCAAGATGCCGCGCAAATATGCCGCCTGGCTGCTCTACAACCACTCCACCCAGGACTGGCGGCACGTCATTCCGCTGATCGACGTTCCCACCCTGGTCATCGGCGGCAAGGCGAGCCTGGTGCCGTGGAAGTCCCAGCTCTGGGTCGCCAGCCAGATCAAGGGCGCGAAGGTCGA
>JAKAZO010000011.1:0-49338 GCA_021815825.1 Pseudomonadota bacterium
CGGCGCCTTCGCCCGGCTCGCGCGTTCCCAGCCGCTCGAGCAGGGCGGCGAGCAGGGCCGGCACCTCGGTATCGAAGCGATAGGGAGGATTGATGACGACCAGTCCGCAGCCATTGAGCAGGGCGGGGTCGACCGGTTCGCGCAGCACCAGTTCGGCCGCGACGGCGTCGCGCAGGCCGCTCTCCCTGATGGCGGCATGGAAGGCCCGCACCGGGGCGCGATGCTTGATCGGGTACCAGGCGGCGAAGACCCCGGACCGGAACCGCGCGTGGCCGCGCCGCAGGCCGGCGAGCAGGCGCTCGAACTCATCGGTCGCCTCATAGGGCGGATCGATCAGCACGAGGCCGCGCCCGGCCTGCGGCGGCAGCAGCGCGCCGAGCGCCTCGTAGCCGTCGCGATGGTGTACCGCGACCTGCCGGTCGCGCAGGAAATAGCGGCGCAGGGCCACGGCGTCCTCCGGATGAAGCTCGCAGCAGGCGAGACGATCATCGGCGCGCATCAGGGCGCGGATGATCGCCGGCGAGCCCGGGTAGAGTCCCAGTTCGCGCACCAGCCCGACATAGTCGGCAAGCGGCCCGGTCGGCACATCGAGCAGGCGGGCGATGCCATGACGCCATTCCATGGTCCGGGCAGCCGGGCCCTCATCGAGCCGGTAGCGGCCGATTCCGGCGTGCGTATCGAGCACGAACATCGCCGCCGGCTTGCGGGCAAGCGCGCGCAGCAGCCAGACGAGGATGGCGTGTTTCATGCAGTCCGCGAAATTGCCGGCATGGTAGGCATGGCGATAGTTCACGCGGCGATCCGTCCTCGCTCGGCGGCAATTCCCGCCGCCGTTCCTCGCTATTCCCTCTGCCCGCCGCTGTCCATGCACCCCTGGAGGGCCCTCCGACCTGGTGTCCCGCGCCAGAAATCCGCATCCGGATTTCGGGGGTAAGCGGGCCACTAACATATTGAATCGAATGCGATTCAGATTCAGAAATTCGTATAGGAATTTCTGAATCACCACACTCGCCCCTCGATCGGATTGGACCCGGCTCCAGACCGTTGCGACTGCGCCACGTCTACGCTAGAGATCCACCCGATCTGATGGCATGATCGGCTCCGGTGGGCGTGCTATCAAATCATGCGAGCCTTGGGAAAGTTGGCGGACCTGAGAGGTTCCATGCGCGGCGCTCTTCGCGTTCGAGGCGCACCCGGTTCGGGCTGGTGGGGGAAGGTCGGTCGCGCTCGCGCGAACGCCCCGCGGCATCGAGGTGACATCGGATCAGGCCGGCGATGAGCCGCCGCCAACTCGGCGACATCGCGGCGCGCGGAGGAAGCGTTCCGCGCGCCGATGACAACGGGCTCGGCGCCCGTCTCGCTGGCTTCCGTGCCATCAGCTGCGACATTTTCGATACCGCCATCCACCGCACTCTGGCGCGGCCGGAGGATGTGTTGCTGGCCGTCGGCGCGCGCGCGCAGGCGCGTGGGCTGACCGCATGCAGCGCCGAGGCGTTCCGGGAATTCCGCCTCGCCGCCGAGGCCACCGTGCGGCGCGAGGTGGAAGCGGCGGGGCACGACGAGGTACGGATCGCCGAGGTCTATGCCCGGCTCGCTGCGTGCGGCGTGCTGTCGGATGCGCCAGCGGGGGCGGCGCTGGAGTTCGCCGTCGAGCAGTCGGTCTGCCGGCCGATTCCGGCCATGCGGGCGGCATTGCTGGCGCGCGAGCCGGGACAGCGCCTCGTTTTTCTCTCCGATACGATGCTGCCGGGCGAGTGGCTGGCGAGACTGCTCGCCAGTTGCGGCTACGGCGCGGATTGCGAGGTGATCTCCTCCGCCGACACACGACAGAGCAAGCATAGCGGCCGGCTCTACGCCCGGCTGCTGGAGCAGCTCGGCCTCCCTCCCGCCGAGATTCTGCACATTGGCGACAATCCCCAGGCCGACATCGCCAATGCACGCCGCCATGGGCTCGCAACGCTGGACCGGCCGTGGAACCGCCCGCCGCCGGAGGCCGAGACCGTGGCGAGAACGCATGTCGCGGTCCGGCTCGCCCACAGCCTGCGGCGTGCGCCCACATTCTCGCCGCCACCCGACCCCGCACCCCCGCTCGCCCGCTATGTCAGTGTGCTGATGCTCGGGTTCACCCTCTTCATCCTGGCCGAAGCGCGCCGGCAGGGGATCGACCGGATCTACTTCACCGCCCGGGATGGCTACCTGCCGCTCGCCATCGCCAAGCGCATCACCGCCCGCACCGGCGAAGACCTGACGCTGCGCTATCTCGAAGTCTCCCGGCAATCGATCGTGCTGCCTGGCCTCGGCGACGATCCGGCACAGTTGGCCGAGCTGCTCGGCAGCACCGGGCGCGGGCGGCCTCTCGCTGCGATCCTCGAGCCGCTCGGCATCGAGCCGGACCGAACCGCCCCGCTGCTGGCCGCGGTGGGCATCGATCCCGCCCGGATCGCCGACGACAAGGCCGGACGAGAGGCGGCGCGGCGCCTCACCGAGGTCGGGGACGCGACCTTGCAAGCGGCCCTGAGGCGGCGCCAGGAGGATGCCCGCGGCTACCTCGAACAGGTGGGCTTCCTCGCGCCCGGCCGGCGCATGGTGGTCGATGTCGGGTGGCGTGGCTCGGTTCAACGCCAACTCGCCCGCCTCGCCGGCCTCGCCGAGCCGGATCTGTTCGGCTGCTATCTCGGCCTGCTACCCGACGCGATGCGGCCGGAGGTCTCGCCGCGCAATGCCGCCGGCTATCTCTTCGCCTTCGGCCACCCGCGGCCGCTGATGGACATCGTCCTCGACGGCTACATCCTGTTCGAGTTGTTCTTCTCCGCCCCGCACGGCTCGGTCGCGCACTACACGGCGGGCGAGAGCGGCTTCGTCGCCGTTCATGCGAAGGAGCAGGAGCCGGCGGCCGCGGCGCGGGCACGTTTCATGGCGGCGCTGGAGCGCGACTGCCTGGCCGAGATCGACGCGCTCGAAACGGTGCTGGACGGCGCCTGGCCGGACGCGATCGACCCCGCCTCGGCACTGTTCGACTTCGCCGGCCTGCTGCGCCGCCCCTCGCGCGCGGAGGTGGCGCGGCTCAGTGCCATCCCGTTCGTCCACGGCGCCGACGGGCGCCACCTCGCGGCCGCCGTCAACCCGGCACCGCTGCATGAGGTACTGCTGCGCCCGGCGGCGACGCTCCGCCGCTTCGGTCGCGCCGCCTGGCGCTCGGGCGCGGTACGGGCGAGTCTGCCCTGGCCGATCCCGGACATGACCTATGCCGAGCTCTGCCACCGCTACGAGCAGCTGCGCCGGCTCCTCGGACCGCTGCTGCCGGCCAGGACCCGGTAACGGGCGGGTGCGGGCGTGGGCCGCTTCAGGCCGGCGCCGCCGCGGGGTTCGCCGAGGGAGAAGCATCCTCCAACTCCACCTCGACCGTAAGGCTCTGCTCGCCGCCGCCCAGAATGACGCCGCGCAGCGGGGCGATATCGTCGTAATCGCGGCCCCAGGCCAGGACCACATGCTCGTCGTGGACGATCAGCCCGTTGGTCGGGTCGAGCCCAACCCAGCCATGCTCCACGCCCAGCCAGGCATCGACCCAGGCGTGCGACTGATCCGCGCCGAGCCGTCTCGCCTGTCCCGGCGGCGGCCGGGTCCGGATATAACCGGAGACGTAGCGCGCCGGTAGACCGAGACCGCGCAGGGCACTGATCATGAGGTGGGTGAAATCCTGGCAGACGCCCTCGCGTCGGCGCAGCACCTCGGCGATCGGCGTCGCCGTCGTCGTCACCCCCGCTCGGAACGTGAACTCGGCGCGGATGCGCCCTATCAGGTCGAGCAGGGCGACCAGCATCGGACGTCCCGGCGAAAAGGAGGCCGCCGCATAGGCACGCGCGCCAGGATCGGCGGCGGCGAGAGGGCTATCGAAGACAAACTCGGCCGCCTGCCAGGCACCCGCGCCGCCGCGCCAGGCCGCGGCGGCGACCGCCTCCCAGGGCGGTGTCGCCCAGGCTTCGGGCGGCGGCGCGAACGCGACCTCGACCAGCGCCCGCATCGTCGCCTCGAAGCTCGCGTGCGGCGTGTCGAGGAACAGCCAGGCGACGGCGTTGCCGAAATGATCGACCCCGTCATGCCGCCAGGACAGTGCCGGCATCGTCTCCACCGCGGCGGCGATAACGCGCTGGCCGGGCAGCGGACGTGGGATCAAATGGGCAAGATGGACGCCATAATCCACCGGCACCCGGTAGTCATAGCGAGTGGTGTGACGGATGCGGTAGATCATGAGCCGATCCGGCGCGCCGGCGGCAGCAGCGCGAAATAGCGCCGTGACAGCCCGTTGGACAGCTCCGCGACGGCGTCGCGCAGGGCGCGCAGCCGCGCCGGCAGACGCAGCGCGGCGCGTGCCTGGTCAGGCGCGGCGGCGACATCGCGCGCCATCGCCTGTGCCTCCTCGCTCAGATCCGCCGCGCGCAGCGCCAGCGAAGCATCGCCTGAGCCCGCAATCTCGGCGAGCAGCGCGCGGGCGGCGGCGAGTTGGTAGCCGAGGCCGCGCGGGTTGCCTTCGTCGGCGAGCACGAGGTCCAGCACCGGGGCCGGTTGCAGCACCGCGAGGTAGCGGGCGCGATAGGTGATCGAGGAATCGCACAGCTCCAGCGCCAGCCGCAAGCCGTGCTCGACCCGGGCAGGCAGTTCGGTGGCGCCTGGGAAGTCGAGCACCCGCGCCAGTTCGTCGGCGACCGCCTGGGCGCGTTCGACGCGCCGGCCGAGATCGAGAAACAGCCGCCCGCCGCCGCGGACCATATTCTCGGCCGCGAGCCCCGCGATGGTGGCCGAGAAGGCGAGAACGCGTGCCATCGCCTGGGCGGCGCTGTCCAGCGCCTCGCCAGGATGCGCGGTCGTGACACGGCCGAGCGCCTCCTCCACGTCGCGCAGACCGCGGCCGATGACGGCATGCATCTCGCCGGTCAGCCGGTCGCGCAATTGGCCGCTGACCTGCATGACCTGCGTCAATCGCCGGTGCAGCGCGCCAGCACGCCCGGCGGCGCGGAGCAGTGCCTGGGCCAGCCCGGTCTGGCTGACGCCGGCGATCGCCTCGGCATCGAGCAGCCCGGACTCGATCAGGCAGTCGGCAAGGAGGGTGATCTCGGCCAGTTCATGGGGCGCCGGCGCCGGCTGGGCGGTGCGCGCGATGGTGATCCGCAGCAGCCGCGCCCCACCCTCGAGGCGCTCGAGATAGCGGCCGAACCAGAAGAAATTGTCGGCCACCCGGCTCGGTAGGTCGCCGGCCGCGCGCCGGATCTCGAGCCTCGGTGCCTCGCTGGCCGGCGGACCGAAGATCGCCTCCGGCGTCTCCGCCAGTACCCAGACATCCTTGGCCAGGATCGGCCCGCTCGCCGGCCAGAATGCGTCTCCTCCCGCCGGCACGCAGCCGAGACCGCCCGGCATCGCTCGCCAGCCGTGGCCATCGGCGATCAGGAAGACGCGAACGAGCACCGGGCCGGGCTCCAGCCCGGTGGCGCCGAGGCAGGGCGCCGCGGAGGGAGACATCGCCTCGGTCGCGGCGAATCGCCACGGCGCCGCCGCCAGCGCCGGGCGCCAGGCGGCCGGCGCGGCATCGGCGGCGACAGGTGCCACCCGCGCGCTGAACGCCGGGCGCAGTCGCCAGCGATCTGGCGCGTCGCGCACCTGCTCGCGCGCCGCCGCCTCGCCGAGCCAGAGCGTCGGCACGCTGGGCAACGCGAGCGACTCGCCGAGGAGGCGGGCGGCAAGAGCGGGCAGGAAGGCGGCGAGAACCGGTGCGGTCGCGAAACCGCTGCCCGGATGATTGACGATGCGAACCGCCCCGCGCGCCGCGCCGAGCAATCCCGGTACGCCGTGGCCATCCGGGGCGAGTTCGAGCGGATCGATGCCGCGGCCATCACCGCCGCGCAGCAGCACGCCGATCGGCTTCAGCCCGCGGAGCGTCTTCAGCAGCAGCCGACCGTCGCGCACCGTGAGGTCGCCGCCCTCCACCAGGGCGCAGGAGAGCTCGCGCGCCAGCAGCACGTGGCCATACCAGCCGGGATGCGCGTGGCCCGCCGTCAGCAACGCCACGCTGCCGCGCTCGCCCGTACGCGCCGGCAGCAGACGCTGCAGCCGCTCCTGCCAGACCTCGACGAAGGAGCCGATGGGACTGAGCTGGCCCGAGGCGAACAGCTCCGGCAGCACGCGGCCGAGGCGGCGGCGATTCTCGAGCGCCTGGGCGAGCCCGTCGGTCCAGCCGGTGCGGTCGGCCAGGACGCGCCAGGCGCCGTCCTCCCCGCGCACCAGGTCGGCGGCATAGATCTGCATCAGTCCGTCGTCGGGCATCTGCGGGTCCAGCCGGCAGGGGCGCAGAAATCCTGGATTGCCGAACACCAACGCCGGTGGCAACACCCCCTCCGCGAGCAGGCGCTGCGGTCCATACACATCGGCCAACACCGCCTCCAGCAGCCGCGCGCGCTGGATCAACCCGGCTTCGATGGTGGCGAATTCGGCGCCCGAGAGCGGCAGCGGGATCGGGTCGAAGCGCCAGCGGTCGGGCGGAGCGCCGGGGAGCAGGCCGCCGACCCCCTCCTCGGCGAGGATTCGCTCGAGCCGCGCCCGGCGTTCGGCCAACACGGCCTGGCCGAGACCCGCGAGCACGCCGAGCAGGCCGCGCCAGTGCGGACGCATCCCTCCCCGCCCATCGACCATCTCGTCATGCGCCATGGCCGGACGCTGCCGGCTCAACCGCCTTGCTGCAAGTCGAGACCGCCGGAGCGGCCTCGACCATGCAGATCGACACGGCGCAGATCGAGGGTGCGGGGATGCTCGCGGGAGGGCATGGGCACCGGCTCGGCCATCGGGCCGGGGGTATGGCCGAAGGCGAAGAACCGGGCGCGCCGGCGTGCCTCCGCCTCGTTGGCATTGACCGGGAACCGCTCGTAATGGCGCCCGCCCGGGTGGGCGACGTGATAGGTCAACCCGCCCAGGCTGCGCCCGCTCCAGCGATCATAGACATCGAAGACGAGAACGGGCTGGGCCGGCAAGGTCGGGTGCAGCGCGCTCGCGGGCTGCCAGGCCTTGAAGCGGATGCCGCCGACATACTGGCCGGCGCGGCCAGTCGGCATCAGCGGCACGGCGCGGCCGTTGCAGGCGAGCACGAAGCGCTCCTCGATCCAGCCTCCGACCTGCGCCTGCACCCGTTCAACGGAACTGTCCACGAAGCGCGCCGTGGCCCCGCCGGCCGGCTCCTCGCCGAGCACGTGCCAGGGTTCGAGCGCATGGCGGAGCTCCAGCGTCGCACCCCGCACGCTGATCTCGCCGATCCGCGGGAAGCGGAATTCGGCGTGCGGGGCGAACCATGCCGGGTCCAGCGCCCAGCCGCGGCCGGCCAGCTCCTCCAGCACCTCGGTGAAATCCTGTGCGATGAAGTGCGGAAGCATGAAATCGTCGTGAATGCGGGTGCCCCAATGGATCAGCGGGCGCTCGTAGGGCTGGGCCCAGAAGGCCGCCACCGCGGCGCGCATCAGCAGCATCTGCGCCGCCGCCATGCGCGCGTGCGGTGGCATCTCGAAGGCGCGGAACTCGACCAGGCCGAGCCGGCCGGAGCTCGTCTCCGGCGCGTAGAGCTTGTCGATGCAGAACTCGGTGCGGTGGGTATTGCCGGTCATGTCGGCGAGCAGATGGCGCAGCATCCGGTCCACCAGCCAGGGCGGCACCGCACGGCCCGGCTCGATCTCGGCGAAGGCGATCGCGAGCTCCGCCAGACTGTCCTGGCGCGCCTCGTCGATGCGCGGATGCTGGCTGGAGGGGCCGATGAAAAGGCCGCTGAACAGATACGACAGGCTGGGGTGATTGTGCCAGAAACCGAGCATCGATTTGAGCAGGTCCGGCCGGCGCAGGAACGGGCTCTGCTCCGGCGTCGCCGCGCCCATCACCACGTGGTTGCCGCCGCCGGTGCCGACATGGCGGCCATCGAGCATGAATTTTTCTGTCGCCAGCCCCACCGCGCGGGCCTCGGCGTAGAGCTCCTCGCTACGCTGGACCACCTCCGCCCAGCTTGCCGCCGGGTGGATATTGACCTCGATGACACCTGGATCGGGCGTGATGGAGAAGCGGCGCAGCCGCGGGTCGACGGGCGGGAGATAGCCTTCAAGCGCCACCGGACGCGCGAGTGCGGCGGCGGTGTCCTCGATCGCGGCGACGAGTTGGAGCCACGACTCCGCGGTGCTGAGAGGCGGCAGGAAGACATGCAGCCGCCCCTCGCGCGGCTCGACGCAAAGCGCAGTGCGTACCAGGTCCGGCTCCTCGGCCCCGACCACGGGCGGCGGCTGGCCGACGGCGGCGAAGCCACCACCGGCGCCGATGGCCGAGAGGCTGCCGCGCAGCTGCGCGTGCGCCGGCAAGGGCGGATGCGGCGCGAAGGGGTCGCGTGGCAGGTCGGGCTCGATCCGCTCCGGATCCACCCAGGGCAGACCGTCCAGCGGCAGGCGCAGGCCGATCGGTGAATCGCCCGGGATCAGGAACATCACCCCGGCACGGAAGAACCAAGGGCCCGACCGCCACCCCCCTGCGCCGGCGCTTCGCAGCGGCAGCACGCTGCCCACCGGCTGGCCCAGCCCGCCGCCGAAAATCCGCGCCAGCCGCGCGCGTTCCAGCGGATCGGCGAGCTTCGACGCCTCGGCCACGACATTCGCCGGCAGCCGGTGCTCGCGCCAGAGATGGTAGTGGATGTCCTCGTAGGCCGGCAGCACCAGCGCCGGATCGAGGCCGAGCCGCTCGGCGAGCGCGGCGCAGAACGCCGCCGCGTCCGCCGCGGTGCAGCCGGGCGCGTGTCCGGGCGCGCCGTCGTCGGCGCAGAGCGCGCCATCGCGCCATACCGGTTCGCCATCCACCCGGCCATGCGCGTAGAGCGCCCAGCGCGGCAGAGGCTCGCCGGGATAGTGCTTGCCGAGCACCGTCTGCAGTGCCGCGCCCGGCATCCAGATCGGGGCCAGGCGGCGCAGCAGCCGGCCGGCAATGCCGCGCTTGGTCGGGCCAACCGCATCGACGGTCCATTCCGGCGAATCGAGATCGGTGGCGGAAACAAAGGTTGGCTCCCCGCCCATGGTCAGGCGCACATCCGCCGCGGCCAGCGCCCGGTCCAGCTCGGCGCCGCGCGCCAGCAGGTCCTGCCACTGCGCCTCGGTATAGGGCTTGCTGACGCGCGGCGTTTCGCGCACGCGATCCAGCTTCATCTCGAAGGCGAACTCGACCTCGCTCGGCTCGACCAGGCCGGAGATCGGCGCGGCCGATTGCGGATCGGGCGTCGCGGCCAGCGGGATATGGCCCTCCCCGGCGAGCAGGCCCGAGGTCGCATCCAGCCCGACCCAGCCGGCGCCCGGCAGATAGACCTCGGCCCAGGCGTGCAGGTCGGTGAAATCGGCGGCGGGCCCTTCGGGTCCCTCCAGCGGCTTGGTGTCGGCGACGAGCTGGATCAGGTAGCCGGAGACGAAGCGCGCCGCGAAGCCGAGCTGGCGCAGCGCCTGGACCAGCAGCCATGCCGAGTCCCGGCACGAGCCTTTGCCTGCCGCCAGAGTCTCCTCAGGCGTCCAGACGCCCGGTTCGAGGCGCACGACATAGGCAATATGGCTCTGGACGAGGCGATTGAGCATGACCAGCAGATCGACGGTCGGCTGCTCGCCGCGCGGCACGTCCGCGAGCAGGGCGGCGAGGCGCGGGCCGACCGGGTCCAACCTGAGAAACGGCGCCAGCTCGTGCTCCAGCGCGGGATCATAGGTGAAGGGAAAATGCTCGGCCGCCGGTTCGAGGAAGAAGTCGAAGGGGTTGATCGTCGCCATGTCGGCGATGAGGTCCACGGTGACCTCGAAATGGCCGACGCGCTCGGGGAAGACCACGCGGGCGATATAGTTGCCCTGCGGATCCTGCTGCCAGTTGATGAAATGCGGCTCGGGCGTGATCTGCAGCGAATAGGAGACGATCGGCGTGCGCGCGTGCGGCGCCGGGCGCAGCCGGATGACCTGGGGACCGAGGCTGATGACGCGATCATAGCGATAACGCGTGCGATGGGTCAGAGCGACGTGCAGCGGCATCGAGGGCACCGGGGGTTGGGGACGGGGACGGCCCGACTGGTCAAGCAAGAAGCACGCCGGCCGGCTCAGGCCGCGGCGGCGCGCACCAGGTCGGCGTTGCCCGCCGCCACGGTGCCATCCGGCAGTTGGCTGGTATCCTCCAGCCCGATGCGCAGCGCGAAGCCGCGCGCGCGGGCCATCCGGGCCAATGGCCAGGCGGAGTCGTCGAAGCCGTGGAGCAGAATCGGGCGCGTGAGGCCGGCATGGGCGAGCGTGGCGAGGATCGCCTCCGCCTGCGCGATCGCTGCTGCGCTGTCCTGTTCGCCGATCTCGATCGCATGGCGCCATGCGCGCTCGCCGAGCTGCAGCCGAATCATGCGTTCGGCATCGGCAACCGTGGCGAGCCCGGCCTCGACCGGGATGGCGCACCGGAACAGGCGCTCGAACAGGCCCGGCGCGCCGGGTTCGTTGAAATTCACCCCGGCATAGTCCGGCCGCACGGGCCAGGCGCCGATATGGGCGAGCCGGCGATCGTCGTCGCGCTCGATCCAGGCGCCGGTGGAAATTCCGACCAGGGTTCCCGGCACGCGGGCGCGAACCAGGCGCAGCACGTGCTCCACCGTCGCCGGGGCCAGTGTCTCGGCACCGCTGGCGTCGCGCACATGCAGATGCACCTCATGCGCGCCCGCCGCCACCGCGGCCGCGGCATCGGCGGCGATGGCATCGGGGGTGGTGGGCAGCGCCGGATGAAAGGACGCTGGTCGTGCCCCATTGATGCAGGCCTGGATGATCATCGGTCGTCTCCTGGAATGGTGTCCCGGTCGCGTGCAGGCGCATGGTTGCGGAGCCAGATGGAAAGCGGCAGAATCGGCGCCGGAGGCGGATATGGCCGACCCGAACCCTGATCCGGACACCCTACACGAGACCGGCGGCAATGATGCCCCCCGCAAGCCGCGGGCGAAGGGCACGACCAAGCCCCGGACCGAAGCCGAGCCCGAGGAGGTCACCTGCGCCTCCCCGCCCTGCTTGCTCGGCGAACTCGACGGCTCCTACGGGACCTACTGATCTGCCGGCATCGGCGCTGCACGATGCGCCCTGGGGCCATCTCCGATCGGCGTGAGCCGTTCCAGCCCGCGCCGAGCCGAGATGCGTGGCTCGAGTATCATCCGTTGCGGCACCGCGGCACGCCCTGATGTGTCCATCCCCTCGGACGGGGTTCTGGTCGCGGGATTGATGCAGATCATTCCGCGCGCCCGATGCTGTGTCAGGCTCGTCGGCGTGAGAACCCGCTGTGGAGAGGTCGCCATGCGCCTGGCCTGGTCCGCCCCGATGCTCGCCCTGCTGCTGCTGGCTCTGCCGGCGCGAGCGGACGGCCTCAAGGGCAATGCCGAGGATGGGCGCGAAGTCTTCCAGAAATGCGCCGCCTGTCATTCGCTGGCGCCGAACCAGACGCTCATCGGCCCCTCGCTCGCCGGTTTGTTCGGGCGCAAGGCCGGGACCGAGGCCGGATTCGATTTCTATTCTGACGCGATGCGGCATTCAGACATCGTCTGGACCGCCGAGACGCTCGCGGCCTATCTCGCCGATCCAGCGAAGACGCTGCCCGGAAACCGGATGCCCTTCCCGGGCCTCGATGCGGCGCAGGATCGCGCCGATGTCATCGCCTACCTGCAGGCCGGCACGGCCGGGAGCCCGCCACCGGCCGCGAACGCTGCGCCGCCGCACCCGCGCGCGGTGCCGAAGATGGTCCCCGAGGCGCGCTATACGCTGCGCAGCGGGGTCGCCAATGGGCGCATGGTGTTCATCGGCATCGGCGGCAGCATCGACGGCGCCATCGATCCCGGGTTGACGGCCGTCGCCGGCGAGACGGTACAGATCACGCTGATCAACGGCGAGGGGATGCAGCACAATATCGACGTCGATCTGCCCGGCGGCGCGGTGCGCTCGCAGCGGGTCAACGGCGCCGGCGCCAGCACCACCATCAGCTTCGTCGCCCCGGCCTCGGGCAGCTATGCTTATTTCTGCTCGGTACCCGGGCACCGTGAAGCGGGCATGGAAGGCCGGCTCGTCGTGGCGGCCAAGGCCCCGACGCCATCCGTGGTGGAAGCGGACCTCTCGCACGACCCCGCCCGGCTCCCGCCCGCGGTGGGCACGCGCGGCCCGGAGACGGTGAGCGTGCTGCTCGAGGCGGTGGAGGCCGAGGCTCGGCTCGCCGATGGGGTGACCTTCACGTTCTGGACCTTCAACCGCACCGTCCCCGGCCCATTCGTTCGGGTTCGCGTCGGCGACGAGGTCGTGGTGAGGCTGCGCAACGCGTCCGACAGCGCGATGATGCATTCGGTCGATTTCCATGCCGCGCTCGCGCCCGGCGGGGGCGCGATCGGGCTGCAGGTTGGGCCGGGGGAGGAAAAGGCGATCCGCTTCCGCGCGACGGTGCCGGGCCTGTTTGTCTATCACTGCGGCACGCCGATGGTCGCCGAGCATATCGCCAACGGCATGTTCGGTCTGATTCTGGTCGAGCCGGAAAATGGGCTGAAGCCGGTCGACCGGGAGTTCTACGTGATGCAGAACGAACTCTACACGGCCGCGCCGATGGGCAAGCTCGGCCGGCAGGAATTCAGCGTCGAAAAAATGCTCGATGAACGCCCGGACTATATCGTGTTCAATGGCGCCGTCGGCGCGCTGACCAAAATCCACCCGTTGCAGGCGAAGACAGGGGAGAGCGTGCGGATCTATTTCGGGGACGCCGGGCCGAACCTGACCTCGTCGTTCCACATCATCGGCGAAATCATGGATCGGGTCTATCCGAACGGAGCCCTGCTCGACGCCCCGCTGCGGGGCGTGCAGACCCTGTCGGTACCACCGGGTTCCGCGGCGATGGTCGAGTTTACGACCCAGGTCCCGGGGCGGTTCGTGCTGGTCGATCACGCGCTGGCGCGCGTCCAGCGTGGACTGATCGGCTTCCTCGACGTGACCGGGGCAGCCAGGCCGGATCTCTACCGCGAGGAGCCGAAGTAGCAATATCGCAGACCGGACAGCGGCCGAAGCCGCTGCCCGTCCCGCGAGCGTCGACAGGATCAGGCGCGGCGGCGCCGGATCAGGCCGAGGCCGAACAGGCCGGAGCCGAGCAGAGCCATCGAAGCCGGCTCCGGAACGGCCGCATAGGCGTCATAGCTGGTGACGCCCGTCCCGGTGGAGGCCAGTGTGACCACCTGGGACAGCGTGTCATTGCCGGTGAAGGTGGCGTGCCCGCCGAGATCGGTTCCGAAGCTGGCGCCCGGATTGGTGAAGCTGGCGCTGCCGATGGTGCTGCCATTGACCGAGAACGCATAGCCAAGGGTCTGGTGGCTGCCGAGTGTGCCGCCGATGCTGCTGTAGACCGAATTCGGACCGACCGGCGAGGTCAGGCCGGACTCGTCGAGCGTGACGTTCAGGGTACCCGCGGTGGCGGAGGAGACGTTCACCGAAGTAAGGTCGATAGCCGGCTGCCCGGGCGCGCCGATGATCGGCGAGCCGATGCCGGAGATCGTATTGATGGTGAACGTGCCGAAGCTCTGGGCGGTGATGTTGACGTTGCCGTTCGTGCTGGACACGACCTCGCTCGTGTAGCCCGCCTCTGAGAGGGTGAGGGTGAGCGTCGGCGTGGCCCGCGCGGCGGAGCCGAAGGCCAGCGGGGCGGCGGCGATGGCGAGCCCCAAGATCAAGTTTCTACGCATGTATCCTCCTGCATGACGACGCTCGGGTTGTAGCCAAAGGTGAGCGAACGGTTAATTGCTATCATTCCATCTCGCGGGATGCAACAGCAAACGTCTCAAAAAACAATTTTGTGATCACCACGCGATGGCGTACGGCGCCGCAATGATCCTGGCGGCCGCCCCTGCAAAGGCCCGTGACAGCGCGGCAAGGTGTCGGCAGATTGCGCCCACCCGAACGAGGCCCCGCAGCCGGACCATGGCCGTCTATACCGAAGTCACCGATGATGCCCTCGCCGCCTTCCTCGCCGATTACGACATCGGCGATCTGATCGCCTTCCGCGGCATCGCCGAGGGCGTGGAGAACTCGAACTACGCGCTGCGCACCGAGGCGGGCGATTTCATCCTCACCCTCTACGAGAAGCGCGTCGAACCGGCGGACCTGCCCTGGTTCCTCGGGCTGATGGAGCATCTCGCCCGCCACGGCCTCTCCTGCCCGCTGCCGGTGCGCGCGCGCGATGGCGTGGCGCTGCGCCGCCTGGCGGGCCGCCATGCCGCCATCACCACCTTTCTGCCCGGCGTCTGGCCCCGCCGCGTGCGCGTCGAGCACTGCGCGCCGGTCGGCGCCGCGCTCGCACGGCTGCACCTGGCCGGCGACGGCTACGCCGCGGAACGGGCGAACGCGCTGGGGCCCGCATCCTGGGCGCCGCTGCTCGCCCGCATCGGCGACGGCGCCGAGAGCGTCCGCGCCGGTCTCGGGGCTGAACTCGCCGCCGCCCTCGAGCATCTCCTCGCCGCCTGGCCGACATCCCTGCCGCGCGGCCATATCCACGCCGACCTCTTCCCGGACAACGTCTTCTTCCTCGGCGGGCAGGTTTCGGGCCTGATCGACTTCTATTTCGCCGCCACAGACCTGCTCGCCTACGACGTCGCGATCTGCCTCAACGCCTGGTGCTTCGAGGCGGACGGGGCCTGCAACGTCACCAAGGCGAGGGCCCTCCTGCGCGGCTATCAGCAGATCCGCCCCCTCGCCCTGGCCGAGCGCGCGGCGTTGCCGGTGCTCGCCCAGGGCGCAGCCATGCGCTTCCTGCTGACCCGCCTCTACGACTGGCTGAACACGCCAGCGGATGCGCTGGTGGTGCGCAAGGATCCACTCGAATATCTGCGCCGCCTGCGCTTTCACCTCGATGCCACCAGCGAGGCCGCCTATGGGCTCTGACGCGGCCGATGAACCGGTGGAGATCTGGACCGACGGCGGCTGCAAGCCGAATCCCGGTCCGGGCGGCTGGGCGGCGATCCTGCGCTATCGTGGCCACGAGCGCGAGCTCTCGGGCGCCGAGCCGGCGACCACCAACAACCGCATGGAGCTCACCGCCGCTGCCGCGGCGCTGGAGGCACTGAAGCGGCCGAGTCGCGTGGCGCTGCACACCGACAGCCAATACGTCGCCAACGGCATCACCCGCTGGCGGCAGGGCTGGGTACGACGGAACTGGCGCAACGCCGCGGGCGATCCGGTGGCGAACATGGATCTATGGCAACGCCTGCTCGCTGCCGCGGCCATGCATGAGGTGGAGTGGCGCTGGGTGCGCGGCCACGCCGAGGACCCGATGAACCATCGCGCCGACGCGCTGGCGACCGCGGCACGGCAGCACCTGGGTTCCAGCGTCATTCCATCAGACGGGACCGGCTGACGGACAGTGCTCGGTCGTGCCATGGGCTCAGAGCACGGTCCGCGTGGCAGGGCCTCCGGCTCAGACGCCATCCTTGCGGATCACCAGCACCGCGCTGCCATCCTCGAGCGGGATCAGGTCGAGCACGTCGTGCCCCTGATCGGCGGCCGCGCGGGGCACGTTGGCGAGGGGCTCGGCGCCCCGCAGCCGCACCAGCAGCACCTGTCCCCGCGCCATCGCATCCAGCGCCAGGCGGGTGCGCACGAAGGTCATCGGGCAGGTTTCGGACGTGATGTCGATCGCCCGATCGTGGTCGGGCAGTGACAGCGCGGTCTCGCTCGTGCGCGTCATCCGCGCCGCCTCAATCGCCCGCGGGGGGAGCGAGCGCGGCCACTCCGGGGAGGGTCTTCCCCTCCATCCATTCGAGGAACGCGCCACCGGCCGTCGAAACATAGCTGAACGTGTCGGCCACCCCGGCCTGACGCAGGGCCGCAACCGTGTCGCCGCCGCCGGCTACGCTCACCAGGTGCCCGCTCGCGGTGGCCGCTGCGACCGCACGGGCCAGCGCGACCGTGCCGGCATCGAAGGGCGGGGTCTCGAAGGCGCCGAGCGGACCGTTCCAGACCAGTGTCTTCCAACCGGCCAGCCGCGCGGTGAGCGCTTGCACCGTGCCGGGGCCGACATCGAGGATCATCGCGTCCGGCCCGACCTGGGCCACCGTCACCGTGCGTGTCACCGCTCCCGGCACGAGCGCGGATGCCACCACAGCGTCGATCGGCAGCAGGACCGCACAGCCGGCCGTCTCAGCGTCGGCGAGGATGCGACGCGCCGTCTCGTGCAGGTCGGGTTCCTGCAGCGAGCGGCCCACGGCGAGCCCTTGGGCGGCAAGAAACGTGTTCGCCATGGCGCCGCCGATGACCAGTTCGTCGACGCGCGAGACGAGGTTGGCCAGCAGATCCAGCTTGGTCGAGACCTTGGCCCCACCGACGATGGCCGCGACCGGGCGCGCCGGCGTGCCGAGGGCACGGTCGAGCGCTTCGAGTTCCGCCTGCATCAGCCGCCCGGCATAGGCGGGCAGCTGATGCGCCACCGCCTCGGTGCTGGCATGGGCGCGATGCGCGGCCGAGAACGCGTCATCGACATAGATATCGGCCAGCGCCGCGAGTTCGCGGGCGAAGCCGGGGTCGTTGGCCTCCTCGCCGGGATGGAAGCGCGTATTCTCCAGCACCAGCACATCACCGGCTGCCAGCACGTCCACCGCCTGCTGCGCTGCCACGCCGATGCAATCCTCGGCGAACCGCACACGCCGGCCCAGCACCTCGCCGAGCGCGCGTGCCACCGGCGCCAGGGTCATGGCCGGCACGCGCTTGCCCTTCGGCCGGTCGAAATGACTGCAGACGATGACCCTTGCGTCCTTGGCCGCAAGCTCGCGGATCGTCGGCGTCAGCCGCTCGAGCCGGGTGAGATCGGTGATCCGCCCATCATGGACCGGCACGTTGAGATCGGCCCGCAGCAGCACGCGCTTGCCGGCGACATCCACCCCGTCAAGAGTGCGAAACCGCATCCTTCGTGTCCTTCGCGGTCCTGCCCGCCCTCAGCGCGGGGCGGCGCCATCGAGAAATTGCTGCACCACCTGGAAGAGCTGCATCCGGTTCTTCTCCATCACCACCGTGTGCGTGCCCTCGCCGATCATGGTGTACTGCTTCCATGGCGCGTTGACGAGCAGGGGGAACAGTGTCTGGGACATGTAGGGCGGGGTATCGTGATCCCATTCGCCCTGCACGAGCAGCACCGGATTGAGAATCTTCGCGGGGTCCCAGGTCGGCTTGCCGGCTCGCCAGAAGCGATCGACGTCGAACAGCACACCGTTCGGGGCCCGCAGCACGGGCGGGCTCTGCTTTGCGCCAACCGGATCGGTGGCGAAGGTCGCATCCGCCCATTCCTCGAACCACCCGGGCGGGATCAGGTCCGCGCGCTTGCTCTCCGGCACCCCGTTCATCCAGCGCTTGAACGCGGCGTCGCGCGTGACCGTCCGATAGGCGCCGAGCTTGCCCGGCCCGGCACCGATCGCCGGCGCGCCTTGGATGATCCACAGCGGCGCATAGAGCACCAGGCGGTGAACCTGATCCGGATGCTCGGCGGCGAAGCCCGCGGCGATGGTCGTCCCCCACGACCAACCCATCACGTCCACGCTGGTGAGGCTCTCGCGCTTGCGGACGAATTCGACCACCGCGCCCAGATCCGCCACCGCCTGCTCCGTGGTCTCGAGCGGGGCGTTGGCGTCGGCCGGCTGGTCCATCTGCGCCGGACGGGTTGAGCGGCCATAGCCTGGCAGGTCGAGCAGATAGACGTCGTAGCCATGCGCCGCCAGGTAATCCATCCAGGACTGGCCGCTCAGCGCCAGATCGAACGCCGCACTCGCGGGATAGGTGGCGCCGTGCACGAACACCAGCGTGCGCGCCGGACCGAAATGCTCACCGCCCTGCGGGCGCTTGTTGCGCACATAGATCTGCAGTCCCGCCTGCGGCGAGGGGACGGTCATCTCCTGCATGACGATCGGCACGGACCCGCCCGATCCGGCGGCGTGCGCCGCCCCGATCCCGAATAGGCCGGCTGCCCCCAACGGGGCCACGATGGGCGCCACCAGGGCGGCGACGGCAACGGCAAGCCGCTCAACTCCGCGCATTGTTCGTTTCCTCTCCTGCCGAGCGCAGCCTCAGAGCCGGCCGAGCAGCGCCGCGGTATCCGACATGCGGTTGGAAAAGCCCCACTCATTGTCGTACCAGCCCATCACGCGGGCAAAAGTGCCCTCGATCACCGCCGTCTGCGTCGCATCGAAGGTGCACGACGCGGGGCAGTGATTGAAATCGACGCTGACCAGCTTTTCCGTGCTGTAATCGAGCACGCCCTTGAGCGGCCCGGCGGCGGCGGCGCGCATCGCCTCGTTGATTGCCTCCACGCTGCCCGGGCGGGCGAGATTCACGTCGAGAGAGACGAGCGAGACGTTCGGCGTCGGCACCCGGATCGCGGTGCCGTCGAGCTTGCCCTTCAACTCCGGCAACACCAGCCCGACCGCGCGCGCCGCGCCGGTCGTGGTCGGGATCGCTGAAACAGCCGCCGCGCGGGCGCGATGGAGGTCCTTGTGCAGCGTGTCCACCGTGCGCTGGTCGCCGGTATAAGCATGGATCGTGACCATGTAGCCGCGCTCTATCCCGAAGCTCTCGTGCAGCACCTTGGCCATCGGCGCCAGGCAGTTGGTGGTGCAGGAGGCGTTCGAAACCACGGTCATCGCCGGCGTCAGCGTCGCGTGGTTGACGCCATAGACGATCGTCGCGTCCACCCCGTCGGCGGGGGCCGAGACCAGCACTTTGCGCGCGCCGGCGGTGAGCAGATGCGCCGCCTCTTCGCGCTTGGTGAACAGCCCGGTGCACTCCATCGCCACATCGACGCCGGCAAGCGGCAGCTTCGCGGGATCCCGCTCGGCGGTGACGCGGATCGGGCCGTAGGTGCGGCCGTTATGTTGGATGGTGATGCTGCCGGCGCCGACCTCGACCACGCCAGGGAAACGGCCATGGACACTGTCGTAGCGGAACAGGTGCGCGTTCGCCTCGGTGCTGCCGAGATCGTTGATCAGCACCGGGACCACGTCCTCGCGCCCGCTCTCGACGATGGCGCGTAGCACGAGGCGGCCGATCCGCCCGAATCCGTTGATCGCGACCTTGACCGACATCGTCACTCTCCCTGCTCAATCCGGCCCGCATGGGCCGCCCGCCGCATCAGCCGCGGTCCAGACGCTTCCTCACCGCTGTCGCCACCGCCTCGGCGGTCACGCCGTAATGGCGATACAGCTCCTCGAACGGCGCCGAGGCGCCAAATCCCTCGATGCCGACGAAGGCGCCGTCCGCGCCCAGCCAGCGCTCCCAGCCAAAGCCGCAGGCCGCCTCGATGCCGACGCGGGGCGCGCCGCCGAGCACCGCGTCGCGATAGCCGGCATCCTGATGCGAAAACAGCTCCCAGCATGGCAGCGATACCACGGCGACGGCGACGCCTTCGGCCGCCAGCATCGCCCGCGCCTCCATGGCGATGGCCACTTCCGAGCCGGTGGCGATCAGCGTCGCCCGGCGCGCGCCCTCGGCCTCGGCCAGCACGTAACCGCCTCGGGCGGACCGGTTCTCGGAGGCGTCGGCGCGCAGACCCGGCAGCGCCTGGCGCGTCAGCACCAGGAGGCTCGGCCCCTCGGCGCGGCGCAGCGCCAGCTCCCAGCACTCGGCCGTTTCCACCGCGTCCGCCGGGCGCAGCACCCAGAGATTAGGCATCGCACGCAGGCTGGCGAGGTGCTCGACCGGCTGATGCGTCGGTCCATCCTCGCCGAGGCCGATGCTGTCATGGGTGAGCACATGGATCACCCGCACACCCATCAGCGCGGCGAGGCGGATAGCCGGGCGCATATAGTCGGTGAACGCGAAGAACGTGCCGCCATAGGGGATCAACCCGCCATGCAGCGCCATGCCGTTCATCGCCGCGGCCATGCCGTGCTCGCGCACGCCGAAATGGATATATCGCCCGCCATAGGCGGCCGGTGCGACCGCCGCCATGCCTTTGACCTGGGTCAGGTTGGAGCCGGTGAGGTCGGCCGAGCCGCCGACCAGCTCCGGCAGGACCGGCACCAGGGCCTCCAGCACTTTCTGGCTCGACTGGCGGCTGGCCAGCTTCGGCCGGGATGCGGCCAAATCCGCCTTGAAGGCGGCGAAGCCTTCCTGCCAGGTTTCGGGCAGCTTACCGGCGATCATCCGCTCGAACTCGGCGCGCTGGCCGTGGCGGGTCAGGCGCTTCAGCCAGGCCCGCCGCGCCGCCGCGCCGCGCGAGCCGGCCGTCTTCCAGCGCGCGGCAACATCCTCCGGCACGCTGAAGGGGGGCATGTCCCAGCCCAGCGCCAGCTTGGTCGCGGCCGCCTCGGCGCCACCCAGTGGCGAGCCATGGGCAGCGGCGGTACCCGCCTTGGTCGGAGCGGCGAAGCCGATGATGGTGCGGCAGGCGATCAGCGTCGGCTTCTTCGACCGCTGGGCCAGGGAGAGCGCCGCGGCAATCTGTGCCGGATCGTGCCCGTCGATACGCTTCACGGTCCAGCCATAGGCGGCGAAGCGCTTCAGCACGTCGTCCGAGCAGGCCAGATCTGTCCCGCCATCGATGGAAATGGCGTTATCGTCGAACAGCACCGTCAGCCGGTCGAGCCGCAGATGGCCGGCAAGGCTGGCGGCCTCGTGGCTCACCCCCTCCATGAGATCGCCGTCCGAGGCGATCACCCATGTCCGATGATCGACCAGGCTCCGCCCGAAGCGGGCAGCCAGCATGCGCTCGGCCAGCGCCATGCCGACGGCCGTGGCGATGCCCTGGCCCAGCGGGCCGGTGGTGGTCTCGATCCCCGGATGGCCGCCATACTCGGGATGGCCGGCGGCGGGCGAGTGCAATTGGCGGAACCGGCGCAGTTCCTCGATCCCCATCCCGACATGCCCGCTCAGGTGCAGCAGCGCATAGAGCAGCGCCGAGCCGTGGCCCGCGGAGAGCACGAAACGGTCGCGATCGGGCCAGCGCGGATCGGCGGCGTCGTATTTCAGGAACCGCGTCCACAGCATCGCGGCAACATCCGCCATGCCCAGCGGCAGGCCGGGATGGCCGGACTTCGCCGCCTCGACGGCATCGATGGCGAGTGCACGCAGCGCGTCCGCCAAGCGCCGCTCGGCGCCGTCGGAACCGGTCAGCAGCGCCGCTTGCCGCGCCTGCGCGGAGCGGTCGAGCGGGATATCAACAACCGTTGCCATGCCCGGGCTATAGAGGCGGCCCGACGGCGAGGCAAGACGCGCTGCTCACGCGGCCGCGGGCCGATTCGCGCGTGCCAGGACGGACTCGAACAGCACCTGACACCCTGCCGCGGCCTCCTCGGGCGCGATGCTCTCCGCCTCGTTGTGCGACAGCCCGTCGCGGCACGGTGTGAAGATCATCGCCACCGGCGCGCGGCGGGCCAGCAGCACGGCGTCATGACCGGCCCCGGAGACGATCTCGCGCGACCCATATCCCGCCCGGGCCGCCGCCGCGCGGACCAGCGCGACGCAGTCCGGGTCGAACGCCTGCGCCGGCATCCGGAACATCCGCTGGATCGCCAGCTTCACCCCGCAATCGCGGGCGATGAACCCCGCCTCGCGCGGGAACTGCGCATCGATGCGGTCGATCTCGGCGCCGGAGGGATGGCGGAACTCGACCGTGAAGCGCACCTCGCCGGGGATCACGTTGCGGCTGTTGGGCCGCACCTCGAACCGGCCGACCGTGCCGCGCCCGTCGGCGCCGCGCGCGCGCATCATCCGGTCGACCAGGTCGACGACGCGCGCGGCGCAGACCAGCGCATCCCTGCGCGCCGCGGGCGGCGTGGTGCCGGCATGCGCATCCTGCCCAGTGGCAACGGCCTCATACCAGATCTGGGCCTGCGCCCCCGTGACGACACCGATCATCGCGCCCGCCTGTTCGAGAATCGGGCCCTGCTCGATATGGAGCTCGAAATAGGCGTCGACCGGAAACGCCGCCGCCGGCGCGTCACCGCGCGCGCCGATCGCGTCCAGCGCTGCGCCGAAGCTCACCCCGTCGGCGTCGGTCCGCGGCAGCACTTCGTCCAGCCCGTGCGCGCCGACCCAGACGCCCGAACCGGTCAGGCCGAGGCCGAAGCGGCTGCCCTCCTCGTCGGTCCAGTTGACGAGCTCCAGCGGCGCCGCGGTGACGAGGCCGCGATCGTCCAGCGTCCGCATCACCTCGAGCCCGGCCATCACGCCGAGCGCGCCGTCGAACTTGCCGCCCGAGGGCTGGCTGTCGAGATGGCTGCCGAACAGCACCGGCGGACGCCCCGGCTCGCGCCCCTCACGGCGGGCGAACATGTTGCCGACGGCGTCGACGCGCACCGTCAGCCCGGCCGCCGCGCACTGTGCGCGGAAGGCGGCGCGGGCCGCGCCATCCTCGGCCGAGAGGGCGAGGCGGCGGACACCGCCCTTCTGCGTGGCGCCAAACTCCGCCATGGCCATCAGGCTGGCCCAAAGCCGCGCACCATCGATGCGCCAGACGGGATCCTGGCTCGGCATTGCGCGACTCCTGTCGTGCGTGCGCCCTATCTTGCCGCCGCTGCCGCTTCCTGCAAGCTTGCACCCGCCGATGACGATGCCCCTGCCCTTTCGCGCGACTGTGCTGATCGCGGCTCTGGCGCTGCCGGTCGGCTGCCACCTGATCGACCAGACCGATTTCGGCGCCAAGCCGGCCCCACCGGCGCCGGACCAGCTGGCCGAGGCAATGCGCCCGAACGCGACCGTGCCGCTGGTCGCTATTCGCTATGACGGAGGCGAGAACGCCTACGGTCCGGCGCTGCAGCGCGCGGTGGAAATGGCCGAAGCGCGACGGGCGGACCCGCGCTACGAGGTGGTGGCGGTGGTGCCGGCGAAGGGCAGCCCCGCCGAGCAGGTGGCCGCCGCCGAGCAGGCCGGCCAGGATGCCCGCGACGTTGCGGACCGCCTGCTCGCGCTCGGCGTGACCGCGGCGGCGATCCGTCTCTCGGCCCGCACCGAGCCGGGGCTCACCGCGCGCGAGGTGCGCGTCTATCTGCGCTGATCAGCGCGCCACCAGCATGTAGTGGATGGTCAGGTCGAAGGTCACCGTCGGATCGGGCGAGCCGAAGGGCAGCGGCGGCAGACGGGCATCGCGGAACATCCCGATGGTGGCATCGTCCAGCGCGCGATAGCCGGAGCCGGAGCGGAGCCCGACCGAGGCCACCGTGCCATCAGCGTTCATCACCACGCGGACCGTGGACAGGCCCTGCTCGCCGCGCATCGCCGCGTCCTGCGGGTAGTATTTGTGCATCTCGAGCCAGGCGGCCAGCTCGTTGCGCCAGTCGGAGCCAAGCTGCTCACTGGAGGAGAAATCCGCCCGCGGCGTGACGGAGAAGGTGCCCTTCCGGTGCGGCCCCTCGGCCAGCGACGTCGAGTTGCCGTTGAAGGCCGGCCCGAAGGAGAATTTCATCGGTGCCGGGAAGCGCACCGCCGGGCGCGGCGGCGCCGGTGCCTGACGAGGCGGCGCCGGCCGCGCCGGTTTGGGCGCCGGCTCGAGCAGCGGGTGCGCCTCGACCCGTGGCTCTTCGGCCGGCGGCTTGACGGGTTCGACGCGCGGCGCGGGCTGAGCCGCCGGGGGCTTCACCACCGCCACGCTCTCCGGCGCCGTGAGGACCGGCGGCGCAGTCTCCTTGGCCGGGGCTTCTTGCGCCGGCTGCGCCTTCGGCGCCGGTTCGGCGGTCCGCGGCAGCGGCGGTGCGGTCTCAGGGGCGGCGGCCGGTGGCACGGGCGGGGTGGGCAGCGCCTCCGGCGCGGGTGGCGCCGGTGGCGGTGGCTCGGGTGGTGTCGGCTGCGGCTGGGCCGGCCGGGGCAATTCCTGCGTTTCAGTCGGATGCGGCACGCTCGGGCCGTTGGTCGTGCCGGTCTCGAACACCATCGCCACCGCCGGCGGTGGCAGCGCCTCCGGGGGGGCGCCGCGGCGGATGACGACGGTCAGCAGCAGAAGCACGAAGAGATGCAGCAGCAGCGAGATCAGCGCCACGCGCCCAAGCCGCGGGCGCTGCCGCCGGCGCGGCCGTACCCGCACGGGCCAGGCGCGCAGATCGCCGGCGCGCGGCTGCGTCCGAACCTGCGCTCTCGATCGCGCCTGGATCAGCAATCTCTGCAGCGGCGTTGAACGTGGCGGCAATACGCTCAGGGCGGTCTCAACGGGCGAGGATGATTGAGAACTCGGACAAAAGGGCGCAGCCCGGACAGCGCGCCCTCCGATAGCGCACTCTGCCGCCGTTCGGAAGGGCGGCGAGAGGGATCGAGGGACCGGGCGGAGATGCGTCAACGCGCCGGCATGACAACCCGATTGTGCACTGCACGTCTTCAGGTTGCAAAGAAGCCCGGCGGGGGCGCACTATAAATTTTCTTTAGGAATGCGTCGGTCCGCCCCGTCGGCGCTCGCACTCCCATCCGACGTCGGCTGACGCGCCAACCGGAGGTCACGATCATGACGATCGCCGCAATTCTGAAGCATAAAGGCCACGACGTTACCGCCGCCCGTCCGACCGACACGATCGCCGAGGTCTCTGCACTGCTCGCCCAGCGCGGCATCGGCGCCGTTCTGGTGCGTGATGCCGCCGCCAAGGTGCTCGGCATCGTCAGCGAACGGGATATCGTCCGCGCCCTGGCTCGCCATGGCGCCCGCACCCTCGAGATGACCGCCGCGCAGCTGATGGTCACCGAATTGCGCACCGCCAGGCCGGAGACGACCGAGGCCGAGGCGATGAGCATGATGACCGAGGGCCGCTTTCGCCATCTGCCGGTGGTGAAGGACGGGCAACTGCTCGGCCTGATCAGCATCGGCGACGTCGTCAAGGCGCGGCTGATGCAGCAGGAGCACGAGGTGGACAGCCTTCGCGCCTACGTCGTCGGCGCTGCCTGAACCGCTCCGAGCCGTCTGGGCACGCTCGAGCAATTTCTCTCCGATCCGCTCCAGCCGTCCCGGCCGGGGCTGATCGGGGGGTGCTCAGGGCCGATCGGGTTCCATCGCACGACCGCGCGCGCCGATTGCTCTGCCAGTTCGTGCGGCGAGCAGTTGACCCAGACCACCCGCTGCTGGAACACTCGTTGCGCACCAGTTCCGGCGCCGCCAGAGCGCCGGCGCGCGTCGCGAGGGGGAGGGTCTGATGAGTGGTTTTGTACCGAAGCGTCCAGGGTGGGTCGACGAGTTCCGCGCCTTTATCATGCGCGGCAGTGTCGTCGACCTTGCCGTCGGCATTATCATCGGCGCGGCGTTCACCGCGATCGTCGGCAGCCTGGTCAAGGACATTTTCAACCCGCTCATCGGACTGCTCGTCGGCGGCATCGATTTTTCCAACGTCTTCATCACACTGAAGGGCCCGACCGCGCCGACACTGGCCGCCGCCCAGCAGGCCGGCGCAGTCACGCTGAATATCGGCGTGTTCATCAACGCCGTGATCCAGTTCCTGATCGTCAGTTTCGCCATCTTCTGGGTGGTGAAAGGGCTGAGCCGGCTGCAGCGCAAAGCCGAGGCCGCACCGGCACCCCCGCCAGGGCCGACGCCGAGCGAGGCGCTGCTCACCGAGATCCGGGACCTGCTCCGCGCCTCGGCGGCGAAGTAGCGGCCCCGCCTGGAGCGGCCCCGGATCGGATCGAGTCGTTCCGGCGCGGGCAGTTCGGGGTTGGTCTCGACTCATATGCTTCCAGGGCGGATCCGCGCCCAACGTCGCGCGGACCCCGCCCTAATTCGATGTTCGACCGCGCAGGTTCATCCCACCAGACGATTCCGTGTCTTGGGATGCATGACTAGTAGCGCTGATACGGCAGGAATTTCCCGGAGAGGGTGAGCTTGACCCGGTCGCCTTTCTGATCAGGCTGGCGTTCTAGGCTCATGTCGAAATCGATCGCACTCATGATGCCGTCGCCGAACTCCTCCTCGATCAGCGCCTTCCAGCTGGTGCCGTAGACCATGACGAGCTCGTAGAACCGGTAGATCAGCGGGTCCGTCGGCACCGCGCCGGGGAGCGAGCCGCGATAGGGAATCTCCTGCAGCAGCGCGATTTCCTCCGCGTCGAGGTCGAACAGCGCGCCGGCCTTGGCGGCCGTTTCCGCCGTCATCGACATCTGCCCCAGGCAGGCGGCGCAGCTCCAGACCGGGCTGTGGCCGAGCCGCGCGGCGATCTCCGCCCAGCTCAGGCCGCGCACCCGCTTGAGGCCGAGAATCTTGCGCCCGAGCGCCGTCTTCGCATCGTTCATTGCCATAGTCCCCCCCTTGCGACCTCTGCCATGTCTCCCGTTCCACAGGAGTACAGCCCTTATTATTCCCCGGACAGCTCCCGGCGACGACGGTCGAGCTCCTCGCTGTAGCGGCGCAGCGCGTATTGTTCGGTCAGCAGCCCGATGACCCGGCCGCTCTCGCGGCTTTCGACCACGGCGAGCGCGTCGCTCTCCGCCGTTTCGAAGGCCGTCGCGGCTTCTTTCACGGTCATCTGGGGCAGCAGCACCGCATCGCGATAGTGCAGCAGATCGGCGATCCGCCCGGTCGCGGCGTCGGCGGCATGGATTTCGGGCACCAGCGCGATGCCGGCATAGCGGTCCGCCTGATCGAGCACGATGACACGCTGCGTGGCGCCGAGAGGGAAATCGCGCCGGAAGGCCGCGATCGGCGTATCCGCACGCACGGTGCGGATATCACGGCGCATCATCCGCCCGACGGTGAGGTTTCGCATCCAGCCGATATCGACGGCGCTGCGGATCGCCTCACCGCGCAGGTGGAAGCGCCAGGTGGCGAAGGAGTAGCCGAAGGTCCGCCGCACGGTCAGCGCCGAGACCACCGAGGCGGCGAGCACGGCGATGGTCAGCGGCAGGCTGCCGGTGCTTTCCAGTGCCAGCAGCGACATGGTCAGCGGCCCGCCAACGATGGCCGTAGCCATCGCGCTCATCCCGACCAGAGCGCACACCACGGCCGGCAGCGCGCCGGCCACCATCACCGCCGCCAGGCCGCCGGCGAACAGCTTGCCCAGCATGGCGCCGAGGAACAGCGAGGCGAAGAACAGGCCACCGCGAAAGCCGGCGCCGATCGAGATCACCGAGGCGATGGCCTTGAGCAACAGCAGCGTCGCCAACAGCGGCAGCGAGTAGGGCGCATCGAGCCCCGCATGCAGGGCCGCATGGCCCGAGGAAAACACCTGCGGCGCCGCCAGCGCCAGCAGCCCGACCATGGCGCCACCGAGCATCGGGCGCAGCCAGGATGGTAGCCCGGTGCGCCGGAACAGATCCTCGGTCAGGGCCACCCCGCGCATGACGAGCACGCCGAACAGCGCGCAGAGCACGCCAAGAGCGAGCACCGGCAGATAGTCCAGCGCAGCGATCTCGCTCGGGACACTGACCTGGAAGCTGCCGATGTCACCGAGGAACGCCCGGCTGACCCCGATCGCGCAGATCGCGGCGACGACCACCGGGGCGAGCGTCGCGATCGAATATGTGCCGATGACCAGTTCGAAGGCGTAGAACGCACCGGTCAGCGGAGCATCGAAGGCGGCGCCGATGGCGGCGGCGGCACCGCAGCCGACGAGCACGCGCAGATCGTTGCGCCGAACCCGGAAACTGCGCCCGAGCCGGGAACCCAGCGCCGCGCCGGCCTGGGTATAGCCGGCCTCCAGCCCGACCGACGCGCCGACCCCGGTCGAGAGTACGGTCTGCAGCACAACGATGAGACTGTCATTCAGCGACATCCGCCCGCCGAACAGCGCGTTCGCTTCGATCGGGTCGACCGCCCGGCGCGGCCACCAGCGGGCGATGACGAGCCCGACCAGGCCGAAGCCGAGCCCGCCCAGCGTTGGCACCACGACCGTGCGCCAAGGCGCCAGCGAGAGCACCGCGCTCAGCCGCGCGCCATGGGGCAGGCCGAACAGGATCTGGTGCATCGCCTGGCTGGCCAGGTTCATCGCCACCACGACGAAACCGGCACCGAGCCCGACGCAGGCGGCCAGCGCGACGAGCCAGATTTCATCGGCCCGAACCAGCGCGCGCAACGTCTGCGGCGCATGCAGCAGTACCTCGCCGAACGCCCTGCGGTGGCGGCTGACGGAAGGCGCGCGCGCCACCGCCGGGCGGACCGGCTCGGCGACGCCCTGAGCAAGGCCGCTTTTGCCTGGGAACCCCATCATGCCAGCGTCGTCCAGATGGGGGTCTGGGGGGGCGGCGAACGAAGCGTCTCTGTCATCCATCCATGCGGGCCGGCAAACGTGCGCCTTGGCACGATCCTATGGCATATAGCTTACGCGTGGCTTACGAAATGGGCCTTATCTATCAAAGAATGCGCGCATGGCGAAGCGGCGGCCCTTTTGTGGCGGAAATCGGGGGTCGCCGCAACATTTCGGTAGCATCTCGCCACCGATATGCGCGTATAGCGTGTCTCAAGGCCCCAGCCGACGCACCGTGGAGTTGCCGTCTCGCGAGCGCAAGGTCCGATCGGATCAAGCCGTTCCGGCTCAGGCATATCGGGGATAAGTGGCTCGGGACTCACATGTTTCCAGAGCACTCGTGTCCGGCCTGATGAGTTCATCAGGCCTGCCCGTGCGACAGGCGCGCGTCATTAGCGCCGCCCAAGTGCGCCGGCAATGCGCGCTCTGATCAGCGCTGCCCTGCATCGGCCTCCAGCGGCCCACGCGCCGGCTTCGCGACCGGCGATGGCCCGGCGATTTCATCGGCCTGGCCCTGGACGCCGGCGGCGGCTTCGGCATCTAATCATCGGGCGTGACCAGGAAGGACGGCGGCAGAAATGTGGGCGCGGCGAGGCACGGCGAAGCTGGCGGCGGCGTTGCTCGCCATGGCGGCGCTCGCCGCCTGCGTCGACACGGTCGCGCAACGGCGCGCGCTCCTGGCGACAAAGGTGGGCGAGCGCGAGATCGACCTGGTGCGCGAATTCGGCGTCCCGACCCGCACCTATGACACTGGCGGCCATCATTTTCTCGCCTATGTCGAATCGTATCAGGTGGTCGACCCTGGCTACTGGGACCCGATTATGCCGATCATGACGCCGCCGGCGGTCTACAACTACATGTGTACGACGACATTCGAGATCGCCGGCGGCACTGTGCAGTCCTTCACGCTGGCCGGGAATGGATGCTGAGGACGGGAGGGTCCGACATGGCGGTGCGACGCATCGTCCGGCACGCGGGGCGACCGACCATGCTCGCCCGATTGGCTGCTCTCGGCCTGGCCGGGGCCATTCTGGCGGGGTGTGACACGTCGCGCGCCTTCCAGGAGGCGCAGGCCCGCCGCCAGGCAGCGCTGATCGCCATGGTCGGGCGGACCGAAGCTGACGTGGTCCGCCAGTTCGGCTTGCCGCAGCAGACCTACGAGGCGGATGGACGGAAATTCGTCGCCTATAACCAGCCCTCGCCGTTCTTCGACCCGAGCCTCGGCGGCGCGCCGATGGTCTGCCAGACGATGTTCGAGATTTTCGACGGCAAGGTGCAATCGGCCAGCCTGCACGGTCCCTGCTGAACGACGGAGGCATAATGAGCCGCGAGATCCTGGCGGTGCTGACCCTGATGCTCCTGTGCGCCCCCGCGGCCGTTCGTGCCGCCGGGCCGGATGCCTGCGCGCTGCTCAGCCGCGACGAGATCGCCGCCGCGACCGGACGCAAAGTGCAGGGGTTCGAGCGCGCGCACGAGGAGAGCGGCATCTCGGTCTGCGCCGGCCGGGCCGGGGAGGCCAGCCTGACACTGCGCGCGGCCGGCAAGGCCGACGCGGAGGCCGCCACCGGTCAGCGGGCGCTGGACCGGCTTCGCGGCAAGGGCGCGAAGGTCGAACTCACCCACGCCGGGATGGCAACCTGCGTGCGCGTCACGACGCAGCAGACCATGTCCTCGGCCAGCGGACGCGCCTTCTGCGCGGCGCCTGCCGGCGACCGGGCCGCCATCCTCGAGACCGAGGCGCCGAGCGTGATCGATCTGATCCCGCCCGCCACGCTCGGCGCCCTCGCCGAGCGAGCCGCCGCGCGGCTGTGACCGTCAGGTCCGGCCGGCCGCGGCGATCGCGGCGTTCATCGCCCGGACCCCGGCTGCTGGCCCGTCCGGATGCCCCCAGACGGCCCCGATGACAGCGAGAAAATCCGCCCCGGCCTGGACCAGCGGCGCGCAGTTCTCCGCCGTGATACCGCCGATGGCGACCGAGGGGATCTCCATCAGCTCCGACCACCAGGCGAGAATCTCAACCTCGGCATGGTGCATCACCTCCTTCGACCCGGTCGGGAAGAAGGCGCCGAACGCGACATAGTCTGCCCCGTCCTCGCCGGCCTGCATGGCCAGATGCCGGCTGTCATGGCAGGTCACGCCGAGGATCCGCTCGGGACCGAGCAGCGTGCGGGCGGCCCGCGCCGGCACGTCGCCCTGGCCGACATGCGCGCCGTCGCAGCCGGACTGGACGGCGAGATCCGGCCGGTCATTGAGCAGAAAGGCAACGGCGCGCGCCTGCGCCACCGGCCGCAGCGCGTCTATGGTGCGGCGGATCGCGTCGTCGTCAGCGTCTTTCAGCCGCAACTGCACCGCCGCGACGTCACCGGCATCCAACGCGGCGGCGAGCCTATCCGTGAACGCGGCCGGCTCGAGCGCGGGCGGGGTGACGAGATAGAGCCGGCACCCCGCCGCTCGGTCCATCAGGCGCGGCCCTGATAGATCTCGATGATCTTCGCCAGCATCGCCAGCGCCTCTTCCTTCGGCCGCTGGAATGTGTTGCGGCCGATGATGCTGCCCGAGGCGCCGCCGTCACGCAGCCCGCGGACGGTCTCATAGAGCGCCTCGGTGCCCGTGCTCTCGCCGCCCGAGAACACGACGAGCCGCCGCCCGGCGAAGGCGGACTGCACCACGTGCTCGACGCGGCGGGCCAGGGTCGAACGGTCGATGCCCTGCTTTTCGTAAACTTTCTTTGCGGCTTCCAGGCTGACCACCTCGGTCGGCGGCTTCACCTTGATGATGTGCGCACCCATCAGCGCGGCCATGTGGGCGGCGTAGGCACAGATGTCGAGCGCCGTCTCGGCCGCCTTGTCCAGCCCCGGGCCGCGCGGATAGCTCCACACCACCACGGCGAGGCCCACCGACTTCGCCTCCTCGGCCAGCTCACGCAGCTCCTCCATCTGCTCGAAGGCATATTCGCTGCCCGGATAGATGGTGAAGCCGATCGCGGCGCAGCCCAGCCGCAGCGCGTCGGCGACCGAGCCGGTGACGGCCTGATCCTTGCTGGTTGCCAGGCTGTTGGAACTGTTCACCTTCAGGATCGTCGGGATGGCCCCGGCAAAACTGTCGGCGCCGGCCTCGATCATGCCCAGCGGGGCGGCGTAGGCCGACAGGCCCGCTTCGATGGCGAGCTGAAAATGGTAATGGGGGTCGTAGGCCGGCGGATTGGGCGCGAAGCTGCGCGCCGGCCCATGCTCGAAGCCCTGATCGACCGGCAGGATGACGAGCTTGCCACTGCCGCCCAGCTTGCCTTCCATCAGGATGCGCGCGAGATTCGCCTTGGTTCCGGGATTGTCGCTCTCGTAGCGGTCGAGGATTTTCTTCACGCGTTGCGTAATGCGCATGCCGGCTCTCCGTTCCTGGCGCGGTGTGCTCGCCGGAACGCCCTGGCATCGAACCCGGCGCATCCGCCGGGATTGGTCAGCCTGATCAGGCGCTAGCGGGACGAGCCGACGGGAAAATCCGTCGCAACCGCACCACTAGCCGAAGCCTTCGCGTCTGTCACGCCGTCGAGCCATGGCCGCAGACGCCGCGCGGCGCCCGCCCGGGCCAGATCGAGCGCCGGCGGGGCGGCACCGAGCAGACGTGCCCCGCACGCCGAAGCCGCGCCGGCGACGGCGGCGAAACCGGGGGTACCTGCCAGCAGCACCAGGCCGGCTTGGCCGATCGCCAGCGCCTCGAAGGCGCGTCCCGGCGCGTCGGCACAATCGAGGATGTCGACGCAGGGCGTCGCCGGGTGCCGGTCTCGCGCCTCGCTGACGAGAGCACGCCAGAAACCGGCGCCGGCGTAGCAGGCGGCGCCGGGCGCGGAGAGCAGCGTGACCGGGCGGCCGGGCGCGAGCGCGGCGACGGCGTGCGTCAGACCATGAACGATGACGGCGGGCGGCAGCTCGGGCCAGACGTGGTTCATGCTTGACGATCCGTTGCCCTCTTGCTTTCAAGGACGCTCGCAATCACCCGGGAACAGAGGGCGCGATGGCCGAAACCGAAGAGGAGGCCGCGGCGCGGCTGGAGGCGGCCTTGGACCGCATCGCCGCTCGCACCAAAGAGCCGCCATCAGCGCTCCCACAGGCTGCACCGGCAACGGCGGCTCTCGCCGAGCGGCTCGATGCCCTGATCGGCGCCGTCCGCGCCGGCCTTGCTACCAACTGACGGAGCGGACGATGGCTCAGGTGACGATCCGGATCAACGGCTATGCCTACACGGTCGGCTGCGAGGATGGGCAGGAAAGCCATCTGCAGGCCATGGCCGGCGAGATCGACGAGCGCATCGCCGGCATCAAGACCCTCGGCGGGCAGACCGGCGAGGTGCGGTTGCTGATGCTGGCGGCGCTGCTGATGGCCGACGAGGTGCACGACCTGAAAGGCGAACTCGCCCGGCTTCAGTCCGAGCGCCCTGCCGCGGAGCTTGGCGCCACCAAGACCCGCGCCGCCACCTCCCGCCGCCTCGCCCGTCTCGCGGACCGGGCCGAAGAGATCGCCGCCGAACTCGATCGCGGCTGAGACCTCACCCGCCGAGAAACGCCCGCATCCAGGCGTCGTAGTCGCCGGCACGGCTGGCCCGCTTGAGCAGCTCCGGCGACAGGGTGGCCGCGATCTCCGCCGGCGGCGTTCCAGCGCGCAGCGCGGCCAACGTCGTCTGCACCGCCTGGAGCGCGGCCTGGCTCGGCAGGTGGCCCTGCAGCGCGACCCGCACGCCCTGGGCAGCGAGCCAGGCGCGATCCTCCAGCGGCGGGGCGAGGCCGCCCAGCATCAGCGGCAGTTTCACCGCTTCGGCGATGGATACGAGTTCCTCGCGGCGCGTGACGCCGGTGAGGAACAGCGCGTCCACCCCGGCTGCTTCATAGGCACGCCCGCGCGCGATCGCCTCCGCGGTGCCGGCCACCGAGACGGCGCCGGAGCGCCCGACCACGACCAGGGCCGGATCCTGCCGCCCGGCAAGCGCCGCGCGCATCTTGCCCACGCCCTCCTCGATCGAGACGAGCTGCGTCCGGCCAACGCCGCCATAGGGCACGGGCAGAACCGTGTCCTCGATGGTCAGCGCAGCGACCCCGGCGATCTCCAGCTCCTCGACGGTCCGCTTCACGCTCAGCGCGTTGCCGTAGCCGTGATCGGCATCGACCATCAGCGGCAGATCGGCGGCGCGGCCGATGCGCAGCGCCAGGTCGGCGAGCTCGCTCAGCGTCAAGACGATGAGATCGGGCGCGCCGAGCACGGCGAGCGCGGCGACCGAACCGGCCAGCATGCCCATCTCGAAGCCGAGATCGAGCGCGATGCGCGCGCTCAGCGGGTCGTGCAGCGAAGCGGGAAAAATGCACGCGTCGCCGGCGAGAAGCGCGCGCATCCGCGCCCGGCGCGGGGCGGCGTTCATCGGCCGGACCCGCAATAGCCGGACCCGAAATCGCGCAATGGAAAGGCACTGTGGACATGGGGCGTGACCACCGGCTGCGTCGCGGCGAGCAGTCCTGGGTGAAGCTCGTCGAGCCGCGTGACCCCGAGCAGGCCGAGGGCGATGCGCATTTCCTCCTCCAGCAGTTCGAGCACCCGCACGATGCCCGGTGCGCCGGCGGCGGCGAGCCCGTAGCAGAACAGCCGCCCGATGCCGACGAGATCCGCACCAAGGGCGATCGCCTTGACGATATCGGTGCCGCGGCAGAAGCCGCCATCGATGACGATGCGCGCCCGCCCGCGCAGCGCGGCGACGATTTCGGGCAGAACGGTCATCGTCCCCAGCCCGTGATCGAGCTGGCGGCCGCCATGGTTGGAGACATAGACGAAAGCGATGCCGAGTTCGGCGGCGCGCGCGGCATCCTCCGCGGTGGCGATGCCCTTCAGCATCAGCGGGATCGGGTGCCGGTCGCGCAGGCGCGCGACGTCATCCCAGCTCAACGCCGCCTGGAACGCCAGCCCCTGCGGATTGCGCCGCCAGGGCTTGTCGAAACGGTTGGCGATGTCGCGCTCGCGGCGGCTGTACTGGGCGGTATCGACGGTGAGGCAGAACGCGTCGTATCCCGCCGCGATGGCGCGGCGCACCTGTTCGTCCACCCAGGCGCCGTCGCCGCGCACATAGAGCTGATAGACCCGCGGCCCGGCCGACGCCGCCGCGGCGGCTTCGAGCCCCGGCTGGGTGACCGAACTGAGGCAGAAGGGCACGCCGAACGTGCCGGCGGCGCGCGCCACCGCCGCGCCGGCATCGGGATGGAAGGATTCCAGCGAGCCGATCGGCGCCAGGGCCACGGGCAGGCGGATGGACCGGCCAAGAAACCGCGCCGAGGCATCGATGCGGGAGACATCGCGCAGAACACGCGGGCGAAAGGCCAGGGCGTCCAGCGCGGCGCGGTTGCGCGCGACGGTGGTCTCGGTCTCGGTGCCGCCGATGAGATAGCCCCAGATCTCACGCGACAGCGCCGCCTCGGCCGCCGGCAGAAATTCATGCAGCGCCTGAAAGCGCTGGGCAAGTTCGTCGGCCTCGGCCATTGCCGCCTCCGTTTCCTCCATGCAGCCCGCAGTCTAGCCGCCGGCGCCGGGCGGGCAAGACGCGTGATTTGCCGCAGACGCAGTCAACGGCGCAGTCGATGCTCCGGAATTGGGCACACGCGCATCCCTGGGCAAACCGCACCTGATCCAACCGCCAGCGATGGGCCGCAACAAACCTGGCACGGGCTTTGCTTCGAAGCTCCCCGACTGTGCAGGCGGCATGCAGAGGGAAGGAAGACCGAATGACCTCCGGAAGCGGATTTTCGCGGCGCGCGGTGCTCGCCGGCTTGGGTGTCGGCGCCGCGGGCCTGGCGGCCGACGGCCTGGTCGCGCCGGCAGCGCGCGCCGCCGGCAAGACCGTCGTCGGCTTCATCTATGTCGGCACCGCCAATGACTACGGCTACAACCAGGCCCACGCCGAAGGCGCTGCGGCGGTGCGCAAGATGCCTGGCGTCACGGTGCTGGAGCAGGCCCGCGTGCCGGAGACGGTGGCGGTGCAGAACACCATGGACGGAATGATCAACCTCGATGGTGCATCGATCCTGTTCCCGACCTCGTTCGGCTATTTCGATCCGTTCGTGCTGCGTCTGGCAAAGAGCAAGCCGAAGGTCCAATTCCTGCACGCGGGAGGATTGTGGAAGGAGGGCGAGCCGCTCAACGCTCATTCCTATTTCGGCTTCATCAGCCAGGCGGTCTATACCGCCGGCATCGTCGCCGGGCACATGAGCAAGTCCAAGAAGCTGGGCTTCATCGCCGCCAAGCCGATCCCGCAGGTTCTGCGCAACATCAATGCCTTCACCCTGGGCGCGCAAAGCGTCGATCCGTCGATCACCACCACCGTCGTCTTCACCGGCGACTGGTTCCTTCCCGTGCGCGAGGCCGAGGCCGCGAACAGCCTTGCCGACCAGGGCGCGGACGTCCTCACCTGCCACGTGGACAGTCCCAAAGTGGTGATGGAAACAGCCGAGAAGCGCGGCATCTTCTGCACCGGCTATCACACCAACCAGGCGGTACTGGCGCCGAAGGCCTATTTGACCGGCGCGGAGTGGAACTGGACCGGGCTCTATCCGCGTCTGGTCGGCGATCTCATCGCTGGCAAGACACTCCCCAACATGATCCGCGGCGGCTTCCGCGAGGGGTTCGTGCGCAACTCCGCCTACAACGCGATCGTTCCCGAGGCGGCACGCAAGCAGGCTGATGCCGTGCGGGAGCAGTTCATGGCCGGCAGCTTTGCCGTCTTCAAGGGCCCGCTGAAGGACAACAAGGGCAATACCGTGATCGGCGCCGGCACGACGGTGGACGAGTTCGACCTGGTATTGGAGCAGATGAACTATCTCGTCGCCGGCGTCATCGGCAGCACCGGCTGAGGCAGTGCCGATGCGGCTGGTACGGCTGGCGGAAGCGACGGCCCCGCCCGTGCTGGCGCTGCTCGCGACCGTCGTCGCCTTCGCGCTGTTCCTGCTCGCCGCCGGCGCCGATCCGCTGCAGGCCTACGGCCTGATCTATCTCGGCGCCTTCGGCACCTGGTTCTCCTGGCAGAACACGCTGGTGCGCGCCGCGCCATTGCTGCTCACGGCGCTCGGGATGGCGCTGCCGGCCCAGATCGGCCTGATCGTCATCGGCGCGGAGGGCGGCTTCGTCGCTGGTGGCGTCGCCGCCATCGCCGCCGGCCTGCCGCTCGCCGCGCTCGGCCTGCCCGCCATCTTCGTGCTCACCGGCATGGCGCTCGCCGGCATGGCGACCGGGGCGGCGCTGGTCGCCGCGTGCGGTGCGCTGCGCCATTGGCGCGGTGTCAACGAGACGATTTCCTCTCTGCTGATCGCCTACATTTCCATCGCCGTCTGCGATCAACTCGTCGAAGGCGCGATGCGCGACCCGGCCAGCCTGAACAAGCCTTCGACCCGGTCGCTACCGGACGCGCTGATGCTCGGTACGATCCCCGGCACCAACATCCATCTCGGCCTGGTTCTCGGACTGGTCTTTTGTGTCCTGGCCTATGTGTTCGTCTTCCACACCACCTGGGGATTCGCCGCCCGCGTGGTCGGCGCCAATGCGCGCGCCGGCCGGCTGGTCGGCTTGCCTGTGGGCCGCCTCATCCTCATCGTCACCGCGCTCGCCGGAATGGCGACGGGGCTGGCCGGCATGGTGGAGGTCGCGGCGGTGCAGGGCGCGGCCAGTGCGGACCTCGCCGTGGGCTATGGCTACACCGGTATCCTCGTCGCCTTCCTGGCACGCCAGAACCCGCTGGCCGTGATCCCGGTCGCGGTGCTGATGGGCGGGCTGGAGGCGAGCGGCGGACTGCTCGAGCAGCGCCTGCAACTGCCGGATGCAACCATCACCGTACTGCGCGGGCTGCTGTTCATCATGCTGCTGGCCAGTGAAACGCTGCAGGGCAAGCTGCGGCTGAAGCTTCGCCCACGGGCGCCGCGCGCCGCACCCGAGCCGGTGCGTCCGGCGCAGGCGGGTGGCGCATGAGCGGGATCGGCTGGTGGGGCGTGCCGGTCGCGGTGCTCGCCGGCGCCATTCGCGTCTCGACGCCGTTCCTGTTCGTCAGCCTCGGCGAACTGGTCACCGAGAAGAGCGGCCGCGTCAATCTCGGACTGGAAGGCACGCTGGTCATGGGCGCGATGAGCGGCTTCGCTGTCGCCTGGCTCACCGGCTCGCCCTGGCTTGGGGTGCTGGCCGCGGCGCTGGTCGGCGCATTGCTCGGGGTGCTGCATGCGGCGATCTGCTCGCTGCCGCGGGTCAACCCGATCGCCGTCGGGATCGCGATGATGCTGTTCGGCACTGGCCTCGCCTTCTATCTCGGCAAACCCTTCATCGAACCGAAGGCGCCCGAACTGCCGGCGCTCGATCTCGGCGCATGGAGTACAAGCCCGGCGATCCGCTCGGCGCTGAAGGTGAACGCGCTGTTCTTCATCGGCGTCGCGCTTGCCCCTGCCCTCGTCTGGATGCTGCGCAACTCCGGCATCGGCCTGGTGCTGCGTATGGTCGGCGACAGCGAGGACGCGGCGCGCGCGATGGGCTATTCGCCACGGCTGGTGCGCCTCGCCGCAACCGCCTTCGGCGGCGCGATGGCGGGGATCGGCGGCTCGTTTCTCTCGCTCTACTATCCGGGAAGCTGGAACGAGGGGCTGTCCAGCGGCCAGGGCATCACCGCTGTGGCGCTGGTGATATTCGCGCGCTGGAACCCGATGGGTTGCCTCTGGGCCTCGCTTCTGTTCGGCGGCGCCGGTGCGCTGGGGCCGGCGCTGCAGGCCATCGGCGTCACCGGCTTCTATCACCTGTTCAACGCCTTGCCCTACATGGTGACATTGCTGATCATGATCATCTCCTGTTCGCCCGACCGCACCCTGGCCGGCGCGCCAGGCGAGTTGAGCATCACGCGGTGAGGGAGGAAAAGCGATGAGTGGACTTGGCGGACTGAACAAGTCGCCGAACGGCGTCGTCGTCGGGCTGGTACAGCTGGCATTGCCGGTGGTGGCGACGGGCGAAGACCTGGCGGCGCAGACGCGGAAAATCTGCGCCATGGTCGGCAAGGCGCGGCGTGGGCTCAGCGGGATGGATCTCGTCGTCTTTCCGGAATACGCGCTGCACGGCCTGTCCATGGATACCAATCCGGCGATCCTGTGCCGCATGGACGGACCCGAAGTCGCCGCGTTCCGCGCCGCGTGCCGCGAGCACCGGATCTGGGGCTGCTTCTCGCTGATGGAGTTCAACCCGCACGGCAATCCCTACAACACCGGCATCATCATCGACGATGCGGGGGAATTGCGCCTCTACTATCGCAAGCTGCACCCTTGGGTTCCGGTCGAGCCCTGGGAGCCGGGCGATCTCGGCATCCCGGTCTGCGACGGGCCGAACGGCTCCAAGCTCGCGCTCATCATCTGCCATGACGGGATGTTTCCGGAAATGGCCCGCGAGGCCGCCTACAAGGGTGCGGAGATCATGCTCCGCACCGCAGGCTATACCGCACCGATCCGCCACGCCTGGCGCATCACGAACCAGGCCAACGCCTTCTGCAATTTGATGGCGACGGCGAGCGTGTGCATGTGCGGCAGCGACGGCACGTTCAACTCGATGGGCGAGGCGATGCTATGCAATTTCGACGGCACGATCCTCGCCGAGGGCGGCGCCATCCCCGATGAGATCGTCGCCGCCGAGCTGCGCCCGGACCTGATCCGCGAGGCGCGCGCGCACTGGGCCGTCGAGAATAACATCTACCAGTTCGGCCATCGCGGCTACACCGCCGTCGCCGGCGGCGCCGGGGATTGCCCCTACACCTACATGCAGGACCTGGTGGCCGGACGCTACCGTCTGCCCTGGGAGGAGAGCGTCCGCGTCACCGACGGGACATCCTGTGGCTTCCCCGCACCGACCCGTCGATTCGGAGACCAGACATGACCGAAGGCCAGATCCCGGCCGATCCCTATCCCTGGCCGTTCGACGGCGATCTCCGGCCGGACAACACAGCGCTGATCGTCATCGACATGCAGACCGATTTCTGCGGCATCGGCGGCTATGTCGACCGCATGGGCTACGATCTCTCGCTGACGCGCGCGCCGATCGCACCGATAGCCACGGTGCTCGCGGCGATGCGCGCCAAGGGCTACCACGTTTTCCATACCCGCGAGGGTCACCGGCCAGACCTGTCCGACCTGCCGGAGAACAAACGCTGGCGCTCACGACGGATCGGCGCGGGCATCGGCGATCCCGGGCCGTGCGGCAGGATTCTCGTGCGCGGCGAACCGGGCTGGGAGATCATCCCCGATCTCGCGCCCGCGCCGGACGAGGTGATCATCGACAAGCCCGGCAAGGGCTCGTTCTGCGCCACCGATCTCGAACTGATCCTGCGCCTGCGCGGTATCCGCAACATCGTACTGACCGGCATCACCACCGATGTCTGCGTCCACACCACCATGCGCGAGGCCAATGATCGCGGCTTCGAGTGCCTGCTCCTGGAGGATTGCTGCGGCGCCACCGATGCGGCGAACCACGCGCACGCGATCCGTATGATCAAGATGCAGGGTGGCGTGTTCGGCACCGTCTCGAACGCCGCCGAATACCTCGCGCATCTGCCATGACCGACCCGTCGCGCGCTCCGTCGCTCGAAGCGATCGGGATGGAGAAGCGCTTCGGTGTCCTTGCCGCGCTGGACAACGTCTCCATGCGCGTCGAAGCGGGATCGGTGCACGCGCTGCTCGGCGAGAACGGCGCCGGGAAGTCCACGCTGGTCAAGTGCATCATGGGCTATTATCGCCCGGACTCAGGCGCGGTGGTGCTGGACGGGCACGAAATCACCATCCGCTCGCCGCGCGATGCGCATCTGCACGGCATCGGCATGGTCTATCAGCATTTCACCCTGGTGCCGTCGATGACGGTACTGGAGAACCTCGTGCTCGCACGCGCTCCGGGCCCTGGGCGGATCGATTGGGAGGCCGAGCGCGCGCGGCTCGACACGTTCCTTCGCACGATGCCCTTCACCGTCCGGCTGACCACGCCGGTGGCAGCCCTCGCTGCCGGCGAACGCCAGAAGGCGGAGATTCTCAAACAGCTCTATCTGGACGCCCGTTTCCTCATCCTTGACGAGCCGACCTCGGTGCTGACCCCGCAGGAAGCCGACGAAATGCTGTCGATGCTGCGCAGCATGGCGCGGTCCGGGCGCATCACCGTTCTCATCATCACGCACAAATTCCGCGAGGTGCTCGCATTCGCCGACGCCGTCACCGTGCTGCGTCGCGGACGGCTCGCCGGCGGTGGCTCCGTCGGCGCGCTCGGCGTCGAGGCGATGGCGCGGCTCATGGTGGGCGAGGACCGCATCGCGGATGCCGCGTCACGCTCACTGCGCGGTCCGGGCGCGGAACTGGTCACGGTGGAGGCGCTGGAAGCGGTCGACGATTCCGGGGCCACGGCGCTGCGCGGTGTCAGCCTCGCCGTGCGCGCCGGCGAGATCGTGGGCATCGCCGGGGTTTCCGGCAACGGTCAGAGCGCCTTGGTGGAAGTGCTCGCCGGCCAGCGCCGCGCGCGCGCCGGGGCTGTGCGCATCCATGGCACGCCCTACCATGCGACGCGGCGTGAGATGCTGGCCCACCGGCTCGCGGTGCTGCCTGAGGAGCCGTTGCGCAACGCTGCCGTCGCCACGATGAGCGTCGCGGCGAACATGGCGCTGCGGCGATTCGATCAGCCGCCGATCGCGCACGGCATGTTCCTCCGAGCCGGGCCGATGCGCGCCGAGGCCGAAACGCTGATCGCGCGCTATCGCGTCAAGACCCCGTCCGCGGACGCGGCGATCGGCACGCTCTCGGGCGGGAACGTGCAACGCGCCGTGCTGGGACGCGAGCTCGGCCGCGAGGCGGATGTTCTGATCGCCGCAAATCCAGTCTTTGGGCTCGATTTCGCCGCGGTGGCGGACATCCACGCGCAGATCATCGCCGCGCGCAATCGCGGCACCGCGGTACTGCTGGTGAGCGAGGATCTCGACGAGTTGCTGGAGCTGGCCGATCGCATCCTGGTGATGGCCGATGGCCGCGTGGTCTACGAGACGGACGCAGCGACCGCGGACCGCATGCTCATCGGCCAGCACATGGCCGGACACGCCTGATCCCGGACCCGGCTTCAGCCCGGCGCGCCCTTCATCGCCGCCGCGATCAGCGTCTGCACCCGCCCGGCATCGCCGACCGCCTCCGCGAGCAGCAGCGTGAGACGGGCAAGGAAGGCCGCGTCGGCCGTGCCGGCGGCGTTGATCGCCTGGCTGGCGGCGGCGAAGACGGCTTCCAGCCCCTCCTGGCCGAGCGCGCACGCCGCCGGCCCGCCGGCCTGCGGCGTCACCGGCGCAGGTGCGAGCGCCGCCCGCGCGGGAGCGCCGCTCCGCCGCCGACCGAGCGCCACATCCAGCGCAGCGCTCACCGAAGCTGGATCGGCCTCGGTGAAGCGCGCGGCGACATGCTCATCGGGGCGGATGAGATAGAGGGGAAAACGGTCCGCGGCGAAGCGGGCGGCGAGCGCGCCGTCCGGATCGGTGATCGGTCCGGCGCCGACCCACAGCACCGTCACGCCGATCCCGGCCAGCCTCTCGATCGCCTCGGCGTCCAGCCCATCGGCAAAGGCCAGCAGCGAAAACCCCTGCGCCGGCAGCGCGTCGTGCAGGAAACCGCCAGCGCGGAGCGGCAGGTTCGGCAGCGACGCACCCGGCGGCACGCCTTCGGCGCATGGCGTCGCATCGGCCAGCACTGCGGGCGAATCGTCATAGACATGCGCCGAGGATTGGCGCGGATTGATCAGCGAGCTCGCCCAGGCATGCTCGGCGGCGAGCACCAGCGCGGCATCGCGCATCAGGCGGAAGCCGGGCCCGGGCGGGGACATGAACCAGGTGCTCTTGGTCGCCTGTTCGAGGTTTTCCCGCGTCGCCCGGCGGCGCTCGTGGCTGTAGCTGTCGAGCAACGCCGCGGGCGCCCGGCCATGCGCCACCATGGCGAGCTTCCATCCGAGATTATGCGCGTCATCGATGCCGGAATTGAGCCCGCGGACGCCGAAGATCGGTACCAGATGGGCGGCGTCGCCGGCGAACAGCACGCGGCCGTGGCGATAGGAGCCGAGTGACAGCGCCAGCGCCTTGTAGAGGCTCCGCCAGACGATGCGCCAGGGCGCGCGCACGCCCATCATGTCGAGCTGTGCCTGCAGCCGGGCCCGCACGTTCTCCTCCCGCTGCGCCTCGTCGGTGTCCTCCTCGTCGCGCAGTTGGTAGTCGATGCGCCAGACATTGTCCGGCTGCACGTGCAGGATCACGGTCGAGCCGGGATTCGCCGGGGAATCGAACCAGACATGGCGCTCCACCGGCCAGTTCGCGCCCTCGACCTCGATGTCGGCGATGAGGTAGCGGCTTTCGTAGGCAGTGCCCTCGAGTTTCAGACCCATGAGTTCGCGCACGGTCGAGCGCCCGCCATCGGCGGCGACCACCCACTCGGCGCGCAGCGAATAGTCTCCCTCCGGGCCACTGACGGAGAGGTCCACCCCGTCCCCGTGCTGGCGCAGATCGGTGAGCCGATGGTTCCAGCGGAGCTCGGCCGCCTCGCCGAGCGCGCTCAGCGTGTCGAGCAGGAACTGCTCGGTGTAGCATTGCTGGAGATTGACGAAGGGCGCGTGCCGGTCGCCGGGCCCAAACGGCATATCGAGCCGAAACACGAGCCGATCGCGGTGGAAGGTCCGCCCGCGCGACCATGGCAGCGCCTTCGCGGCGAAGGCCGGGCCGGCACCGATGCGGTCGAGGATCTCCAGGCTGCGGCGGGAGATGCAGGTCGCCCGGCTGCTCCAGACGATCCCCGGCTTGGCATCGAGCACCAGCGGCCGCAGCCCGGCACGCGCCAGCTCGATGGCGGCGATCAGCCCGACCGGCCCAGCACCGACCACGACGGCGCGGGCACTCGCCTCAGGACGCACGGCGCGGCTCGGACATGCTGACTTCCTCTCCTCCGTCGACCCCACGCCGGGCGGCCGGGGCTGCGCAAGGCTACATGAGCCGCATGGGCCGCGCGAGGCGGCTTCTGGGCTTGCGGCGGTCAGCCGATGGCGGAAGGGTCGGGATGGCCCTTGAGAGGATCGTCCAACGAGCAGCTTAACGGCGCATCGTACGCAACGTCCGCCCTACGGCCGCGAGGCCAGCGCCGCGATCGCGGGCGCGGATCGTGCGACCCAGCCAAAGATGCCGCCCTGCGCGGCGATCATGCGCAGGGCGGCGGCGTGGAAATCCGGAAAATAGGAGCCGACGCAGTCGGACAGCACGAGGCACTCGAAGCCGCGATCATTCGCCTCGCGGACCGTGGTGTGGACGCAGACCTCGGTGGTGACGCCACACACCAGGAGCGAGCGGATGGCGCGGTTGGCGAGGATGGCGGCGAGGTCGGTGGCGTGGAAGGCGCCTTTGCCGGGCTTGTCGATCACCGGCTCGGCGGGCAGCGGCGCGAGTTCGGGAATGATGGCGTGGCCGGGTTCGCCGCGCACCAGGATCCGGCCCATCGGGCCGCGGTCGCCGATGCCGGCGGCGAGGCGCCCGCGCGCGCGCTTGGAAGGCGGCAGGTCCGCGAGGTCCGGCCGATGCCCCTCGCGCGTATGGATCACCAGGAGCCCCGCCCGCCGCGCCGCCTCCAGCACCGCGCGCGTCGGCGCGATGGTCCGGCGCAGCAGCGCGACATCGTTGCCGAGCGCGGCGCCGAAGCCGCCTGGTTCGAGGAAATCGCGCTGCATGTCGATGATGACGAGCGCGGTGTGCGCCGGATCGAAGGCGAATTCATAGGGGTCGGCTGCGATCACGGCCATGGCTTCGCTCCGGCTGCTGTGCGTGCCAAGCTACGCAATCCGCGTGCCAGGAGATGCCGAACGATGCCAGTCGAGGACCCCGTCGCCGCCGTCGCCGCGTCGATCGCAGCCGATCACGCCTATGCCGACCCGGCGCTGTGGATCAGCCGGGTGCCCGATGAGGCGCTGCTCGCCCGTGCCCACACGCTCGCCGCCGAGGGTCCGCGCGGGCGCGCCCTGTGGGGCGTGCCGGTGGCGGTGAAGGACAATATCGATGCCGCCGGCCTGCCAACGACCGCGGGATGCCCGCGCTACGCCTATGTTCCGGCCGAGGATTCACCCGCGGTGGCGCGGCTCCTGGCGGCCGGTGCCATCATCATGGGCAAGACCAACCTCGACCAGTTTGCCACCGGCCTGGTCGGCGTCCGCAGTCCTTACGGGGTGCCGCGCAACGGATTCAGCGCCGCGCACGTGCCGGGCGGTTCCTCCTCGGGCTCAGCGGTGGCGGTGGCGGCGGGGATCGTGCCGCTCGCGCTCGGCACGGATACCGCCGGGTCCGGGCGGGTACCGGCGGCGTTCGGCAACATCGTCGGGCTGAAGCCGACCATCGGCAGCGTCTCGGCGCGCGGCGTCGTGCCGGCCTGCCGGTCGGTGGACACGATCTCGGTGTTCGCCGCCAGCGTCGACGAGGCGCTGGCCGCGCTGCGGGTCGTCGCGGTGCATGATCCCGAGGATGCCTACGCGCGGGCGGCGCCGTTCGCGCATCTGCGCCGGGCGGCGACACCGCCAAGCGGGCGGATCGGCATCGCCGATATCACGGCCCTGGTCGCCTCGGACATGGCGCGCGCCTACGAGGCCGCCGCGACGCGCTGCGGTGCGACGGTGACGGTCGACATCGGCCGCTTCCTCGAAATTGCGCGGCTGCTCTATGACGGGCCGTGGGTCGCGGAGCGCAGCGCGGCGCTGCGCGGCGTGATCGAGACGCGACCGGAAATCCTCCACCCAACGACGCGCGCGATCCTCGAAGGCGGCATGAGCCGGCGTACCGTCGACGCCTTCGACGCCTTCCATCGCCTGGCCCAGGCGCGAGCCGAGGCACGGCGCCTGTTCGCCGGGATCGATGCGCTGCTGCTGCCAACCGCGCCCTTCTGCCCGACCCTGGCGGAGTTGGATGCCGACCCGATCGGGCCGAACGCCCGGCTCGGCACCTTCACGAATTTCGTCAATCTCTGCGACCTCGCCGCCATCGCCGTGCCCGCCGGGTTCGGCGCCGACGGGCTGCCCGTCGGCGTCACGGTGATCGGTCCCGCCTGGTCGGAAGGCCGGCTCGCCGCCATCGCCGACGCCCTGCACCGCGGCGCAGTTTCGACCGCCGGCGCGACCGGCCGAGCCTTGCCTCCGCCCGCCGCGCCGGATGCGCTGGCGGCAGAGGAGACAGCGCTGTTCTGCGTCGGGGCGCATATGTCCGGTCTGGCGCTGAACGGCCAGATCACCGGGCTCGGCGGCCGGTTCCTGCGCGCCGCGCGCACCGTGCCCGAATACCGCTTCCATGCCATCGGCGACCGGCCGGGACTGGTCCGGGGCGGGACGGCTTCCATCGGCGGCGAGGTCTGGTCGCTGCCGACGGCGGCGATCGGCGCGCTGCTGGCACGGGTACCGGCTCCGCTGGGCTTCGGCACGGTACGACTGGAGGACGGACCATGCCTGGGCTTTCTCGCGGAAGCCGCCGGCGTCGAAGGGGCAACCGAGATCAGCGCCCTGGGGGATTGGCGCGCCTGGCTGGCGGCCCAACGTCGCTGATTTGATAAATGTCTTTACAATGAGATTTTGCGGCGATAAACAGGCCGGAGTTAACGGTTTGTTTACCAATGCGCATCACCATCCTCCGCATGATCGCAAGCAATTCCGTGGCGGGCTTCGCCACCAACCCGGCCGCGCTCGGCATTGGCCAAGCCGGCGCAGTGCGGCCAGTGCGGGACGTGCAACCGACGGGGCGCAACGCCTCGGCGCCCAAGCAAACCGCGCCATCGACGCTATCGCCGTCACTGCTGCAACCGGGCAGCAATCTGCCGCGCGGATCGCTGCTCGACATCACCGCCTGATCCGGTCGCGCGGCAGACGCTGCGAGCGGGTGGCACGATGCGACCGTTCGAATAAACTCGCCGCGCACCGCCAAACGAGATCTTGATTGGCGGCCGGAACGGTCACAGCTTGTGCCCATGTCCGGATGGCTCCGCATTGACCGTACGAGCGAAGCATGCGAGCGCCGTGAACGCACCTTCTTGGAGCGGCTTTGCTCTGTGCTGGCCGTGTCGCTGATCGCAGCCGCGCCGGCAACGCCCGACTCGAGTGGCTTCGTCCCTGCGCCCTTGCCCAACACCGATATCACGGCCCCCGAAGGGCCACAGCGGGCGCAAGGCACGCACCTCGCACCAAGGCTCTGGCAGCCGGTGCCGGCGGCACCGGGCAGCTCGGTGGGCAGCTCCCTTCCCGGCCTCACGACGCAGAGCGCCAAGGACCGCTACAGCCTGCCTTCGCCCGGGGTCAACCTGACGGTTCCGCTGAAATAGCAGCCATTCGCGGAGGGCACGGACCGGTCAGTCGTCGTCGCCGCCGCCCCAACCGCCGCCCTCGCCGAAGCCGCCCATGCCGCCGTAGCCCATGCCACCGAAGAAGGGCATCGCCGGCGCGCCGTAGCCCATGCCGCCCCAGCCGCCCCCGTCGTCGTCGCCGCCATCGCCCATGCCGTTGTAATAGCCCGGTCCGACAAAGCCGGCGCAGCCGCCAAGCACCGAGAGAGCCAGCGCAAGCGCGGCCAGCCGCCCCATTCCCCGTCCCATCACCGCTCTACCCCGCACGCTCACCATCCCGCGGTCATGCCCAACCGCCTTCATGCGAAACCTCGCATGGGTTCATAGCACGCACCATTAAATACCGATCCATGACCGACGGGGCCCGATCAAGGCGTCGGCAGCCATTGGACGTCGGCGACGCGATCAGCTCCGGCGGCGATCATCGCCAGCCGGTCGAAGCCAAGCGCAATGCCGGCGCTCTCAGGCATGGCGGGCAGGGCGGCGAGAAGCGCCTCGTCCAGGGGCCAGTCCTGCCCGCCCAGCGCGGCGCGGCGGGCGCGGTCGGCCAGGAAGCGGGCGCGCTGCTCCACGGGATCGGTCAATTCGACGAAGGCGTTGGCCAGTTCGATGCCGCAGAGGAACAGTTCGAAGCGCAGCGCGACGCGCGGATCCGCCGGATCGCGTTGCGCCAGAGCCGCCTGCGCCGCCGGCCAGTGGGTCAGGAAGGTCGGATGGGCACGGCCCAGTGCTGGCTCGACGCGCGCGAGGAGGAGGCGAAAGAACAAGTCCTCCCAGTCCTCACCGGCCCGGAGCGCCACCCCAGCGGCGGCGGCCAGCGCCGCGGCATCGCCCGCCGTCGCCAGCAGATCGGCGCCGACATCGCGCTCGAACGCCTCCGCCATGGTCAGGCGTTCGGCTCGTGCCAGATCGGTGGTCACCCCGCGGCAGGTGACCACTGGCGGCAGCACCGCGCGCAGCAGATCGTGGGTCTCGGCAATGAGATCGTCCATTCCGGCGCCCGGGGCGTACCATTCCAGCATCGTGAATTCTGCAGCATGCAGATCGCTCGCCTCGCCATTGCGCCACACGCGGGCAAGCTGGAAAATCCTGCCCGCGCCGCCGGCGAGCAGGCGCTTCATGGCGAACTCCGGGCTGGTGTGCAGGAACAGAGGCGCCCGGCTGCCGTCCGGCGCCTCGCGCTCGGTGGCGAAGGCACGCAGATGAACTTCCTCCCCGGGGGTCCGCACCGCGTAAGGCGTTTCGACCTCGGTATAGCCGCGGGCTGCGAAGAAGGCGCGAACGGCCTGGACGAGCCGGGCACGCCGGCGCAGGAAAGACAACCTGGCGCCGAGGCGGTCCGCGTCTGCGGCGGGGCGCGGTGGCGATTGCGACATCCGAACACGGCTCCTACAAAGCGCCGAACATGCCCGATGGCACCCTTCCCGACCAGCACGCGACACTGCGCGACGCTGATGGCTTGATCGCCGCCGGCCTCGCCGCGCCGCATCAGCGCGCGGCACTCTCCGCGGTCGCCAGCCGCTACGCCGTTGCCATTCCGCCCGCCCTGGCCGCGCTCATCGAGCGACCCGATGATCCGATCGCCCGGCAATTCGTCCCCGATCCGGCGGAACTGGTGACCGCGGCGCACGAACACCCGGACCCGATCGCCGATGCGGCGCTGTCGCCGATCAAGGGCATCGTCCATCGCTACGCCGATCGGGTGCTGCTCAAGCCGCTTCTGATCTGCCCGGTCTATTGCCGCTTCTGCTTCCGCCGCGAGCAGGTCGGGCCGGATGGCGGGCTGCTCACCGATGCCGAGCTGGATGCCGCGCTTGGCTGGATCGCCGCCCGCCCGGCGATCCGCGAGGTGATCCTCTCCGGTGGCGATCCGCTGATGCTCTCCCCGCGCCGCCTCGGGCGTATCGTCGCCGCGCTGTCGGCGATCCCGCATGTCGAGATCATCCGCATCCACAGCCGAGTGCCGGTGGCGGACCCGGCGCGGATCAGCCCGGCACTGATGGCCGCGCTGGCGACGGAGAGGGCCCTGTTCGTGGTGCTGCATGCGAACCATGCGCGCGAGTTCACCGCCCCGGCGCAGGCCGCAATCCGGCGCATCCAGATGGCCGCCGTGCCGGTGCTCGGCCAGTCGGTGCTGCTGCGCGGGGTGAATGACAGCGAAGCTGCGCTGGAGGCGCTGTTTCGCGCCATGCTGCGGGCGCGGATCAAGCCTTATTATCTGCACCAGCTGGATCCTGCCCCCGGCACCGCGCGCTTCCATGTGCCGATCGCCGAGGGACGCGCCCTGCTCGCCACGCTCCGCGGCCGTCTCACCGGGCTGGCCTGGCCGACCTATGTGCTCGATATCCCTGGCGGCTTCGGCAAGGTTCCGATCGGGCCGGACTATCTCGAAGCGGATGACCAGGTCCGCGACCCCGCCGGGCGCCGGCACCCGCTGGCGGGGCCCGCGCTTGCCCGGGCGAAGGCTTCGGTCTAGAAGCCCGCGTTCAACACGAGTGCAGGTTTTTTCGGCGATGAAGCAGCAGGCCAACCAGATCCGTGCCGGCCAGGTGATCGAGCACGAAGGTCGCCGCTGGACGGTGCTCAAGCAGCAGATCATCTCGCCGGGCAAGGGTGGCGCCTTCATCCAGGTCGAGATGCGCGACCTCAAGACCGGCAACAAGACCAACGAGCGGTGGCGGACGGCCGATACCGTCGAGCGGCTGATGACCGACGAAAAGGAGGTCACCTACTCCTACGCCGACGGCGA
>JAKAZO010000011.1:49438-54346 GCA_021815825.1 Pseudomonadota bacterium
TATGCCTTGCTGATGGAGGAATCCGGCGCCTCGGGCTCGGACAAATGGGCCTGGCGCTGGGTGGTGGACCCGCTCGACGGCACCACCAACTTCCTCCACGGCATCCCGCAATGGGCGATCAGCATCGGGCTGGAGAAGCGCCTGCCGGATGGCGGCTCGGATATCGTTGCCGGACTGGTCTATGCCCCGGCGATGGATGAGCTGTTCTGGGCCGAGAAGGGCGGCGGTGCCTTCCTCAATGATCGGCGGCTGCGGGTTTCGGCGCGGCGGGAGATGAAGGACGCGGTGTTCGCGACCGGCATACCCTTCGCCGCCGCCAACGCGGGCCAGCGGCTCGCTTTCGCCCGCACCCTGGGAATGCTGATGCCGCAGGTCGCGGGCATCCGGCGCTTCGGTGCCGCCGCGCTCGATCTCGCCTGGGTCGCCGCCGGTCGCTTCGATGGATTCTGGGAACTCGGCCTCAAGCCCTGGGACCTGACCGCGGGCGTGCTGCTGGTCCGCGAGGCAGGCGGCTTCGTGCACGCGCCCGAGACCGAAGACCCGCGCGACCCGCCGGGCCTGGTGGCGGCCAATCCGTATCTGTTCCCGCCGCTGCGCGCCGCGGTGACGGAAGGGCTGCACGCCGCCCGCGCCCAGACAGGCGGCCTCTGAGCGCCACACGGTACGGCGACTTTCCGCCATCTTGGCCGCGCAAGCCGATTACGGTCGGCCGGTTCTTGCTCTAGGGTGCGGCGGCAATGCGCACTCCGCTCCTGATCCTGGCCTTCATTCTTATCGCCACGGTGCCAGCCGGCGCCGAGGTCACGGTCAATCCGGGCGCGGCCGATGCGCCCGCGGCCGCTGCGCCGCCAGCTTCGCCGCCCGCCCCCGCACCGAGCAAGCCCGTGCCGCCGAAGCGCAAGGCGCCGGTGAAGAAGGACCACGCCCCGACAGCCGCCAAGCCGGCCGCGCCCGCTTCCCAGGAGCCGGTGGCGAAGGGGCCGGCCGCCACGGGCATCGTCGTGCCCCAGGCCGCGCCGCCGCCGGCCGAGTTGCCGCCGGCCTTGCCGAACGAGGCGGTCCATCCGCAGGCCAAGGTGGTGCCGCCACCCGTCGTCGCCGGCGCCGCCGGCGAGGCAACGCCGATCGCCTCCGGCGTCCGCGTCACCTTCGCGCCCGGCAGCGCCGACCTCAACCCGACGACGCAGGCGGCGCTCCAGCGGCTGGCTCATCAGTCCGCCACCGACAAGGAGGCGCGGTTCACCATCCTCGCCGCCGCGACCGGTGCCGCCGACGACCCCTCGACGCCGCGCCGGATCGCGCTCGCGCGCGGGTTGGCGGCTCGCGGCGTGCTGCTGGAACAGGGGATTCCGTCGCCGCATATCTATGTCCGCGTGCTGCCCCCGAACGAGCCCGGGGCAGCGTCCGACCGGGTGGATGTGACCGTCGCCACCACCAGCACCGGCAGCCCAGCCGCGGCCGGACCAGCCTCCGGTGGTCCGAGTGGCGCCACCGCCGTTCCGTCGCCATCATCGACCCTCCCCGCTTCCACGCCATCGCAGTGAGATCGCCGCCCCATGACCCGGCCGACCCCGTACCTGCTGCGCATGCTGATCTTCCTGGCCCTCGTGATCGGGGCCGGCGCGGCTCTCTCACCGGCGCTGCGCGCGGCGTTCGCCAACAATCCGCCGCTCAACGCGCTGATCCTGATGGTGCTGCTGCTCGGCATCGTCTGGAACCTGCGCCAGGTGATGCGGCTGTTCCGCGAGGTCTCCTGGGTCGAAGCGTTCCGTCAGGGTTCCACGCGAGGCACGGTGCTCTCGGCGCCGACGCCGCGCCTGCTGGCGCCCACGGCGCAAATGCTGGCCGCGCGCGCCGGCAAGATGCGCGAGGGCGCGGACAGGGTCACGCTGTCGGCTCCGGCCATGCGCAGCCTGCTCGATTCCATCTCCAGCCGCCTCGACGAAAGCCGCGACCTGTCGCGCTACATGACGGCGCTGCTCATCTTCCTCGGCCTTCTCGGCACCTTCTGGGGACTCCTGCGCACCGTGAGCGCGGTGAGCGAGGTGATCTCCGGCATGTCGGTGGGCTCGGGTGATCTCAACACGCTGTTCGACCAGTTGAAGTCGGGCCTGGAGCGGCCGCTCGCTGGAATGGGCACGGCATTCTCCACCTCCATGCTCGGCCTCGCCGGATCGCTGGTGCTGGGCTTTCTCGACCTCACCGCGGCGCAGGCCCAGAATCGATTCTTCAACGAGCTGGAGGAGTGGCTGGCTGGGCTGACGCGCCTCTCTTCCGGCGTGCTCGGCGGCGAGGGCGACGCGCCCGTGCCGGTCTATGTCCAGGCCCTGCTCGAGCAGACGGCGGAAAATCTGGAAAATCTCCAGCACATCCTGGCCCGCGGCGAGGAGGGGCGCGGCGTCGCCAATCAGGCGGTGCTGGGTCTGACAGAGCGGATTTCGACGCTGTCGGACACGATGCGCGCGAGCCAACAGCTCATGCTGCGCATCGCCGAGTCGCAGGCGGCCCTGGCGCCGGCGTTGCAGCGCCTCACCGAGGCGCGGATGGAGCCGACGGCCGATGAAGTCGTGCGGGCCCATCTACGCAATATCGAGCTCTATCTGCAGCGGCTGCTGGCGGAGAGCGAGCAGGGCCGCGTCCAGAGCACGGCCGAGCTGCGCAACGACATCCGTGTTCTCACCCGAACCATCGCCGCTTTGGCCGAAGAATCGCAGAGGTAGCCGATGGCAACCGGTTCACGCGGACGCAGCAGGGAAGAACCGCTCAACCCCTGGCCGGGCTATGTGGACGCCCTGTCCACGCTGCTCATGGTCATCATCTTCGTCCTGCTGGTCTTCGTCCTCGCGCAGGCTTTTCTCTCCGTGGTGCTCTCCGGGCGCAACAAGGCGCTGGACGTGCTCAACCACAAGGTCGCCGAATTGTCGGATCTGCTGTCGCTGGAGCGCGGCCACACGACCGACCTCAAGGGCTCACTGGCCGGGCTCAACCGCGATCTCGCGGCGGCAAACGCGGCCAAGGACGCGCTCGCGCAGCAGCTTGCCGCGCTGCGGGCTAATGTCGCCCAAGGCGAGACGGAGCGCGCCGCCCTGAAGGCCGAACGCGATTCCCTCGCCGCCCGGCTGTCGGACGCGACGGCGCAGACCGCCTCCGCCGCCACCCGCGCCCAGGCGCTGCAAGCCCAGCTCGCCGAAGCGCTCGCGCGCGGCAATGCGTCCAGCCAGCAGAGTGCCGCGCTGGTCGGGCAGCTCGCCGACGCCAAACGCGAGTTGGCCGACACGCAACAACGTCTGGCGGCGATGCGCGCGCAGATGGCCGAGCTCGACAAGACGGTGACCGCGGACAAGGCGACGATCGATGCCAAGCTCTCCGATCTCGCCAGGCTCTCCGAGCAGGTGCAGGCGCTGACGGCGCTGCGTGACGAACTCGAACGCCAGACGCAGGACGCGGCGGCGCGCGCCACGACCGAGCAGCAGCGCCGCGCCGCGACGGAGGCGGAACTCGCCAACGAGAAGAAGTTTTCCGACAGCGCCCGCGCGCAGATCGCGTTGCTCAACCAGCAGCTCGAACAGATGCGCGCCCAGCTGAAGGACGTCGCCACGGCGCTGGACATCGCGGAGAAGGCTGGCCGCGACAAGGATACGCAGATCGCCAATCTCGGACAGAGGCTGAACGCCGCGCTTGCCGCCAAGGTGGAGGAGCTGCAGCGCTACCGAAGCGAGTTCTTCGGCAGACTGCGCGACGTGCTGGCCAATCAGAAGGGCATCCAGGTGGTCGGCGACCGCTTCGTGATCCAGAGCGAGGTCCTCTTTCCGACCGGCAGCGCCGACCTCACGCCTGCCGGCGTGACCGAGGTCAATGCCCTGGCCGGGACGCTGAAGAAGATCAGCAGCGAAATTCCGGGCGACCTGCCCTGGGTGCTGCGTGTCGACGGACACGCCGACAGACAGCCGGTGGTCGGCGGCACCTTCGCCTCGAACTGGGAGCTCTCCGCGCAGCGTGCGATCAACGTCGTGAAGTTGCTGGCACTCGAAGGCGTGCCGCCGAACCACCTGGCGGCAACCGCGTTCGCGGAGTACGAGCCGATCGCGGCCGGTGACGCGCCGGAGGATTATGCGAAGAACCGCCGCATCGAGTTGCGCCTGACCGACCGCTGAGTGCGGTGGTGCGAGGCGCCGGGAAACGGTATGAACAGGGTGAGCCAAGGGGAGAAAACGCCGATGTGGCAACCGAGCCAGCGCTATCCGGATCCCGCCGTGCAGACGCTGGATCCGCGCTTCGAGCGGCTGCGGCTGCCGTTTGCGACCGTCGAGCGCCTCGCCGAGGGGTGCCGCTGGGCCGAGGGACCGGTGTGGTTCGGCGACGGGCGCTTCCTGGTCTGGAGCGATATCCCCAACGACCGCATGCTGAAATGGGACGAGGAGACGGGCGCGGTCAGCCACTTCCGCAAGCCCGCCAACTATGCCAACGGCAATACCCGCGACCGGCAGGGACGACTGATCACGTGCGAGCATGATTCCCGTCGCGTGACCCGTACCGAATATGACGGTTCGATCTCCGTTCTGATCGACCGCTTCGACGGCAAGCGGCTCAACTCACCCAACGACGTGGTGGTGAAGTCGGACGGCTCGATCTGGTTCACCGATCCGCCCTTCGGCATCCGCAGCAACTACGAGGGCCATATCGACACTGAAGAGCTGCCAGGCAACGTCTATCGGCTTGCGCCCGACAGTTTGCGCCCGACGGTGGTGGCCGAGGGCATCAACTGCCCCAACGGACTGTGCTTCTCGCCCGACGAATCGCTGCTCTACATCGTCGAATCGCGCTCCGTACCACGCTGCATCCGCGTCTTCGATGTCGCCGGCGAAACCATCCGCAATGGCCGCATCTTCGTCGATGCCGGGCCCCAAG
>JAKAZO010000146.1 GCA_021815825.1 Pseudomonadota bacterium
TGGGCGGATGTGGTGATGGTGCTCACCCCCGACGAGGGCCAGGGCGATCTCTACCGCGAGAAGCTCGGCCCGAACATGAAGCCGGGCGCGGCGCTGGCCTTCGCTCATGGGCTCAACGTGCATTTCAGCCTGATCGAGCCGCGCGGCGATATCGACGTGTTCATGATCGCGCCGAAAGGGCCCGGCCACACGGTGCGCAGCGAGTACCAGCGCGGCGGCGGGGTGCCATGCCTCGTCGCGGTGGCGCAAAATCCCTCGGGCAATGCGCTCGAAATCGCGCTCTCCTATGCCTCGGCGATCGGCGGCGGGCGCGCCGGCATCATCGAGACGACGTTCAAGGAGGAGTGCGAGACCGATCTGTTCGGCGAGCAGGTGGTGCTCTGCGGCGGCCTCGTCGAGCTTATCAAGGCCGGCTTCGAGACCCTGGTCGGGGCCGGCTACGCGCCGGAGATGGCCTATTTCGAGTGCCTGCACGAGGTGAAGCTGATCGTCGACCTGATCTACGAGGGCGGCATCGCGAACATGAACTACTCGATCAGCAACACCGCCGAGTATGGCGAATACGTCTCCGGCCCGCGCATCATCACCGATGCGACGCGTGCGGAGATGAAGCGCGTCCTCGCCGATATCCAGAGCGGCCGCTTCGCCCGCGACTGGATGCTGGAGAACAAGGTGAACCAGACCAACTTCAAGGCCATGCGCCGCGCGTCCGTGGCGCACCCGGTGGAGCAGGTAGGCGAGAAGCTGCGCGCGATGATGCCATGGATCGCCAAGAACGCGCTGGTCGACAAGTCGCGGAACTGAGCGGCCGGCACGGCCCGGCTCCTCGTCGATGGAGCCGGGCCATGTCGACGCGCGTTGCTTATCAGCTGCGCCGGCGGCGCACGGCGCCGAGCCCGGCGAGACCCAGGGCCAGCAGGGTCATGCTGGCTGGCTCCGGAACTTCCTGGGCGGCGAGGTTGGCGATGATCTGGTGGCCGCTCGCCGTCGGGTGCACGCCATCCCAGAACAGGTACTGGTTCTGCGCCGCTTCGCTGCTGGCGCAGACCGTGCCGGAGGCTGGGTCGGTGAAGTTGCCCGTCCAGCAGGGCGCGGTGACGTTGCTGTAGCCATAGGCGGATGGGTTCGCTACCGCCGCGTCGATCACGGCATAGCTGTTGACGATGTCCAGCGTCATGCCTGTCGCGGACGCGATTCCGTCGACGGTGCTGACCAGGGCCTGGTCGAAATAGGCCGAAAGCTGGGACGCCGCGGCGCTCGCGGCGACGCCTTGGGCGGTGATGTCCGGAACCTTCCCGAGATCGGGAACTGTCACCAGCACCAGGGTCTTGGCGCCATCCTTGGCGAGGCCGGAGACGAACGTCGCGACATTCGCGATTGCCGCGTTGGCATCGATGATGGCGGCGGCAGGCGTGATCTGCGGCGTGCCAAGGATCGTGAAGAGGTCGTTGGCACCGATCCACAGCGTGTAGAGCGCCGAGGCGGCCGGATGCGGCACCGCTCCCTGGAACTGCGTGAGCTGGGCGGAGAGGTCGGTCGGGTTGGCCGTGTGGACGGGCGTGGTGCCGGTCTGCGCACCGCCATAGGCGTAGTCGGTACCGCCGGTCCGGCTCGGTGTGATCGGCCCAAGTCCGAGGCTGGCGGCAAGATCCTGCACCCAGACCGGCCCGTTGGTGTAGCGCCCCTGCGAGTAGGGCGGCGAAACAGGCTGCGCTCCACCGGTCGCCGCATAGATATTCCCGGCGTCAGAGAGCGAGTCGCCGAACGCGTAGAGCGCGGTATAGGGCGCGGCCTGGGCGAGCGACGTCGCCATCGTCAACGCGGCAGCGACGCCAAGCCTGTAGATGACGGATGCGCGCAGAAGCATGGTGAAACCTCCCTTTCGCGCGCGGCGGTCTCCGGGCGCGAGAGAAAGATTAAGAAATGATTGCAGGTGCGGCAACTACTATCCGACGGCGGCCCCCATCCGGCCGAGGCCAGGGTCATGCAGCAGATGCACCATCGCCGCGATGCCGAGCACCGGTGCGGCCAGATTGAGGACCGGGACCAGCGCAGCCAGTGAGGCGAGCACCCCGATCCCGATCACCGCGCTGCGGCAAGCATGATAGGCAGCCTGCGCCTCCGCGCGCGCCATCCGCCGCATGGCGACGCTGACGAAGGCGCCGCGGCCGAACGCCCAGCCTGAAACAGCCAGCCACAGCAGCGTCGTCAGGCCTGGCAGCCAGCCGAAAAAGGTCAGTCGCAGCGCCCAGAGCACTGCCAGCACCAGCAGCTGCGCCGCGACCAGGCGGACGCCGAGGGCGACCCCGTCCCACAGCTGGGCCGAGAGCGGCGCCGCCGCGGCGGGAGGGAGGGACGGGTACCACGCTCCTTCGACGGCCCGGGCGATGCGCTCGGTAAACAGCCCAGAGATCGTCACCACCAGCGGCACGAACAGCAGCCAGATCAGGTAGGCCGACACGCCAAACACCAGCAGCGCCGCGCCCAGCCCTTGCGGGTTCTCGCCCACCTGCGCCACCGTCAGCCAGACCAGCGCCGTACCGAGGGCGAGGAAGGCGAGCACCGACCAGCCGATGCTGCGGATCAGCACGGAGAAGAACACGGGCTCCCCGATCTGCCCCACGGTCCGCCCGATCGCCCGCCACATAAAGGTCAGCCGCCCCACATC
>JAKAZO010000076.1 GCA_021815825.1 Pseudomonadota bacterium
TCGCGTCGAGGTTGGACAGCGGCTCGTCGAACAGGAACACTTTGGGATTGCGCACGATGGCGCGACCCATGGCGACGCGCTGGCGCTGTCCGCCGGACAGGGCACGCGGCTTGCGCTCGAGCAGCGTATGGAGATCCAGGATGCGCGCCGCCTCATCGACGCGGCGGCGGATCTCGGCGACCGGGAATTTCCGCAGCTTCAGCCCGAACGCCATATTGTCGAACACGCTCATGTGCGGATACAGCGCGTAGTTCTGGAACACCATGGCGATGTCCCGATCTCGCGGCGGCACATCATTGACGAGATCGCCGCCGATCCAGATCTCACCGCGGGTGATCTCCTCGAGCCCGGCGATCATGCGCAGCGTCGTGGACTTCCCGCAGCCCGAGGGCCCGACCAGAACGACGAACTCCTCGTCCGCGATCTCGAGGTTTATACCTTTGACCGCTTGCACCTCGCCCTCGTAGGATTTGACGACTTCGCGGACCGACACCTGCGCCATGAACCCTCATCCTTTCGTGGCACCGGCCGTCAGGCCGGCGACGTAATAATCCATCAGGAAGACATAGATCACCACCGGTGGCGCGGCTGCCATCAGCGCGGCGGCCATGATCTTGCCCCACTCGAACACGTCCCCGCGTACCAGATCGCCGATGATGCCGACATTCAGTACCATCTGGTCGCTGGTGTAGAGATAGGCCAACGGATAGAGAAAATCGCCCCAGCTCACGGTGAACGCGAAGATCGTGGCGGCTATGATCCCAGGCATGGCGACCGGAATAAAGATGCGCAGCAGCAATTGCATCCAGCTCGCCCCGTCGATCAGCGCCGCCTCATCGAGTTCCTTCGGGATCGAGGAGAAATAGCCGATCATGATCCAGGTGCAGAACGGCACCGCCAGCGTCGGGTAGATCAGCACCAGGCACCAGGTGCTGTTGATCAGGCCGAGCCCGCCGAGAATCTGGAACAGCGGAATGAACAGCAGCGATTCCGGGATCAAATAGGTGAGGAAAACACCCGTCGCCAGCGACGAACTGCCCCAGAAGCGGATCCGCGCCAAGGCGAATGCGGCGAGCACGGAGATCACCATCGATACCGCAACCACACAGACCGTGACCCAGACCGTGTTGAAAAAATACCGGCGGAACGGCGCGTAGGTGACGAGGTAGATGAAATTCTCCAGCGTCGGATGGTGCACGAGCCAGGGGCTGCCGCGCTGCGCGGAGATCTCGCCGGACGATTTCAGGCTCGTCACCAGCATGTAGAACGGCGGCACCAGGAACATCACCACGAACACGCCGAGCGCCGCGTAGCTGCCATAGAGCGCCCAGCGCCGCTGACGGGCGACGCTGGCGTGACGCCGGCGCGCCGGCTGCGCCGCCGTTGCGGCGACCACGGCCGTCACATCGCCTCCTGCGAGCGACGGGTGACTCCGCGCAACACGAAGACCGCGGCGATGGCGAGCACCGGCAGCATGAACAGGCTCACCGCGGCGCCGAGCGGAATGTTGCCGGACTGGATGCCGACCTGGAACGCGTAGGTGGCGAAGATGTGCGTGGTGTTGAGCGGCCCCCCATTGGTGAGGATGCGGACGATGTCGAAATTGGCGAAGGTGACGATGAGGCTGAACAGCACCGTGAGGCTGATGACGTTGCGCATCATCGGCAGCGTGATGTAGCGCAGCTTCTGCAGTCCGCTCGCCCCGTCGATCGCGGCCGCCTCGAACAGCTGTTCCGGCACCGATTTCAGCGCCGCGAGATACATGATCATGAAGAACGGCTCACCCCACCAGGTATTCACCAGGATCATGCAGAACCGTGCCCAGCCGGGCTGGCCGAGCCAGGACACGGAGGGCAGGCCGAGCTGATTGAGCAGCCAGTTGAGCGCCGAATAGGTCGGGTCGAACAGCCACCACCAGCCGAGTGTCGAGAGCGCCAGCGGAATCACCCACGGAATCAGCAGCAGGCCGCGATAGAAGCGCTGCCGCCGCGAGGGAATCGCGTGCATGAGATGGGCCAGCACGAAGCCGATGAAGGCTTTCGCCACCACCGCGCTGACCGCGAACAGCACGCTCTGGAACACCACCATCCGGAACGTGGCGCGGTTGAGCAGGAAGACGAAATTGTGCCAGCCGACGAAGCGTGTCATCGATTTGTCGAGCAGGCTCAGATAGATCGCGTAGAGGGCAGGATAGACGACGAGGCCGGCGATCAGCGCGATCAGCGGCAGCGCCATGACGAAGCCCACCATGGAGCGCCGCCGCATGAAGGTGTGCAGGCGTCCTCGCGCCGACGGCGCCAGTGCGACGACCGTCTCGGCGATCGGGATGCTGCCAGCCTGAGCCATCGCGTTTCCTTCCGCCGCCTATTTCAGCCCATATAGCCCTCGAGTTCATTCTCGGCCCAGGCGATCGCCTTCTCGATCGGGAGGCCACCTTGCGTCACCTTGGCAATGAGATTGCAGGTCAGCGCCTGGTTGTAGATCTGCACCGCGATTTGCGGTGGCGCCGGCAGGCCGGTGATCCAGCGGTTCGCCTTGTGAAAGGGCCGCAGCGGATAGTTGTAGAGAGTCCCGGGCGGCGGCCCCGCCTTCTCCCAGACGTCGAAATCGAGCATCGAATCGAACGGCGGGATATCGAAACCATAGACCACATTGCAACGCTGCTGCACCTGCTCGCGCTGCATCAGATATTCGATGAGCTCCTTGCCCGCGGTCTTGTTGCGGCTGAAGGACCAGACGCCGAACTGGAAGATATTCATGGGGATGAACCGGCCCGCCGGGCCGGCCGGGGTGGGGAAGGACCAGCATTGCGCCGCCACCTTCGGCGCATCGCGCAGCGCCACTGCCCACGCCGAGGGCGGATTGTAGATCAGCGTCGTCTGATCGCCGATGAGCATGCGGTTGTCGATGGCATCGTCGAAACTGTAGACATCCTGCGGCAACTCCGGCACCAGCCGCTTCATGTATTCGAGCGCGGCGCGGGTGGCGTCGGACTTGATGGTGATGGCGCCCTTGGCATCGACGAACTGTGCCCCGAACGAAGCAAAGATCGAGCCCGAGGTATCGACCGAATCCGCGGTCGTGCCGAGGCCGATGCCGAATGGCTTGCCGATCTTCTTGCTCGCCGCTGCCGCCTTGAGGAAGGTCTCGAAGGTCCAGGTATCGGAGAGCGCCGTATGCTCCGCGCGCGCCGGATACATCGCCGGCAGGTCGATGCCACAATGCTCGCGAAACAGATCGAGCCGTGCGCAGGGCCCTTTGTACTGGCTGCCGGAACTCGCCGGCACCGCCATCCAGTGCCCGTCGACCTTGCCGAGATACTGATAGAACGGGTCGAGCGCGCCATATTTCGCCTCGAGGCGGCCGACCACGTCATCCATCGGCTCCAGCTTGGCATGGTGGTTCTGCACCTCCCAGGTCGGAAAACTCAGAACGTCATGGCCGGTTCGTGCCTGGTCCTCGGCCGCGACGGTGACCAGCAGCTTGTTGCCCGAGGAGGTGATGCGGTCGAAATTGACCTCGACCTTGTTCTTCTCCGCCCAGGCGGCGATCTGCTTCGCCATGACCTCGTTGCCCTGCGGCACCCAATGGTCCCAGAAGCCGACCGAAAGCCGCCCCGCCGCGTGGCTGGTGCGGATATGCACGAGCGGCAACGCCCCTGTCGCCGCCGCCAGCCGCAGCGCCCTGCGCCGCGTGATGCGCTGACCCGAGCCCATTCTTGTTTCCCTCCCCGCCCGACCAGCGCGCACATACCGCTGCTGGCCTGACCAGATCCTGGACCCGTTTGCGGGCTCGACGGGGCCGGCCTGCGGCCACGCGCCCACGCTACCGGGCCCAGGGGCGATCACGTTAACCGCTAGCCCAAGGGCGAGCAACCAGGATCCATCGCACCGCCGCGGCCGCACGGCGGCGTGCTTGCCGCGGCGACGGGCGGCGGCTAAGCAGCGGGGAGTACCAAGGGAGGTCCGGATCATGGCTGCGATCGCCGATATTCTCGCCCGCGAGATCCTCGACAGCCGCGGGAACCCGACCATCGAGGTCGATGTCGTCCTCGACAGCGGCGCGAGCGGCCGCGCCGCCGTGCCCTCCGGGGCCTCCACGGGCGCACACGAAGCGGTGGAGCTGCGCGACGGTGATGCGGCCCGCTACGCCGGCAAGGGCGTGCGGAACGCCGTCGCCAATGTCGAGGGCGAGATTTTCGATGCCATCTCGGGCATGGACCCGACCGAGCAGGAGCGCATCGACGAGATCCTGATCGACCTCGATGGCACGCCGAACAAATCGCGACTCGGCGCCAACGCCATCCTCGGCGTCTCGCTCGCCGTGGCCAAGGCGGCGGCGGCGGATTTCGGCATGCCGCTCTACCGCTACATCGGCGGCGTGCACGCGCGCACCCTGCCGACACCGATGATGAACATCATCAACGGCGGCAAGCACGCCGACAACCCGATCGACATCCAGGAGTTCATGATCGTCCCGCACGGCGCGCCTTCCGTTGCCGAGGCCGTCCGCATGGGCGCGGAGATTTTTGCCGCGTTGAAGAAAGGCCTCGCCGCTGCCGGCCACAACACCAATGTCGGCGACGAGGGCGGCTTCGCGCCGGGGCTGAAATCGGCGGACGAGGCGCTCGCCTTCATCACCCGCGCCGCCGAGCGCGCCGGTTACCGGCCGGGCGAGGATGTCGGCTTCGCGCTGGATTGCGCCGCCACTGAATTCTACCAGGCCGGCAAGTACGATCTAGCGGGCGAGGGCCTGACGCTCGATGCCGCCGGCATGGTGGACTACCTCGCCAATCTGGCCGGCCGCTACCCGATCCTGTCGATCGAGGATGGCTGCGCCGAGGATGATTGGGAGGGGTGGGGGCTGCTCACGGCGCGGCTCGGAAGCAAGATGCAACTGGTGGGCGACGATCTGTTCGTCACCAATCCGGACCGGCTGCGGCGCGGCATCACCGACGGCGTGGCCAACGCCATTCTGGTCAAGCTCAACCAGATCGGCACCCTGTCCGAGACGCTGGACGCGGTGGAGATCGCTCATCACGCCGGCTACCGGGCGATCATCAGCCACCGCTCCGGCGAGACCGAGGACGCCACCATCGCCGATCTCGCGGTGGCGACCAATGCGGGACAGATCAAAACGGGCAGCCTGGCACGCAGCGACCGCACCGCGAAATACAATCAGCTCATCCGCATCGAGGCGATGCTCGGCCCGACGGCGCGCTATGCCGGGCGGACGATGGTGCGCGGCTGAACCGGCCCCGCACGGCCATCGGGCACCCGCCGGCGGCGCCTGCGCGGCCGACGCCGGGTGGGAGTCCGGCGCTGATCCGGCCAACGCCCGGCTCCGGGCGTTGGCATCAGACCGCTTTGGCAGCAGACCACTACGGAATGTGGACACCGAAATTGATCCCCGGCGCCACGACCACCGGCGGGGGCGCGTAATAGGCGGGCGGGGCCGCATAGACCGGCGGCGCATACACGACCGGGGGCGGCACCGCCGCATAGCCGTAGACGCCTGGCCAACCCCAGCCGCCGCGCCACCAGCCGTCGCGCCGCCAGCCGCCACCCCACCAGCCGTGATGCTCGCGCCATTCGTGGCCCCGCCAACCGCCGCCGCGCCAGCCATCCCCGCCGCGCCAAGGTGGATCGGCCTTGGCCGGCAAGGCCAAGCACAGCAGCGCCAGGGACCCAGCGACCGCCAGAGTGAGCCGTTGCAAACGCATGACGCAGACCTCCTTCATTGATCCAGTCAGGCCCGATAGCCTGGTCCGCTGTCCGCCCCGTCCGTCCGTCGCACGGCGGGCCAACGAATGCAGGTGGCGCGGCCATCGCCCGACCGCACAGATAAGATTTCGCTAATGACATTACTGCGGCTTACGGCTTACATCGTGGTCATCCGCCGTAACGGTCGGTTACACTGGCTGGTGGACGATTCGCCCCGCTTTCAGGAGAGCATGGCATGGCGCTGATGCGTTCGACGCGACGCAGGCTGCGGGCCGCGCTGCTGCCGCTGCTGTTCCTCGGCCTGGTCGGCTATTTCGGCTGGAATGCGACCAGCGGCGAGTTCGGCCTCAAGGCCTACGCCACACGCCAGCACGACCTGCACACGGCCGACGCCGCCCTCGCGCGCACGCAACAGGAGCTCGGGGCCTGGGAAGCCCGCGTGCTGTCGTTGCGCGCGGCTCATCTGGACCGCGACCTGCTCGATGAGCGGGCACGGGCCATGCTCAATCTCGCCGATCCGAAAGAAATCGTCGTGCCACTGCCGCCGGCCCAGCGCAGCAATTAGCCACCAAGCGCTGCCCCCGAGCGGAGATACGACACGAACTATCTCCCCGGCCGCGGCTGTGGACAGGATCGAACATTTTCCGGCGACTGCGCGCAGTTTCCGCGAAGGTCGGCTTTTGCATTGCACAATCAGCGGATTACGCTGGCAGCGCTTGCCGCGGCGCGCGCCAGCGGCTACCTCTGAGCCTGATTGAGGCGTTGGGGCGAGGGTGGCGATGGCGCAGGCAGCCGAGAGCAGGAAGCGCGGCAAGGCACGGGCGAGCGAGCCCGCAACCGAGCATCTGATAAGGGCCTATCACGACATGCTGCTGATCCGCCGCTTCGAGGAGCGCGCGGGCCAGCTCTATGGCATGGGGCTGATCGGCGGCTTCTGCCACCTTTATATCGGCCAGGAGGCGGTGGTCGTCGGCGTGCAGATGGCCCTGAAGGAGGGGGACCAGGTGATCACCTCCTATCGCGACCACGGCCATATGCTCGCCACCGGCATGGCGCCGCGTGGGGTGATGGCCGAACTCACCGGCCGTTCGGGGGGGTATTCGCACGGCAAGGGCGGCTCGATGCACATGTTTTCGCGCGAGAAGAACTTCTTCGGCGGGCACGGCATCGTCGGCGCGCAGGTCAGCCTCGGCGCCGGGCTCGCGTTTGCGAATGCCTATCGCGGCAACGACAATGTCTCCGTGACCTATTTCGGCGAGGGAGCCTCCAACCAGGGCCAGGTCTACGAGAGCTTCAATCTCGCGGCGCTACTGAAATTGCCGGTGGTCTTCGTCATCGAGAACAACCGCTACGGCATGGGCACCAGCGTCGAGCGTTCGAGCGCGTCGAAGAACCTCTCCCTGAACGGCGCCCCCTGGGGCATTCCGGGCCGGCAGGTGGATGGGATGAACGTGGTCGCGGTGCACGCGGCCGCGGTGGAGGCGGTGGCGCATTGCCGCGCCGGCAACGGCCCCTTCCTGCTGGAGATGCAGACCTACCGCTATCGCGGCCACTCGATGTCCGATCCGGCGAAATACCGGACCCGCGAGGAGGTGCAGAAGATGCGCGCCGAGCACGACCCGATCGACCATTTGCGCGCGCAGCTTGCCGAGGCCGGCGTTGACGAGGCAAAGCTCAAGTCCATCGAGGACGACGTGAAGGCAGTGATCCAGGACGCGGCCGAGTTCGCGCAGACGAGCCCCGAGCCGGACCCGTCCGAACTCTGGACCGACGTGCTGGCGGAGGCGTGAGAGCGATGTCCACACAGATTTTGATGCCGGCCCTCTCGCCGACCATGACCGAGGGCAAGCTCGCCCGCTGGCTGAAGAAGGTCGGCGATGCGGTGCGCGCCGGCGACGTGATCGCCGAGATCGAGACCGACAAGGCGACGATGGAGGTCGAGGCGGTGGATGAGGGCAAGATCGCCCAGATTCTCGTCGAGGAGGGCACCGAGGGGGTGGCGGTGAACACGCCGATCGCCGTGCTCGCCGGCGAGGGGGATGGCGCGGCCCCGGCGGCGAAAGCGGCGCCGCCCGCGCCGGCGCCAAGACCGGCGCCGAGCCCCGCCCCTGCGGCCGCCGTACAGACCCAGGCACACACGGCGGCGGAGAAGGATTGGGGCGCGCAGGCGCCGATCACCGTGCGCGAGGCGCTGCGCGATGCGATGGCAGCGGAGATGCGCCGGGACGGCGACGTATTGCTGCTCGGCGAGGAAGTCGCCCAGTACCAGGGCGCCTACAAGATCAGCCAAGGCCTGCTCGACGAGTTCGGCCCCAAGCGGGTGATCGATATGCCGATCGCCGAGCACGGCTTCACCGGCATGGCCGTCGGCGCGGCGATGACCGGTCTCAAGCCGATCCTCGAGTTCATGACTTTCAATTTCGCCATGCAGGCGATCGACCACATCATCAATTCGGCAGCCAAGACGCGCTACATGTCCGGCGGGCAGATGCATTGCCCGATCGTCTTCCGCGGCCCCAACGGCGCGGCCTCGCGCGTCGCCGCCCAGCACAGCCAGTGCTACGCGAGCTGGTATGCGCACGTGCCTGGGCTGAAGGTGATCGCGCCCTGGTCTTCGGCCGACGCCAAGGGATTGCTCCGCGCCGCCATCCGCGACCCGAACCCAGTGATCTTCCTCGAAAACGAAATCCTCTACGGCCAGACCTTCGATTGCCCGACCGACGACGCGTTCATCCTGCCGATCGGGCGCGCAAAGATCGAGCGTCCGGGCAGCGACGTCACCATCGTCGCCTTCAGCATCATGGTCGGCGTCGCTCTGCAGGCGGCGGAGGCACTCGCCGCGGAGGGAATTTCCGCCGAGGTGATCAATCTGCGCACGCTGCGCCCGCTCGATACCGAGACCATCGTCGCCAGCGTCAAAAAGACCTCGCGCCTGGTCACCGTCGAGGAAGGCTGGCCCTTCGCCGGCATTGGCGCGGAGGTCTGCATGCAGATCATCGAGCACTGCTTCGACTGGCTGGACGCGCCGCCCTCGCGCGTCCACGGCCTCGATGTCCCGCTGCCCTATGCAGCCAATCTCGAAAAACTCGCACTGCCGCAGCCGGACTGGGTGGCGGACGCGGCGCGCAAGCTGATGCACGGCGCGCGGTAAAGGGAGACCCATCGATGGCGACGAACATTCTCATGCCGGCACTGAGCCCGACCATGACCGAGGGCACGCTCGCGCGCTGGCTCAAGAAGGAAGGCGAGACCATCCGCGCCGGAGACGTCATCGCCGAGATCGAAACCGACAAGGCGACGATGGAGGTCGAAGCCGTCGATGAAGGCGTGCTCGGCAAGATTCTCGTTGCCGATGGCACCCAGGGCGTGAAGGTCAACGACCCGATCGCCGTGCTGGTCGCCAGCGGCGAGGCGGTCCCCGCGGCAGCCGCGCCGCAGGCGCCGCCGCCGCCCCCCAGCCCTGCACCGTCCACGCCGGCACCGGCCGCGCCTGCATCTGCCGCGCCTGCCGCGCCATTGCCTGCGCCTGCGCCGAACGGGCACGACGCGGCGCCGCGTTCCGTCGCCTCCCCGCTCGCCCGGCGCATGGCGCTGCAGGCGGGGCTCGATCTCGGCGCAATCACCGGAAGCGGCCCGAACGGACGCATCATCCGCGTGGATGTCGAGGCCGCGCTGCATCGGCCCGGGGCGACCCGCGGCGCGGTCAGCGAGGGACCGAGCACGGCACCGGCCGCGCCCACGCTCGCGCCGGCCGCGGCGCCAAAGGCCGCCTCCATCACCGCGCCGCACACGCTGGTGCCGCACAGCACCATGCGCCGCGTGATCGCCCGCCGCCTCACCGAGGCCAAGCAGCAGATTCCGCACTTCTATCTCAGCATGGATATCGGCCTCGATGCGCTGCTGAAGCTGCGCGGCGAGCTCAACGCCAGCGCGCCGAAGGACGGGCCGGGCGCGTTCAAGCTCTCGGTCAACGATTTCGTCATCAAGGCCGCCGCCCTGGCCCTGCGCCGCGTCCCGAAGGTGAACGCGAGTTTCACCGAAGAGGGTGTCGTGCTCTACGACGATGTCGATATCAGCGTCGCCGTCGCGATTCCGGACGGGTTGATCACCCCGATCATCCGCAAGGCGGACCAGAAGGGACTCGCCGCCATCAGCAGCGAGATGAAAGAGCTGTCCGCGCGCGCGCGGGCGGGCAAGCTCAAGCCCGAGGAATTCCAGGGTGGCGGCTTCTCCATCTCCAATCTCGGCATGTTCGGCATCCGCGACTTCTCCGCGGTCATCAACCCGCCGCAAGGCGCCATCCTCGCCGTCGGCGCGGGCGAACCGCGCCCGATTGTCAAGGAGGGCGCGCTCGCCATCGCAACGCTCATGACCTGCACCATGAGCGTCGATCACCGTGTGGTCGATGGCGCGCTCGGCGCGGAGTGGCTCGCCGCCTTCAAGGCGATCGTCGAATCGCCGCTCAGCCTGATGCTCTGACGCGCGGCGAAAGGAACCACAGATGGCCGAGCAATCATTCGATCTGATCGTGGTGGGCGGGGGCCCCGGCGGCTATGTTGCCGCCATCCGCGCCGCCCAGCTCGGCATGAAGACCGCCGTCGTCGAGCGTGAGCATCTCGGCGGCATCTGCCTCAACTGGGGTTGCATCCCGACCAAGGCGCTGCTGCGGTCCTCAGAGATCAATCATCTGCTCCAGCACCTGCCGGAGTTCGGCTTCGCCGCCGACAATATCCGCTTCGATCTGGACAAGGTCGTGAAGCGATCGCGCGGCGTCGCCAAGCAGCTTTCTTCGGGCGTGGCGCATCTGCTGAAGAAGAACAAGGTCACGGTCATCGATGGCGCCGGCCGCCTCGCCGGGAAGCACCGGCTCGCCGTCAGCAAGGACGGCAAGGACACGGCAACGCTCACCGCGCCGCACATCATCCTCGCCACCGGCGCCCGCGCCCGCGAACTGCCGGGCATCGAGGCCGACGGCAAGCTGATCTGGACCTACAAGCACGCCATGGTCCCCACCGCGATGCCGAAATCCCTGCTGGTGATCGGCTCGGGCGCGATCGGCATCGAGTTCGCCTCGTTCTACCGCAGCATGGGTGCCGAGGTGACGGTGGTCGAGGTGCTCGATCGCGTGCTGCCGGTCGAGGATGCGGAGATCAGCGCCTTCGCCCGCAAGGCGTTCGAGAAGCAGGGCATCAAGATCCTCACCAGCGCCACGGTGAAGGCCGCGCGCAAAGCCGCGAACGCCGTGACGCTGACCATCGAAGCGGGCGGCAAGAGCCAGGAGATCACGGTCGAGCGGGTGATCTCGGCGGTCGGCATCGTCGGCAATGTGGAGGGCATCGGGCTCGAAGGCACGGGTGTGAAGGTCGATCGCACCCACGTCGTGATCGACGCCTTCTGCCGCACCGGCGAGCCTGGGGTTTATGCCATCGGCGATCTCGTCGGCCCGCCCTGGCTCGCGCACAAGGCGAGCCACGAGGGCGTCATCTGTGTCGAGAAGATCGCCGGTCTGGCGCACGTGCAGCCGCTGGATCCGAAGAACATCCCGGGTTGCACCTATTGCCGCCCGCAGGTCGCTTCCGTCGGCCTCACCGAGGCGCAGGCGAAGGCGGAAGGGCACGAGGTGCGCGTCGGCCGGTTTCCCTTCATCGGCAACGGCAAGGCGATCGCGCTTGGCGAGCCCGAGGGCATGATCAAGACGGTCTTCGACGCCAAGACCGGCGAACTGCTCGGCGCGCACATGATCGGCGCGGAGGTGACGGAGATGATCCAGGGCTACACCATCGCGCGGACGCTTGAGAGCACCGAGGCCGAACTGATGCACACCGTCTTCCCGCACCCGACGGTGAGCGAGGCGATGCACGAGGCCGTGCTTGACGCCTATGGACGGGCGATCCACTTCTAGCGCGCCGGCGCGGCGCCCAAGCCGCGCGGCTTTGCGCGAGCACGACATGCCCACCCGCATCCTGCCCACCCGCATCGTGATCGACCACCGCACCGGCACCGCCGCCGAGCGCCACCCCGAGAAGGCGCATCGGCCGGATAACCCGATCCAGCGCAAGCCGGCCTGGATCCGGGTCAAGGCGCCCAACCATCCGGTCTATTTCGAGACCCGCGACCTGATGCGCGGCAACCGGTTGGCGACGGTGTGCGAGGAGGCCGCCTGCCCGAATATCGGCGAATGCTGGTCCCAGCGTCACGCCACCATGATGATCATGGGCGAGACCTGCACCCGCGCCTGCGCCTTCTGCAATGTCCGCACCGGCCAGCCGGCGCCGCTGGAGGCCGATGAGCCCGCCCGGGTCGCCGACGCCGTCGCCCGGCTCGGCCTGCGCCACGTCGTCATCACGTCGGTCGATCGCGATGATCTGGCCGATGGCGGCGCAGCCCATTTCGCCGCCGTCATCGCCGCGCTGCGCGCCGCCGCCCCGGCCACCACCGTCGAGGTGCTGACCCCCGATTTCCTGCGCAAGCCAGGTGGCGCGGAGACTTTGGCGCAAGCGCGGCCGGACGTCTTCAATCATAATCTGGAGACCGTTCCGCGCCTCTACCCCACCATCCGCCCCGGCGCGCGCTACTACCAGTCCCTGCGCCTGCTCGATCGGGTCAAGGCACTGGAGCCGAGGATCTTCACCAAGTCCGGCCTCATGGTCGGGCTCGGCGAAACGCGGCCGGAGATTCTCCAGGTGATGGACGATCTGCGCGTCGCCGACGTCGATTTTCTCACCATCGGCCAGTATCTGCAGCCGACGGTGAAGCACGCCGCGGTCGATCGCTTCGTCCCGCCGGAAGAATTCACCGAACTCGCCGCGCTGGCCCGCGCGCGCGGCTTCGCCATGGTCGCATCCTCGCCCCTGACGCGCAGCTCCTACCATGCCGACGCCGACTTCGCCGCGTTGCGCGCCGCCCGGGCTGCCTCGGTCCAGGGATAAGCGCATGCCGACGCATGCCGAACGCCGCGTGGTTCCCTATCGGCCGGAACAGCTCTTCGACCTCGTCGCCGATGTCGGACGCTATCCGCAGTTCCTGCCGTGGTGCGTCGGCGCGCGGGTGCTGACCCGCGACGAGGAGAAGCTGCTGGCCGATCTCACCATCGGCTTCGGCCCGTTCCGCGAAAGCTTCCGCTCGCGCGTGGTGCTGGAACGGCCGCAGCGGATCAATGTCCGCTACGAGAACGGTCCGTTCCGCTATCTGAACAACCACTGGGTCTTCGATCCCCACCCGCGCGGCTGCTCGCTCGACTTCTTCGTCGATTTCGAGTTCCGCAGCCGTATGTTGCAGGCCGCCATCGGCGTCGTCTTCAACGAGGCGGTGCGGCGCATGGTCAATGCGTTCCAGAAGCGCGCGCGGGACGTGTATGGTCCGCCACCGGCGACGCTGGCAGTGCGCCCCGCCGCGACGGGCATCTCCCCCGCCAAAGCCGAGAGCTGAACGCGATGAAATTCACCCCCACCCCGCCGGACCCGACCCTGCCGCCGGTGCGTGCCAATCTCTACTCCGATACCCAGAGCAAGCCGACACCGGCGATGCGCGCGGCGATGATGGAGGCCGAAGTCGGCGACGAGCAGCGTGGCGAGGACCCGACGGTTAACGCGCTCTGCGCCCGCATGGCCACCCTGCTCGGCAAGGAGGCCGCGCTCTTTCTGCCTTCGGGGACGATGTGCAACGAGATCGCCCTGCTGGTCCATTGCCGCCCGG
>JAKAZO010000147.1 GCA_021815825.1 Pseudomonadota bacterium
GGTGGCCGCTTCCGTGCTCGAACGCCTCGCGCATTGGCGCGCGCGCCGCCGGCGCGAGGGCTGGCCTGCGGTTCAAGCCGCCTGGAGCGCGCGGGCGCATCCGCCTGGCACACCCCTCACCGTGGCGGCGGCCGGGGAGCGGGTGAGCGGCGCCTTTGCCGGGCTCGCCCCGGACGGCACTCTGCTCCTGGCGACGCCGGGGGGCACCCGCCGCTTCTCCACAGGCGAGGTGCTGCTTGGCACGACGCTCACGAACGAGGCGGGCCATGCTGCTTGTCGTTGACGCCGGCAATACCAACATCGTGTTCGCGGTTCGCGAGGGCGACGGCTGGCGCGGCGTCTGGCGCGTCGCCACGGATCCGCAGCGCACCTCGGACGAGTACGCCGTCTGGCTGCTCGCCCTGCTCGGCCATTCCGGCCTCAAGCCGGTGGATATCGACGCCGCGGTGATCGGCACCGTGGTTCCCGCCGCGCTCTACCATCTCCGCCGCCTGTGCCGGGACTGGTTCGAGGTCGAGCCGCTGATCGCGCGGGCGGCGCTCGATTGGGGCTTCGTCATCGATGTCGAGCAGCCGAACGAGGTCGGCGCGGACCGGCTCCTCAACGCGCTGGCCGCGCATCAGCGCTACCAGGGTGCGCTGGTGGTGATCGATTTCGGTACCGCGACGACCTTCGACGTGGTCGGTGCGGACGGTGCCTATCTCGGCGGCGCGATCGCCCCGGGCATCAATCTCTCGATCGAGGCGCTGCACCGCGCCGCCGCGCGTCTGCCGCGCATCGGCATCGGCCGGCCGCAATCGGCGATCGGGCGGGCGACCGTGCCGGCGATGCAGTCCGGCATCTACTGGGGCTATGTGGGGCTGATCGAAGGGCTGGTGGACCGCATCCGCGCGGAGTTTGGCGGGCCGCTCAAGGTGATCGCCACGGGGGGGCTGGCGCCGCTGTTCGCCGAGGCGACCCCGGTGATCGAAACGATCGACCCCGATCTCACCCTCGAGGGTCTGCGACTGTTGGCCGCGCGCAACCCGCCCCCGGTGTTTTCGCGCGGACGCCACGGCGACACCGAGCACGGATAGCGGATACACATACACGCATGATCGACCTCCCTGGCGGAGATTTCGCGTTCCTGCCCCTCGGCGGGACCGGCGAGATCGGCATGAACCTGAATCTCTATCGCTGTGACGGGCGATGGCTGGCGGTCGATTGCGGCATCGGCTTCGGCGGCGCCGAGCTGCCGGAGGTCGATGTGATGGTGCCCGATCCGGGCTTCATCGCCGCCCGGCGGGCCCAGCTCGACGGGCTCGTCATCACGCACGCCCATGAGGACCATGTCGGTGCCGTCGCCTGGCTGTGGCGGCAGCTCCGATGCCCGGTCTATGCGACGCCGTTCACCGCCGCAGTGCTGCGGGCCAAGCTCGCCGAGGCCCAGCTGCTGGCCGAGGTGCCGCTGACCATCATTCCGCCGGGCGGTGGGTTCACGGTCGGTCCCTTCGCGCTCCGCTTCCTCCGCGTGGCCCATTCCACGCCGGAATCGCAGGCGCTGGCCATCACCACGCGCCACGGCACCGTGCTGCACACCGGGGACTGGAAGCTGGACCCGAATCCCCTGGTTGGCCCGCCCACGGACGAAGCGGCCTTTGCCGCGCTCGGCGAGCGCGGCGTGCTGGCGATGGTCTGCGACTCCACCAACGCCATGGTCGAAGGTCATTCCGGCTCCGAGGCCGAGGTCCGCCGCAGCCTCACCGCGCTCATCCGCGGTCTCACCGGGCGCGTGGTCGTCACCTGCTTCGCCTCCAATGTGGCCCGCGTCGAGACGGTGGCCCTGGCCGCGCGCGAGGCTGGCCGCAGTGTGGCCCTGGTCGGGCGCAGCCTGCGCAAGATCGAGGCGGCCGCGCGGGCGACCGGATATCTCAAGAACGTTCCCGAATTCGTCCCCGAGGACGAGGCCGGATCGATCCCGGACGACAATCTGCTGCTGCTGGCCACCGGCAGCCAGGGCGAGCCGCGCTCGGCCCTGGCCCGCATCGCCGCCGACAAGCATCCTCACGTTGCCCTCGGCGAGGGCGACACGGTGGTGTTCTCCAGCCGCGTCATCCCTGGCAACGAGCGCGCCATCGGCACCGTGCAGGATGGGCTGGTGCGCCGCGGCGTGCGGCTGATGACCGAGCACGACCACATGGTGCACGTCTCCGGCCATCCGGCGCGCGACGAGCTCCGCCGGCTCTACCGCCTGGTCCGCCCTCGGCTTTCGATCCCGGTCCACGGGGAATGGCGTCACCTCGCGGCCCATGCCGATCTCGCCCGTGAGCTCGGCATCCCCGCCATCCTGATCGAGGACGGCGACATTCTCCGCCTCGCCCCGGGCGCCGCGGACGTGGTGGAAAGCGCCCCGGTCGGGCGGCTGGTGGTGGATGGCAACCGGCTCATCCCTCTCGGCGGCGAGGTGATGGGGGCGCGGCGGCGGATGCTGCACCATGGCGCGGTGATCGCCAGCATCGCCGTGGACGGCGCCGGCCGTCTGCGCGGTGCGCCGCGGCTCAGCGCGCCCGGCATGTTCGAACCCGAGGATGCCGACCTCGCCCGCATCGCCAGCGACTTTGCCGCCAATCTCGGCGAGCTGCCGGCAAGCCTCGCGCGCGACGAGGC
>JAKAZO010000148.1 GCA_021815825.1 Pseudomonadota bacterium
TGGTGACATCGACCCCGGCGAACACCTTGGCGGTCTCGGAGATTCCGGGCAGGCGCTCATGCAGCAGATCGGCACCCAGATGCTCCAGGTGCAGCATGATATAGTCCTTGTCGGGACCGCAGCCGCGCCCTTCGGAAATCTCGATCGTCATCGAGCGCGAGACCACGTCGCGGGAGGCGAGGTCCTTCGCGGTCGGCGCGTAGCGCTCCATGAAGCGCTCGCCCTCGGAGTTGGTCAGATAGCCGCCCTCGCCGCGCGCGCCCTCGGTGATCAGGCAGCCGGCGGGAAAGATGCCGGTGGGGTGGAACTGCACGAACTCCATGTCCTGGCACGGCAGGCCGGCGCGCAGCACCATGCCGTTGCCGTCGCCGGTGCAGGTATGAGCCGAGGTGCAGGAGAGGAAGGCACGCCCGTAGCCGCCGGTGGCCATCACCACCGTCTGGGCACGGAAACGGTGGATCGAGCCGTCGTCGAGGCACCAGGCGGTGACGCCGCGGCAGGCGCCGTCCTCGTCCATGATAAGATCGAGCGCGAAATACTCGACGAAGAACTCCACCTCGTGCTTGAGCGACTGCTGGTAGAGCGTGTGCAGGATGGCGTGCCCGGTGCGGTCGGCGGCGGCACAGGCGCGCAGCGCCGGCTCCTTGCCGTAATCCTTCATGTGGCCGCCGAACGGACGCTGGTAGATCTTGCCGTCCTCGGTGCGCGAGAACGGCACGCCGAAATGTTCCAGCTCATAAACAGCCGGGATCGCCTCCCGGCACATGTATTCGATGGCGTCCTGATCGCCGAGCCAGTCCGACCCCTTGACGGTGTCGTACATGTGCCAGCGCCAGTCATCTTCGCCCATGTTGCCGAGCGCGGCGCCGATGCCGCCCTGCGCCGCCACGGTATGGCTGCGGGTGGGAAACACCTTGGTGATGCAGGCGGTCTTGAGCCCGGCCGCGCCCATCCCGAGGGTGGCGCGCAGGCCGGACCCGCCGGCGCCGACCACCACCACGTCGTAGCTGTGATCGACGATCCGGTAGGCGCCGCGAGAAGGCTGGGTGATCGCGTTCATCGTCCGCTCCTTCAAAGCCCCAGCCGCAGGGCGGCGATGGCGCAGAGCAGCGCCAGCAGCACCGAAAGCCCGCGCACCACCAGCAGGGCGGCGAGCTTGGTCCCTTCCCCATGCACGTAATCGGCGATCACCTCGCCGAGGCCGATCGCCATGTGCCAGAAGGTCGCAACGATCAGCGCCAGCATCAGCGCCAGCGCCAGCGGCGAATGCAGCCAGCCCGCCACATCCGCCCGCGAGGCGGATTCGAGGCTGATGATCGCCGAGATGAACCACAACGTGAGCGGCACCAGCGCGACCGCGGTGACCCGCTGCGTCCACCAGAGCGCGAAGCCGGCCCGCGCCGCCCCGCGCCCGCGCGCGCGGCCCAGCATGGAGCGACGAATGGAAACCTGATCCGATGTGTTCATTGCCGCCTCACCAGACCGCCAGCCCGACGATCCACACCAGCAAGGTCGCCACCACCACCGCTGCCACCACCGCGCGCGCCGAGGCGCGGTAGGCGCCGTCGTCGAAGCCGACCCCCAGGTCCCACATGAGGTGGCGGATGCCGCTGGCAAGATGGAAGATCAGCGCCGCCGACCAGCCGAGCAGGAGGAGGACGCCGATCGGCGAGCCGAGGAAGTTTTGCACCACCCGGAAGGCGCCGGTGCCGGAAGCGGCGGCCAGCAGCCACCAGGTCATCAGCAGCGTGCCGATCGCGAGACCCACCCCGCTGATGCGATGGCCGATCGACAGCGCCATGCTGATCGGCCACCGATAAACCTGAAGATGGGGCGAAAGCGGCCGGCGGACCACCTTGCCCTGGGAAGTGCGCGCCAGCATCAGCGCGTCGCGAACATCCTGCACGATGCGATCCTGTCGGTTTCGGCCGACGCCGAGGCGCCGGACCGTTGCTGCGGCATTACTCCGGGCTCACCGGAGGGTCAACGCGGACCCCGGCCGCGACCGGACGTCCCGCCGGCGCCGCGCCCGCGCGCCACGAGGCCAGCAGGATCCCGGCGCCGATCAGCCCGATGCCCGCCGCGTGGTAGGCGCGGAACCGCTCGCCCAGGAACAGCACCGCCAGGATGGCGCCGAACAGCGGCATCAGATGCATCGACTGCCCGGCCCGCCCGGCGCCGATCAGCTCGATGCCGCGATTGATGAGCAGATAGGCGACGAAGGACGGGAACACCATCATGTAGCCCATCGCCGCCCAGCTTTCCGCCCCGGCGACGATGCGCGCGCCGGTCGCGTATTCGCCGAGATAGAACGGCAGGATCAGGCAGGAGCCGATGCCCATCGCGCAGCTGAGGAAACTCAGCGGATGCACCGGCGGGCGGTGGCGCAGCTGCACGCAGTAGAGCCCATAGACCGTGAGCCCGCCCAGCACCCAGAGATCGCCCGCCCCGAGCCGCAGCCCCGCCAGCGCCGCGAGCGAGCCGCGCGCGGCGATCACCAGCACGCCCGCCAGCGACACGGCGACCCCGAGCGCCTGGCGCGGGCCGGGACGCTCGCGATAGAGCCCCGCCGCCCAGAGCAGGATGATGACCGGCTGCGCCGATTGCAGCAGCAGCACGTCGAGCGCCGAGGTATGCGCCAG
>JAKAZO010000077.1:0-2693 GCA_021815825.1 Pseudomonadota bacterium
CCAGGCCGAAGCCGGCCGCGCCGGCACGGCACGTGCCGGTGGTCGGCGCCGGCAAGCGGCCCGAGCGCGTGGCGCCGGCGACGGCCCAGCGGGGCCAAAGCCAGGGCGCCCAAACCCAGGGCGCCCAAACCCAGGGCGCCCAAAGCCAGCGGGGCCAAACCCAGCCGGCCCCGACCCAGCCGGCGCACGCCGCGCCGGCGCAGGCGGCGGCGAAGCCCGCGGCCCCGGCCGGGCCAGCCGCGCCGACGGCGCCGGAGTCCGCGCCGGTGAAGCCGGCGGAGCCGGACAAGGGCAGCGCCACCGGCCTGCCGCTGCCGCGCTTCGCCGCGCTGCGCTCCGACGAGGTCAATCTCCGCGCCGGCCCCGGAACGCGCTACCCGATCGCCTGGGTCTACAAGCGGCGCAACCTGCCGGTGAAGATCGAGCGCGAGTTCGAGGTCTGGCGCCTCGTCGAGGATGCGGACGGCGTCAAGGGCTGGGTCCACCAGGCCACCCTCACCGGCCGGCGCGGCCTGCTCATCACCGGCGCCGAGCGCACGCTGCGGGCCGCGGCCGCCGACGGCGCGGCGCCGGTGGCGCGGCTGAAGCCCGGGGTGGTCGGCCAGATCCTGCATTGCGACGCCGCCTCGGACTGGTGCCAGGTGCAGGTGAAGGAGTATCGTGGCTTTCTCAGGCGCTCCGAGTTCTGGGGCACCACCACGGGGGAGGCGGTGAACTGATGCCGGAGGAGGACGCGGCCCGGCCACGCGCGCATCACGACCTCGGCGGCGTCGCCCAGTATCTCTGCGAGCCGGTCGATCAGAGCGCGCACAGCCTGACCGATTTCGACCGCGAGGTGGACGCGCTGCGCCAGGTGCTCGGCCAGAAGGGCATCATGACCGTGGACGAGCTGCGCCGCGGCATCGAGGCCATTCCGGAGGCGGAGTATCTGCGCCTCGGCTACTACCAGCGCTGGCTGCGCTCGATCACGGCGATCCTGCTCGAAAAAGGCGTCGTCGGCGAGGCGGAACTCGCCGCGGCGCTGGCGGTGGAGCAATGAGCGAGTTCGCCCCCACGGTCTTTCCCGCCGGCGCGCGCGTGCGCGTGCGGCTGGACTGGCCGGAGCAGCGCGGCCCGGCGCATATCCGCACGCCGCACTATGTGCGCGGCCGCGAGGGCACCGTGCTGCGCCCGCTGGGCCGCTTCGCCAACCCCGAGGACCTCGCCTTCGCCCGGGAGGCGGCGATCCTGCCGCTCTATCACGTCCGCTTCGAGCAGCGCGCGCTATGGCCGGAGGCGACAGAAGGCGACGAGGTGGTGGTGGAGATTTTCGGCCCCTGGCTGGAAACCGCATGAGCGCTGGAGGCGGCATGAACCTCTCGGGACAGGAGAACGACCGTCTGCTCGCCGCGCTGCGCGGCCTGCTGGCGGCAAAGAACCTGGTCAGCACCGCCGAGATCGCCGAGCGCATCGCCGCCACCGATCGGGCGAGCCCGGCGCAGGGCGCGGCGATGGTGGCGCGCGCCTGGACGGACGCCGCGTTCCGCGCCCGGCTGCTGGCGGACGGCGCGCGCGCGGCGGAGGAATTCGGCATCATGATGCGCGGCGCGCCGCCGCTCGGCGTGCTCGAGAACGTCCCCGGGCTGCACCATCTCGTCGTCTGCACGCTGTGCAGCTGCTACCCGCGCGCCGTGCTCGGCTACCCGCCCTTCTGGTACAAATCCGTCGCCTACCGCGCCCGCGCCGTGCGCGACCCGCGCGGCGTGCTGGCCGAATGGGGCACGACCCTGCCCGAGGGCACGCGCATCCGCGTCGTCGATTCCACCGCCGACTATCGCTGGATGGTGCTGCCCCGCCGCCCCGACGGCACCGAGGGCTGGGACGAGGCCGCGCTCGCCGCCCTGGTGCGCGAGGGCGACATGGTCGGCGTGACGCAGCCGCGCCTGCCCTGACCCCGCGCCGGTGGCGCGCCCCGCCCCGGCGAAGAACCAGCCAAGGAAGAGACCGCCGATGACCGTCCATCGCGAAGCGCCCCGCCTGCCTGCCCGGCTGCTGGAGAATTGCCGGCTGCTGCCGGACCGGGTCGCGATCCTGCCGCTGCTGCCCAAGGGCGGGCGGATCGTCGAGATCGGCGTCGCGCTGGGTGACTTCTCCCAGAAGCTGATCGACATCTGCCAGCCGGACGAGTTCATCGCCATCGACAATTTCCGCCTCCACGAGCTGCCCGAATTCTGGGGCCGCAAGCCGGTGGAGTGGTTCGGCGCCCGCACCCACGGCGGCTTCTATCGCGACCGGTTCGCCAGGCTGATCGAAGCCGGGCAAGTGCGCGTGCTGGAGGACGACAGCACCAACGCGCTCGCCACCATCGAGGATGGCAGCGTCGACATGTTCTATGTCGATGCCGACCACAGCTACGAATGGGTCGCCCGCGAGCTCGCGGTGATCAAGCGCAAGGTGAAGCCGGACGGCGTCATCATCATGAACGACTACACGATGTCCGACATCCTCGCCGGCAACGGCGCCTATGGCGTGATCCACGCGACCAACGAGTTCATGATCGCCGAGAACTGGGAGATGACGCATTTCGCGCTGCAGCCCTTCATGTATTGCGACGTGGTGCTGCGCCGCGCAACCACCGCCCCCCAGCAGGGAGAAGCGCCAGCGCGGGGTGAAAGATCCGAGCCCGACAAAGCATCCGCGCCCGACAAAGCATC
>JAKAZO010000077.1:2793-13205 GCA_021815825.1 Pseudomonadota bacterium
GATCTCGCCTGGCCGCTTCACCGCGCACAATATCCGCCTCGACGACGGCAGCGAGACCATGCCGGAGATCGGCTGGACGATGGATCAGCACGGGCTGGTACACGCCGTCGCGCGGACCCTCGGAGTGGTGTTCCCGTCCGGACTCTATGGCCGCAGCATCGTCGATATCGGCTGCCTCGAAGGCGGCTACACCACCGCCTTCGCCCGCCTCGGCCTGCGCGCCACTGGCATCGAGGTGCGCGAGAGCAATTTCCGCAACTGCACCTATGTGAAGTCCAAGGTCGACCTGCCCTGGCTGGACTTCATCCGCGACGACGCCAATGCCATCGCCCGGCACGGGCCGTTCGACGCCGCTTTCGTCAACGGCCTGCTCTACCATCTCGACCACCCACGCCGGTTCCTCACCGATCTCGCCAAGGTCACGCGGCGCGTGGTGTTCCTGCATACCCATGTCGCGCAGGCGGAGCCGACCGAGGCGGTTCAGCTCCACAATCTGTCCGAACTCACCGAGAACGAAGGACTCAAGGGCCGCTGGTACCCGGAATACGACCAGCTCACGCCCGAGCAGCTCGAGGAGGCCAGATGGGCCTCCTGGAGCAACAACCGCTCCTTCTGGATCCAGAAGGAATACCTGCTGGCGCTGCTGCGCGAGCTCGGCTTCGATCTGGTCCTGGAACAGTTCGACAGCATGCCCGACATCGTGCACGAGATGACCGCCGGCACCTACCGCCAGCAGGACCGCGTGCTGCTGGTCGGCATCAGGACCGGCGCGCCGTCGTAGTCCGGCGCCGCGTCCGAGCGACGCCGAGGGGTCAGGACCCGACGCCGCGCTTTGCGCGCTCCGGTGCGCGGAGCCGGCCGCCCCGGCTGCATTCGCGGCTCCGGGTGCGGCGGCATGGCGGCGCTTGACAGGGCGCTTCGGCTTTGGCATTCTGAATTCAGAGTTCGGTGTTCAACGGCGCCGCCGAGCGCCAGGGCGGACACGCCTGATCGCCGACCACCCTGCCCGACGGGCAGGACGGGCCTGGCCGAAAGACGAAGGACGATGCCAACGTGCGCGCAGGGGCGGCGGCCGCGTTGGCGCCATGCTCAGAACAATTACCGGGGAGGATGAAGTGCAATCAGCGATCGGAACGACCCACGACGATGTCCGGGCAGGTCTGGAGGACGACGCGTACAGGAAGGTGACGCTGCGGATCGTGCCGTTTCTTTTTATCTGCTATCTCGCGGCCTATCTCGACCGGGTGAATGTCGGGTTCGCCAAGTTGCAGATGCTGAAAGAGCTGCAATTCAGCGAGACCGTCTATGGGTTCGGCGCCGGCATATTCTTCCTCGGATACGTGCTGTTCGAGGTGCCGAGCAATGTCATCATGCTGCGCGTCGGGGCCCGCATCTGGATCGCGCGGATCATGATCACCTGGGGCATCATCTCGGCGCTGATGTGCTTCGTGCACACGCCGTTCCAGTTCTACGCCCTGCGGTTTCTGCTCGGCGTCGCCGAAGCGGGTTTCATCCCCGGCATCCTGCTCTATCTGACCTACTGGTTCCCTGCCCGCCGGCGCGGCCGGATCACCGCGATCTTCCTGGCCGCGATCCCGACCGCGAGCATCCTCGGCGGGCCGCTGTCCGGCTGGATCCTGAAGGAGGTCAGCGGCACCCAGGGGCTCTCGGGGTGGCAGTGGCTGTTCCTGATCGAGACCATCCCCTCGATCCTGCTCGGCATCGTCACGCTGGTCTATCTGCGCGACCGCGTCTCCGATGTCCGCTGGCTGACCGATGACGAAAAGCGCCTGATCGCGACCAATATCGGCCACGAGGAGCAGGAGAAGTCCGGCCACTCGCACCTGTCGCAGGCGTTCACCGATGCGCGGGTGTGGCTGCTCGGCGTGATCTATTTCAGCATCGTCTGCGGCATCTACATCATCAGTTTCTGGCTGCCGTCGCTGATCAAGCGCACCGGCGTGAGCGATCCGCTGCATATCGGCCTGCTGAGCGCGGTTCCCTACATCGTCGCGATCGTGGCCATGGTGGGCGTCAATGCCAGCGCCGACCGCATGCGCGAGCGTCGCTGGCACACGATGCTGCCGGCGCTGATCTGTGCCGCGGGCCTGGTGCTGACCGGGTTCGCCGGCGCCGACCCGCTCCTGGCGATGGTCGGGCTGACCATCGCGGCGGCGGGCGCATCCTCGGCGCAGGCGTCGTTCTGGTGCCTGCCCGCCGCGTTCCTCGGCGGCGCCGCCGCCGCCGCGGGCATCGCCTTCGTCAACTCGCTCGGCAACATCGCCGGGTTCGCCAGCACCTTCCTGGTCGGCTGGCTGACCGAGACGACGCACAGTGCCGCCGCGGCGCTCTATGTCTTCGGCGGCATCATGGCCGTGGGCGGTGTGCTGATCCTCGCGATCCAGCCGCAACTGGTGAACAAATGAGGCCCCCGGTCCCGGCACGGCGGCGCGGCGGCAGCGCACGAGGGGTGCGATGAGCGAGGCAGCGAACAGCTTCGATCCATTCGGCGGCGGCGGCGATCCGATGCGCCGGTCCCTCGCCGCCGCGTGGGAGATGTGGTCGGCGATCGCGACCGGCTGGCAGTCGGTGCTGACCAACCGCGGCCTGCCGGCCGCACAGGCCATGGCCGACCGGCTGCGGACGCCGACCGCCTGGCCGGACGCCTTCGCGCCCCTGCTCGCCGAGCTGCAGCGCATTTTCGCCCTGCCGCAATTCTCCGACCTGCCCCTGCTGGACGGCAAGGCGCTGCCCTCGCTCGCCCCCGCGGCGGAGCTGCTGGCCGCGGCCAGCCAGCTCATGCTCGCCGCGCTGCCGCTGTGGCTGCGCACCACGCAGCGCTTCCAGGCCGAGATGGCGGCGCGCCGCACCGAAGGCGCGCCGGCGCTGCCCGGCGCCGGCGATGCGATGGACATCCTGAACAACGTGCTCGATCAGACCCTGATGGAGTTCAACCGCTCGGCGGAATTCGCCACTCTGCTGCAGCGGGTGCTGCGGGCGGCGATGGGCTACCGCAACGAGGCGCGCCGGTTCGGAGAGCGCCTGGCCAACGCCGTCGATCTGCCGACACGGACCGAGATGACCGACGTCTACCAGCGCCTCCACGACCTGCAGCGCGAGACCCATGCGCTGCGCCGGGAGCTGCGCGCAATGAAGAAGCAGGCCGGCGCCACGCCACCGGCAGCGCGGGCTCCGGCCCGGAAGCGGAGGGACGCATGACGAAGGACACGAAGGGAGTCCCCGACTTTGCGGAGCTGCTCGGCTTCGCCACCAGGGCCGCCCAGGCGGCCACGCTGCTCAGCGGCATCCGGGACGACGATGTCGACCTCGCGGTCACGCCACGCCAGGAGATCCGCCGCATCAACGGCCGCACGCTCTACCGGCTGGTACCGGACGCGCCGCCGCGCATCGCGACGCCGGTGCTGGTGCTCTATGCGATGGTCGGCCGATGGACCGTGCTCGACCTGCAGGACGACCGGTCGTTCCTGCGCGGCCTCGCGAAGTCCGGCTGCGATGTCTACGTGCTCGACTGGGGCCATCCGACCCCGGCCGACCGGTTCGACGATTTCGGCGATCTGCTGGAGCTGTATCTCGACGAGTTCGTCGAGACCATCTGCGAGCGCCACGCCATCGACGCCATCAACCTGCTCGGCATCTGCCAGGGCGGCGTCATCGCGCTGTGCTATGCCGCGCTCCATCCGGCACGGGTGCGTACGCTGATCACCTGCGTCACCCCGGTCGATTTTCATGCCGACAAGCGCGAGACCCGGGGCGACCGCGGCTTCATGAATGTCTGGACGCGCGGACTGAACCCCGGCGACATCGACCTGCTGATCGACACGATGGGCAACGTGCCCGGAGACGTGGGCGGGGCGATGTTCTCGCTGATGACGCCGTTCCGCACCCTCGCCAAATACAATCTCACCCTGCTGCAGGTCGGGCAGGACCGCGCCAGCCTGATGAACTTCCTGCGGATGGAGAAATGGCTCGCCGACCGGCCCGCGCATACCGGCGAATCGGCCCGCCAGTGGCTCAAGGATCTGTATCAGGGCAACAAGCTGGCGGCGGGGGAGCTGGTCGTGGGCGGGCGCGCGGTCGATCTCGGCGCCGTGACGATGCCGGTGCTCAACATCTACAGCGAGACCGATCACATCATCCCGCCCCCTGCGAGCAAGGCGCTCCGCGCGTGCGTCGGCGCCCGGGACTACACGGAAGCGGCGGTCAGCGGTGGCCACATCGGGATTTTCTGCAGTCGCTCGCAGCAGAAGCTGCAGGACCTGATTGTCGGGTGGCTCGCGGCCCGGTAATCGGGCCGTGGCTCGCCGGGCTGCACTCGTGACGAAAGGCTCTCCCGTATGGTGCTCGTCCCCACTGCGCGCGTCGGTCTGAACTGCACGCAGACGGGGACGGGACCGGCCCTCTGCCTCATCGCCGGGTTCCGCCAGAGCGGCGCCGCCTGGCCGGAGGCGTTCGTTTCCCGCCTGGCCGAGCGCCACCGGGTGATCGTGTTCGACAATCGCGGAACCGGGCTGAGCGAGAAGCCGACGCACGGCTACGGGCTGCACGAGCAGGCCGCCGACGTCGCCGCTCTGCTGAGCGCGCTCGATATTCCGCGCAGTCATGTCCTCGGCTTTTCGATGGGCGGCGGCATCGCGCAGGAGCTGGCGATCCGCTTCCCGGACCGGGTCGGCCGGCTGATCCTGTTCGGCACGTTCTGCGGCGGCATCTGGTCCCACTCCGCGCCCTGGTCGGTGCTGCGGCGGCTGTTCATGGTCGACGGGCTCAGTTTCGAGGACGCGGCCCGCGAGGCCTGGGCGGTCACCTACTCGCCGGCCTATCTCGCGGCCAATGCGATCGCCGTCGAACGGCAGATGCATCGCGAACTGATGCATCCCACCCCGACCTTCGTCGCGCGGCGGCAGAGGCAGGCGCTGTGGACGTTCGACACCTACTTCAGCCTGCCGCGGATCGCCGCCGCGACCCTGGTCGCCACCGGAGGCGACGACGTGCTCGTTCGGCCCGGCAATTCGGCCCTGCTCGCGACGCGGATCCCCGGCGCGAGGCTCGAGATCCTCGCCGATCTGGGCCATCGCGCGATCTGGGAAGCGCCCGAGGAGATCGCGGGGCTGATCACGGACTTTCTCGCCGGCCCGGCGGTGCCGCGCGCCCTGCCGCATGCCCGCCGCGCCGACCATCCTCCGCGCGCGCAGAGGGCCGAAATCGGGCCCGCGACGCCGGGGTGAACGCGAGGCTCGGCGGTTTACCGAATGTTCAGCCCCTGACGGAGACAATGGCTGCGGATCCCTGCGGAGCCCGTGCCATGCCCCTCCCGTCCCGCCGCCCCTCGCCGATCCGGCCTCGGTCATGAGCGCCGGCGACGTCGCGCTGTTCTCGCTCGCCGACCAGCGCCTGGCCTGGCTCGATCAGCGGCAGGTGCTGATCTCGCAGAACATCGCCAATGCCGACACGCCGGGCTGGCAGGAGCGCGATCTGCAGCCCTTCGCCGCCACCCTTGCCGCCGCAGGTGGCATCGCTGGGGGCGCTGAACTGGCGCCGACGCGGACCAATCCGCTGCATCTCGTCGCCACCGGCGATCCGCCCTCGGCGAGCAAGCGCATCAAGCCCACCGAGCGCGCGCCGGACGGCAACGCGGTGCCGCTGGAGGACGAAATGGTCAAGCTGGCCGATACCGGCAGCAGCCACGAATTCGTAACCAACATCTACAAAACCTACCTCCTGATGTTCAAGACGGCGGCCACCTGAGCGGGCGGGCGCAAGCGGAGACGATCGACATGGACCTCGAGAAAGCCCTCACCATCTCCGCCCGCGGGCTGGACGCGCAGGCGACGCGGCTGCGCGTGGTCGCGGAGAACATCGCCAACCAGGACACCACCGGCTCGTCGCCCGGCGCGGCGCCATACCGGCGCAAGACCATCAGCTTCGCCAACCGGCTCGACCGCGCCCTCGGCGCCGACACCGTGCAGGTGAAGAAGATCGGCCAGGATCAGCGGCCGTTCCAGAAGCGCTTCGATCCCGCCAGCCCGGCGGCCGACGCGCAGGGCTACGTGCAGGCGCCGAACGTCGATCCGTTCATCGAGTTGATGGACATGCGCGACGCCCAGCGGACCTATTCGGCCAATCTCTCGGTGATGTCGGCGACGCGGACGATGCTCACGCGGGTCATCGGCCTGCTGAAATGAAACCGCTCGCCGTCGCCCCGCAACTCGCCGCCGCGGCCTATCGCGCCGCCGACGCTGCCCCCGCCGCCGTCACGGACGGCGAGAGCGCCGGCGGCGCCGGCTTCGGGGCCATGCTCCAGCGCGCGGTCGAGGGCGCGGTGCAGGTCGGCCAGCAGGCCGAGACGCAGTCGATGCAGGCGATCGCCGGCGGCGGCAACATCACGGAAGTCGTCACCGCGGTGGCGAAGGCGCAACTCACCCTGCAGACCGCGGTCAATATCCGCGACCGCGTCGTGCAGGCGTACCAGCAGATCATGAGCATGCCGATCTGAGACGCCGCGCCGCCAGACCAACCCGCCTATCCGGAATGGGCCGACAAAAGGTACGGACCGCATGACAGAAGCCGACGTCGGCGCGGTGCTGCGCGACGCCATGATGGTCATCCTCAAGCTCGGCGGCCCGCTGCTGATCGCCGGGCTGGTCGTGGGCGTGGTCATCGCCATGCTGCAGGCGGCGACGCAGATCAACGACGCCTCGCTGATCTTCGTGCCCAAACTGCTCGCCCTGGCCGCCGTGCTGGCGCTGCTGGGCCCGTTCATGCTCGCCGTCCTCGGCGCCTTCACCACGCAGCTGTTCGACCGCATCATCGCCATCGGCGGCACATGACCGCCGACGACGCGGCGCTGCTTGCCGCGCTGCCGCACTGGGCCTTCGGCTTCGTGCTGGTGCTGGGGCGCGTCGGCGGCGCGATGATGCTGCTGCCCGGCATCGGCGAGGCGGACCTGCCGGTGCGCATCCGCGCCGGCATGGCGCTGGCGCTGACCCTGCTGCTGATCAGCGTGGTGCTGCCGGACGGGCCGCCGCAGCCGGACGGCGTGTGGCAGGACGTGGCCGCGCTCGCCGCCGAGATCGCCGTCGGCCTGTGGCTCGGCTGGCTCGCCCGGCTGCTGATGTTCGCCCTGGAGATGGCGGCCGACTTCCTCTCGGTGATGATCGGGCTGACCAGCATCCTGCTGCCCAATCCCGGCGCCGGCGCGGCCAGCAGCGAGATGAGCCGCATCCTCGGGCTCGCCGCCACCGTGCTGGTGCTGGCCAGCGGGCTCTATGCCCAGCCGCTGACCGCGCTGGCCGGCAGCTACGCGCTGCTGCCGCTCGGCGGGCATGGGCTCTCCGGCGCCGACCTCGCCCAGACGGCGCTGCGCGGCCTCGGCCAGTCCTTCAGCCTGGCGCTGCGCCTGGCGGCACCGTTCGTCTTCGCCGGCACCGTCTGGCAGCTGGCGCTCGCCGTGCTGTCGCGGCTGGTGCCGCGCCTGCAGGTCTATTTTCTCGCCCTGCCGGCCCAGGTGCTCGGCGGGCTGGCGCTGATCGCGGCGCTCTCCACGGCGCTGCTGGCGGCGTGGCAGACGGCGGCGCAGGCAGGCTTCGCTTCGCTGCCGGGCGGCCTCTGACATGGCCGAAGGCACCGAGCCCGAAGACCGCACCGAAACCGCCACGCCGCGGCGGCTGGAGCGGGCGCGCGAGGAGGGGCAGGTTCCGGTCTCGCGTGAGCTTCCCGCCCTGGTCGGGCTCGGCGGCTTCGCCCTGACGCTGATGCTGCTCGGCCCGGGCATGGGACAGGACCTGATGCGGCGCATGGCGGTGCTGCTCGCCGGCGCGGGCAGCGGGCAGACCAGCGCCGAGGCGCTGCACGCCGCGCTGCTCGCGGCCCTCGGCATGGCCGCGCCCTTCCTCGCCGTCGCCGTCGTCGGCGCGGTGGTGACGACGCTGCTGCAGACCGGGTTCCTGTTCCACGCCGGCGCCTGGCGGCTCGATCTCACCCGCCTCAACCCGATCGCCGGCTTTGCCCGGCTGTTCGGCCTCGACAACCTGGTGCAGACCGGCCTGTCGCTGGCCAAGATCGTGCTCGCCGGCTTCGCCTGCTGGCGCGTCCTGGGCCAGGACCTGCCCGGCCTCGCCGCCTCCGTCCACTGGCCGGTGCCGCTGCTCGCCGCCCGCCTGGTGCGGGCCGGGCTCTCGGTGCTGCTGGCGATGCTGGGCGTGCAGGCCGCGATCGCCCTCTTCGACGTCGTCCGCGTGCGCATTCAGCACATGCGGATGATGCGCATGAGCCGCGAGGACATCCGGCAGGAAACCAAGGAGAACGAGGGCGATCCTCATGTGAAGGGGAAGCTGCGCCAGCTGCGCCGGGCGCGCATGCGCAAGCGCATGATGGCCAAGGTCAAAACCGCAACGGTTGTAGTGACAAACCCTACACACTATGCGGTTGCATTGGCGTATGATCGCGGTAAAGCCGCTGCGCCGCGGGTGGTGGCCAAGGGTGTCGATGAGGTCGCCGCCCGCATCCGCGCCGTCGCCGAGGAGAACCGTGTGCCGCTGATCGCCAATCCACCCCTCGCCCGCGCCCTCTACCGCGTCGAGCTGGATGCCGAGATTCCGCCCGAGCACTACAAGGCGGTGGCGGAACTGATCGCCTATGTCTGGCGCCTCGCCGCCCGCGTCGGGGGCCGGCCGGCTCCATGATCTTCGCCGCCCTCGCCCAGATTTTGCCCTGGCGGCGGCGGCCACGCCTGATCGACCGGCTCGCCCAGCCGCTGGACGATCTCGGCCAGGTTCTGTTCGAGGCGGCGAGCGACGGGGTGCTGACGCTGGACGGCGACGGCCGCATCATCCGCGCCAATGCCACGCTGCGGCGCATGCTCGGCGAGACGGCCGATCTCGCCCCCGGCAGGCCGGCGGTGGCCCTGTTCGCCCGCGAGGAGCGCCAGATGGTGGCCGAAGCCATCGCCACCGCCCTCGACGGGACGCGGCCGCCCCGCCGCTTCGTCAGCCGCTTCGACCAGCCGCCCGCGTCCGCGGGCTCGGAGCGGGACGCGGCGGTGGACGTCGCCGCCACGCCGCTGCGCGAGGCCGACGGCGCCATCAGCGGCGTCGTGCTGCGGCTGTCGGACGTGACGGCGCTGAAGAGCCTGGAGGCGCAGCTCGCGCATGGCCAGAAACTCGCCGCGGTCGGCCAGCTCGCCGGCGGTATCGCGCATGATTTCAACAATCTGCTGACGGCGGTGATCGGCGCGGCGGACCTGGTGCTGGCGCGCGAGGCGCTGGACGAGACCACCGTCGCCGATGTCGGCCAGATTCGCCGCAGCGCCGAGCGGGGCGCGGCGCTGGTGCGCCAGCTGCTCGCCTTCAGCCGCCAGCAGACGCTCAAGCCGCGCGTCGTGGCGGTGAACGAGGCGATCTGCGACCTCTCGGACCTGCTGCGCCGGCTGCTCGGCGCCAAGGTGAAGCTGGTGCTCGATCTCGAGACGCCGGGCCGCAGCGTGCGGGTGGACCCGAGCCAGCTCGACCAGGTGCTGATCAATCTCGCCGTCAATGCCCGCGACGCCATGCCGGAGGGCGGCACGCTGACGCTGCGCAGCGGCCGGCTCACCCTGTTCCGCCCGCTCACGCGCGGTGAGGAGGTGATCCCGCCCGGCCGCTACGTGATGATCGAGGTCGCCGATACCGGCAGCGGCATTCCCAAGGAGGTGCTGGGGCGGATTTTCGACCCGTTCTTCACCACCAAGCGCGAGCGCGGCGGCACCGGCCTCGGCCTGTCCATGGTCCATGGCATCGTCCGCCAGTCCGAGGGGTTCCTGGCGGTGGAGAGCGAGCCGGGCAAGGGCACGCTGATGCGGCTCTATCTGCCGCGCTGCGACGCGCCGGTGACGGCGCCGGCGCGCGAGCCGGCCGCCGTCGCCAGGGCCGCGCCGCCGGAGCAGGCCAGCCTGCCCCTCGCCGACCCCGCGCCCGCGCTCGGCGATGCCGCCGCCGGGCGCCGCGTGGTGCTCGTCGTCGATGACGAGGAGCCGGTGCTGCGCCTGGCGACGCGCTTCCTCACCCAGCGCGGCTGGACCGTGCTCGCCGCCGAATCCGGCGATGCCGCGCTGGCGCTGATGGAACAGGCCGGCAATGTGCGGCTGGCCGCGATGGTGACGGACGTGGTGATGCCCGGGCTCGACGGCCCCGCCCTGGTGCGACGCATGCGCGATCGCCAGCCCGGCCTGCCCTCGATCCTGGCCTCGGGCTACGCCGAGGAGGCGATCCGCCGCGACCTCGCCGAGGAGGACACGCTGTTCCTGGCCAAGCCCTACACGCTGAAGGAGCTGGCCGGCATGCTGGAGAAAGCGACATCGCGCGAGCCGGCGCCCGTGCACTGAGCCGGGCGCGGGGCTCGCCTTGCCGTCCGGTCGGCGG
>JAKAZO010000149.1 GCA_021815825.1 Pseudomonadota bacterium
GCTCCAGGAACGTGGCGTCGTGTTCCAGCAGAAGAACAGGGCGGAATCGCTTGAGCGTCGCCCCGGCCCCGGCGATCAGGGCCGCCTCGTAGCCCTCGATGTCCGCCTTGATGAAGTCCACACGGGCCAGGCCGCCGCCCTCGACGAGATCATCCAGCGTGCTGACCACAACAGGTTCGAGCGCGGACCTTGCATCGGTTCCGGCCGGCGCCGCCGCCCGGCGGATATGTGCCAGACCATACCCCATGTCGCCGTACCGTTTGATCGGCGTGCTCAGGAGAGCGACGCCCGGGCTCGCCCCCAGAGCGCTCGCGAAAACGGTGACGTTGCGGACGCCCCGGAGCCAGAGCGCGCTGCGCAGCACGGTCCTGGCGTAGCTGCTGGGCTCGACGGCGATCACCAGCCCGTCCGGCACCAGGCCGGCGAGCAGCCGGGTGAACTGTCCGCCATGGGCACCGACATCGATGACGACCGCATCTTTCGCGATCAGGGGTTCGAGGACACCGCGCCACGCGGCGTGATCCTGCCGGGTCGCGCATTTCCAGAGATGGATCAGCCAGCCGATGCTCGGCGCGAACCGATAGAATTCCTTGGACATCGTCAAGAACTCCATATCGGCATCCGGCCGCCGCCCGGCGGGAGCGTCCTCGCCGTGCGAGGCTCCCCCGAGGCATTACCCGACGCGGCGGCGGATTGACAGGGCCGCCGCCCCGGGCCATGTAGCCGCTGTCGCATCCTGCGATCATCGTTGCTCCAGACGCGTGAAGGGACCGGCGCGCTGCCGTTTGTCCCGCCTGTCGAGCCTCCGATCCATCCCGCCCAAGGCGCCCGGCCCACGCAGGCGCTCCGTTCACACCCCCGCGGCACGCGCCCATGGCGCCGTGCCGACGTGGCCGCGCGGCCGGCTGCCGCCAGGACCCCATAGACGTGACCCAAATCGACGTGACTCCCTTCCAGGCGCTGGGCCTTGCCCTGCCGATCCTCCAGGCCATCGCCGCCGAGGGCTATACCGATCCGACGCCGATCCAGGCCAAGGCGATTCCGCCGGTGATGCAGGGCGCCGATCTGATCGGCATCGCCCAGACCGGCACCGGCAAGACCGCCGCCTTCGCCCTGCCGATCCTGCACCGCCTCGCCGCCAACCGCCGCCCGGCGCCGCGACGGGGCTGCCGCGTGCTGGTGCTCAGCCCGACGCGCGAGCTGGCGAGCCAGATCGCCGAGAGCTTCCGCACCTACGGCGCCCGGCTCGGCATCAACGTCGCCGTGATCTTCGGCGGCGTGAACCATGGCGGGCAGATCCGCACCATGGCCGGCGGGGTCGATGTGCTGGTGGCCTGCCCGGGCCGCCTGCTCGATCATCTCGCCGAGCGCACCGTGGATCTCGGCGCGGTCGAGACCTTCGTCCTCGATGAGGCCGATCAGATGCTCGATCTCGGCTTCATGCCCTCGATCCGCCGCATCGTGCGCGCGCTGCCGGCGGTGACGCAGAACCTGTTCTTCTCCGCCACCATGCCGAAGGAGATCCACGCGCTGGCCAGCGAGCTGCTGACCAATCCGGTCGAGGTCTCGGTGGCCCCGCCGGCGGCGACGGCCGAGCGCGTGGCGCAGCAGGTGCTGTTCATCGAGCAGGCCCGCAAGCGCGCGCTGCTCGCCGAGCTCTACGCCGACAAGGCGCTGAGCCGGACGCTGGTCTTCACCCGCACCAAGCACGGCGCCGACCGGCTGACCCGCTATCTGGAGGATGCCGGCGTCCAGGCCGCGGCGATCCACGGCAACAAGAGCCAGACCCAGCGCGAGCGCACGCTGGCCGCCTTCAAGAGCGGCCGGCTGCGCGCGCTGGTCGCCACCGACATCGCCTCGCGCGGGATCGATGTCGAGGCGGTGACGCACGTCATCAACTTCGAGATGCCGAACGTGGCCGAGAGCTACGTCCATCGCATCGGCCGCACCGCGCGCGCCGGCGCCGAGGGCGGGGCGATCAGCCTGGTCAGCGACGAGGAGCGCGTCCTGCTGCGCGACATCCAGAAGCTGACGCGCCAGACCATCCCCAGCTTCGACCGCCGCAACGACCGCGGGCTCGCGGCAGCCCAGGCCGCCGATGCCGCGGCCGAACGCGCCGCGCCGCCACCGGCCCGGACCGAGGAGCCGGCCGGCCAGCGCCGGACCGATCGCCATCACGCCGCCCCAGGGGCGACGCCCGGCGAGCGGACACGCCGGCCGCAGCGACGCCGCTTCGGCCAGCGGAGGCAAGCGCAGGGCTGAAGCCGGCTCCGCAACCGCCCCGCGCGCCGGCATCAGGATCGTGATCCTGGTGCCGGCGGCAACGCCAGGTGTAGCCTATGGACATCCGACCCCCGCTTCCGTTTCCGGCGATACGAGGCGCCGCTGAATTGCGGCATGACTTCCGGGTGGCGACGGTCGAGGACGGCCGCATCGTGTTGGAGGTTGCCCATGGCGAAGAACGACGATGAGGAGCGCGCGCAGCTGATCGCGCAGTTGCGGGATATGATTTCGCCGCTCTTGGTCGACCCCGCTGCCCCGCGCATGACGACGGCGCAGCTGCGGCGCACGCTGCAGGCGTGCCACGATCAGCATG
>JAKAZO010000150.1 GCA_021815825.1 Pseudomonadota bacterium
GCGCTGCGCGGGAGCGGGCCGGGCTTCCTGGTGATCGGCGACCCGGCGCTCTATCCCGGCGCGCGGCCGGTGGCCAACCCGGCCGAGGCGGCGCGGGTGTTTCCTCAGGCGCTGCCGGTGCTGCCGGCCCCACTTGCGGCCCCCGTGCGCGCCGGAAAGCCGGACGGCGCCAACGCCCCCGCCATCATCGAGGCCATCGCGGCCGCGGCGCGGCTGGCGCTGGCCGGCGCGGTCGGCGGCATCGTCACCAACCCGATCAGCAAGGCGGCGCTCTACGGCGCCGGCTTCGCCCATCCGGGCCATACCGAGTTTCTCGGTGCGCTCACCGGCGTGGCCCAGCCGGTGATGATGCTCGCGGCCCCGGCGCTGCGCGTGGTGCCGGTGACGGTGCACGTTTCGCTGCGCCGCGCCATCGAGACGCTGACCGCCGAGGCCATTCTCTATGCCGGCCGTGTCACCGCGGCGGCGCTGGTTCGCGATTTCGCCATCGCCGCGCCGCGGCTGGCGGTGGCCGGGCTCAACCCGCACGCCGGCGAGGGCGGCGCGATGGGCACCGAGGAGCAGACCCTCGTCGCCCCCGCCATCGCCGCGCTGCGCGCCGAGGGCATCGACGCGACCGGGCCCTGGCCGCCGGATACCATGTTCACGGAGGCGGCGCGCGCGCGCTACGATGCCGCGATCTGCCTCTATCACGACCAGGCACTGATCCCGCTGAAGACGCTCGACATGACCCATGGGGTGAACGTCACGCTCGGCCTGCCCATCATCCGCACCTCGCCGGACCACGGCACCGCGTTCGACATCGCCGGGCTCGGCCGGGCGGATCCGTCGAGCCTGGTCGCCGCCATCCGGCTCGCCGCCGGGATGGCGGCACGGCGGGCGCGATGAGCAAGCTGCGGCTCGGCCTCAACGTCGATCACGTCGCGACGCTGCGCAACGCCCGCGGCGGCGCGCATCCCGATCCGGTGGCGGCGGCGGAGCTGGCCATCGCCTGCGGCGTCGATGGCATCACCGCGCATCTGCGCGAGGACCGGCGGCATATCCGCGACGCGGACATAAGCCGGCTGCGCGCGCTCCCCGCGCCGCTGAACATGGAAATGGCGGCGACCGAGGAGATGGTGGCGATCGCCGTGGCGCTGCGCCCGCACGCGGCCTGCCTGGTGCCCGAGCGGCGGGCGGAGGTGACGACGGAGGGCGGGCTGGACGCGGCCGGGCAGGGCGAGACGCTGCGCCCCGCCATCGCCCGGCTCGGCGCGGCGGGGATCCGCGTCTCGCTGTTCATCGACCCCGACCCGGCGCAGCTGCACGCCGCCGCCGCGCTCGGCGCGCCGGTGGTGGAGCTGCACACCGGCGCCTACGCGGCCGGGCGGGCGGGCGAGCGGGAGCGGCTGCGCCGGGCGGCGGTTCTGGCCGGGGAGATCGGGCTGGAGTGCCATGCCGGGCACGGGCTGAATTTCGACAATGTCGGCCCCGTCGCCGCGCTGCCCGGCGTGCGGGAGCTGAATATCGGGCATTTCCTCATCGGCCAGGCCGTGTTCGACGGGCTGGGGGCGGTGCTCGCACGCATGCGCGCGTTGATGGACGCGGCATCCCGGGGAGGATCCTGACCATGGCGCGCCGTCTGTTCGGCCATCTCTACGCCCAGGTGCTGGTGGCGATCGTCCTCGGCGCCTTGCTCGGCCATGCCTTCCCCGCCACCGGGGCGGCGATGAAGCCGCTCGGGGACATGTTCATATCCGCGATCAAGATGCTGATCGGGCCGATCATCTTCTGCACCGTGGTGCACGGCATCGCCGGCATGGACGACATGAAGAAGGTCGGCCGCGTCGGGCTGAAGGCGATCGTCTATTTCGAGGCGATGACGACGGCGGCCCTGGTGATCGGCCTCGTCATCGCCAACGTGCTGCGCCCGGGCGCGGGAATGCATGTCGATCCCGCCACGCTCGATGCGAAATCGGTGCAGCACTACATCACCGCGGCCCAGCACCAGAGCGCGCTCGACTACGTCACCCACATCATCCCATCGACGGTGGTCGGCGCCTTCGCCGAGGGCGACATTCTTCAAATTCTGTTCTTCGCCGTGCTGTTCGCCTTCGGGCTGGCCTTCCTCGGCGAGCGCGGCAAGCCGCTCGCGCATCTCATCGAGCTGGTCTCGCGCGCGCTGTTCGGCGTCGTCGCCATCGTCATGCGCGCCGCCCCGCTCGGCGCCTTCGGGGCGATGGCCTTCACCATCGGCCGCTACGGGCTCGGCACGCTGGTCCAGCTCGGCGAATTGATGGCCGGGGTCTATGCGACCTGCCTGATCTTCATTTTCGTCGTCCTCGGCACGGTGGCGCGGCTGGCCGGGTTCAGCATCTGGAAGTTCATCCGCGCCATCCGCGAGGAGCTGCTGATCGTGCTCGGCACCTCGTCGTCGGAATCGGTGCTGCCGCGGATGATCGCCAAGCTCGAAGCGCTGGGCTGCGAGGAATCGGTGGTCGGGCTGGTGATCCCGACCGGCTATTCGTTCAATCTCGACGGCACCTGCATCTATCTCACCATGGCGGCGCTGTTCCTGGCCCAGGCGACGGGCACCCATCTCGGCCTCGGCCAGCA
>JAKAZO010000078.1 GCA_021815825.1 Pseudomonadota bacterium
GGATTCTCGTAGCCGAGGACCGCCCCGAGACGGAGCGCTGGAGCGACCTCACCGTGTTCGAACGATGCGTGCGTCTCGCCGCGGAGCGGCTCAAACCGTAACCGTTCCCCGCGCGCGTTCGACGCACTCGCCTGCGACCGTCGCGGTGATCGGGCCTTCGGCGGTCTTGCGGGCGCCGGCGAGGATGCGGCTCGGTCGGCCGGTTCCGGCGCCCTGGGCGATGTCGTAGTGCAGCGCTACGTCCGCGCCCGGAGCGAGTGAGGTCAGCAGGGCCGCGAGCGTGGCGTTGGCGCTGCCGGTGGCCGGGTCCTCGGTCACGCCGGCGAGCGGGCCGAACATCCGTGCGACGAGCCGCGTCGCATCGCCCTCGATGCGCGCGTAGACATGGAGCAGGAAATCCTCGCCCGCGTCGGGGAATTGCGCCGCCGCGCGTGCGATCGCTGCCGCATCCGGCGTGGCGCGGGCCAGAGCGCCGGCGCCAGACAGTTCGGCGATGACGAATTTCAGGCCCACGGACGCCACGATCGGCGGATGAGACTCGCTGCGAATCTCATGCGGATGCAGCCCGATGCACGCGGCCACGATCTCGGTCGGGATCTGGATGCCGAGCTGCAGCGAATGCGGCGCGGCGATGCGCGCTCCGGACACGCCGCCATGCTCGGCGTGGATGAGATGCACCCGCACCAGTCCCGCCGCCTCCTCGAACGTGTAATGCTCCGGCGGGTCCGCATCCTGCTGCGCGAGCACGAAGCCGGCGCCGACGTTGGGATGCCCGGCGAAGGGAACCTCCCGGCGCGGGGTGAAGATGCGCAGTTTCGCGTGGTGCTGGGGATTATCCGGCGGCAGCACGAACACCGTCTCCGAATGACCGAACCTGGCGGCGAGCGCCTGCATCGACTCGGCCGTCAGCCCGCGCGCGTCGGTGACCACCGCCAGCGGGTTACCCCCTTTGCCCTGGTCGGTGAACACATCGACGGTGATATAGGCGTGCTCGGCCATCTCGGTCTCCAATAGGGGGCTGCTCCGTGCTCTATAGCAGCTTGGCCCGGCGCAGCGATGTCGTCAGCCCGTCGATCAGCCGCCCGGTCACGCTGCGGGCAATCGCCGGCTCGAACATTCCGCCCAGCGCCCAGCTCACCAGCCCGGGCATCTCCTGCCTGCGCAGCGCCTCGATGATTGCGTCGATCCGCGCGTCGACAGCGTCTCGCAGCGGTGCGGGGTCGAGCGCGCCGGTCGGCCACGGCAGCATTTGAGTGTTGGGCTGCGCCGCGATCGGCCCTTCGCCGTCATAGCTGAGGTCGGGGATGATCGGCAGATCATAGCTCGCGGGATCGGTCGTCGCGGTCACGTTGACGCGGCGATTCTCGCCGTCGAGGGCGAAGCGGCTGCGCAGACCAGGGTCGGTCCAGCCGGCGAACAGCGGGTTGTCGCCGCGCAGCATCAACTCCGTCCGCAGATATTGCTGCATATTGATGCGCCCGAGCAGGAAGTCGTGCACGCGGAAGCCCCGCGCGCAGAACCCTGCAAACGCCATCAGATGCGCCGTGGTCAGCGCCTGTTCGCCGAGCAGGCCGAGATCCGGACGGCTGGGCACCAGCTGATAGCGGCTGAAGACCTTGGGATCGCCGAGCAGAGCCATATCCGCGGTGAGATAGCGCGTGCCCTCCGTCATGGTGCCGAGCAGCCCGCCAACAACGCCCATCAGATCGGTCGGCACCGCGGGAACGCGGGCGGGGCGGGTGGCGAGCGGATCGATCATGAAGAGCGCGCGGGTCGCGGTCGCCGGGTCCCGCGGGTTCTCGCCGACCAGTCCCGCCAGGGCGCGATGCACGAGTTGCATCGGGTCGTTGTTGAACGTGCCACCGTCGATCGCGGAGAAGGCGTACCGCGTGCTGCCCGGATCGAGCACGTTGGCCCAATCCGGGCTCGGCCAGTCCACGCGGTAGCCGGACTGGCGCGGCTGGACATGGGGCCGGTAGAGATAGTGCTCGGCAGGGCGCGACAGCGCCCGGGCCTTCAGCCCGACCGGGAAGGCGGCCGAGCCGGCGGCAAACAGCGCATAGGTGTCATAGCCCACGAAGTCGGCCCCCTGCCCCACCAGGCCGGGATCGACCCAGAACTCGTCGGGCCGTTTGCCCGCCTCGCCCCCGGCCTCGGGGCTGGCGCCGTTGGGAATCGCGAAGCGGGCAAAATCGTCATGGGCAAGGAAGGCGGCGCCGTTCCAACCGTCGAAGCCGGGGACATCGAGGCGGAACGGGATGCCGCGCATGTTCCCGAGCGTCACCGCCATGCGGTAGGGCGCAGGGAAATAGGGCCGGTCGAAGTCGCCACTGGCGCGTCCGAACGCCGCCATCTCGTCGACGACGCGGTCGAGCGGACGGCAATTGATCAGCGACTCGACGGGTGCGCCGCGGAGATCGTCGGTGGCGAGCAGGCCGCTGGCGTCGATCTCGTTGACCCAGACGTCCCACAATTTGTTGCCCGAGGGCGCAGCGTTGCGGACATAGGGCGAGTCCATCCCGGTGATGTGCGGCACCGCCTTGCGCGAGAGCAGGCCAAGGATGGCCGCGCAAATCGCCCCGCCAGAGGCGCCGGCGACGAAGGGGATGCGGACCTGGTGCGGCGGCCGGGCCTGCGCATGCCACGCTTCCAGCGCTTCGAGGAGAAAATCCAGCGCCCCGGCGGTGTAGGCGCCAGCGGAAACGGTGCCGCCGAGCACCAGCCCGAGTTCGAATACGCCTGCCGCCGGGCCGGGCCGAACGGCGGGGAAGAAGCGATCGAGAACGTCTTGCGAGGGCATGGGCACCGGGGACATCGCAGGATCCTCCGCTGATTTTCCAACGCCATAGCATGCGGCGGACTACCTGGGTAGCAGCCGCGCGCACCGGGCGGCATCGTCCGGCTCAATCGCAGGCGGCCGCGTCGGTGATGATGAACGCCACCGTGACCGAGCCGTTCCACGCCTCGGCGCGCAGATGCCCGGCCAGATGCAGCAGCCCGCCCGCTGCGGTGAGCAGCGCTTCGGGCAGGCGTCCTTCCCCGGCACGGAACAGCATCGCCTTCAGCCTCTCGCCGCCGGCCTCGCCGGCGACGAAGGCGCGGATGCTTGTCCCCTCGCGTCCGACGCGCTCGGCCCGCGCCACGCGCGCGCGCGCGATGGCGAAAGTCGGCTCCTCGTTGCCCGGCCCGAAGGGCGCCAGCCGGGCGACCTGTTCGGCCAGCGCGCGGTCCGTCCCTGCGACCGACAGCGTCCCCTCCACAACAAGGTCCGCCGCGGCGGGGAGAAGCGCCGCCGCGGCCAGGCGCTCGTCGAGAAAGGCGTGGAAGGCATCAAGTCCGACCGCGGGCAGCGAGAAGCCGGCGGCCATGGCGTGTCCGCCCCCGGTCGCGAGCAGCCCTGCCTGGCGGGCAGCGATCACCGCGGCGCCGAGATCGAGCCCGGGCACCGAGCGCGCCGATCCCTTGGCCAGCCCGTCGGCGATGCCGGCGACCGCGGCCGGACGGTTGAACTTCTCCTTGAGCCGGCCGGCGACGATGCCGACGACGCCGGGATGCCACTGAGCCCCGGCGACGAGCAGGGCCGCGTGCCCGGCCTCGGCTTGGCGCGCGCCCTCGGCGTAGGCCGCCTCGAGCATCGCCGCCTCGACCTGCTGGCGCTGGCGGTTCACCGCGTCCAGCATCTCGGCCAGGCTGCGCGCCTCGGCCGGGTCCTCGCTCAGCAGAAGCCGCAGCCCCATGTCGGCCTCGCTGATACGGCCGCCAGCATTGATGCGCGGCCCGAGGGCAAAGCCGCAGGTGGCGGCCACCGGCGGCGTGCGGATCTGCGCGACCTCCAGCAGCGCCGCGATCCCCGGCCGATCGCGCCGCGCCATCACCTTCAGGCCCTGGGCGACGAAGGCGCGGTTCAGGCCGGTGAGCGGCATCACGTCGCAGACCGTCGCCAGCGCCACGAGATCGAGCAGGGCCATCAGGTCGGGCTCGGCGCGGGCGGCAAAGAAACCGCTCCGGCGCAGGGCCCGCACCGTCGCCACCGCGGCCAGGAACGCGATCGCTCCGGCGCAGAGCCCGCCGAGCCCCGAGCGATCGTCGAGCCGGTTCGGGTTGACCGTCGCCGGCACCGGCGGCGGCGCTTCGGTCTTATGGTGATCGAGCACGACGATCTCGGCGCGGCCGCCGAGGGCCGCGAAGACGTCGGCCGCCGCGGTGCCGCAGTCGACGCAGACGATGAGACTCGCGCCGCGCGCCGCCAGCCCGAGCAGCGCCGGGACGTTCGGCCCATAGCCCTCGGCCAGCCGATCCGGCACATAGGGCAACACGGTGCAGCCAAGGTCGCGCAGCAAGCGGACCATCAGCGCGGCGCCGCAGGCTCCGTCGACATCGTAATCACCGAACACCGCGACGGTCTCGCCGCGGCCCGCCGCGTCGGCAAGCCGTGCGGCGGCGGCATCCATGCCGGCCAGCAGCGACGGGTCCGGCATCAGGGCGCGCAATGTCGGCTGCAGGAAGTCCGCCGCCCGCTCCGCGTCGACGCCGCGCAGCGCGAGCAGGCGGCCGACGATCTCGGGCAGGCCGAGGCGCTCGGCGATGCCGAGCCCGACCCGCTCGGCGCCACCGGCCACGCCGCCGTGCCAGATGCCGCCATGCCAGACCCAGCGTCGTCCGCTCAGGCTGCGCTGGACACCGAGGACCGGCCCATCCAGCGACACTCAGACCTGCGCCCAGGTCTTGGTCGCGAAATTATGATGCGCCTCGATGTAGCGGACGGTGCCGGACTTGCTGCGCATCACCACCGAATGGGTCACCGCTCCGGTACCGAACCAGCGCACGCCGCGGAGAATGGCGCCGCTGGTCACGCCCGTCGCGGCAAACACGACGTCGCCCTTGGCCATTTCAAACGCGGTATATTTGTGGTTCGGCTCCGCCACGCCCATGGAACGGGCGCGCGCCACCTGCGCCTCGTTCTCGAACATGAGCCGACCCTGCATCTGTCCGCCGATGCACCGCAGCGCCGCGGCCGCCAGCACACCTTCCGGCGCGCCGCCGCTGCCGAGATAAAGATCGACGCCACTCTCCGGCTGGGCGGTCGCGATGACGCCGGCAACATCGCCGTCCCCGATGAGCATGATTCGCGCTCCGGCCTCGCGGCACTTGGCGATGATCTCGGCATGCCGATCGCGGTCGAGGATGCAGACCACGAGGTCGGACACGGCGCGGTTCTTGGCGAGGGCCAGATTCTTCAGGTTTTCGCCGACCGTGGCGTCGAGATCGACGACGCCGTCAGGCAGTCCGCCGCCGACGGCGATTTTGTCCATGTAGATGTCCGGCGCATGCAGGAAATTACCGGCCTCGGCCAGCGCCACCACGGCGAGTGCGTTCGGCGCTCCCTTGGCGACGATCGACGTACCCTCGAGCGGATCGACGGCGATGTCCATCGCCGGGCCGCCATGGCCGACCTTCTCGCCGATATAGAGCATCGGCGCCTCGTCCATTTCGCCCTCGCCGATCACCACCGTGCCGTCGATCGCCACCGTATCGAAGGCGCGGCGCATCGCCTCGACGGCAGCCCCATCGGCCTCGTTCTTGCGCCCGCGCCCCATCCAGCGCGATGCGGCCAGCGCCGCCGCCTCGGTCACCCGCGCCAGATCGAGCGCCAGATTGCGGTCGAGATTGATCGCCTCTCGCTGTTCCATCCCTATCCCCGTTCCCAGGCCCAGTTTGCGTTGCTCAGGCTGGCTCGATGCGGATCAGCACCGGCCTCTCCAGCACGACATCGAGCGCGGTGATGCGCTCGATCGCGGCGCGTATCGCCGCCTCGCGCGTCTCGTGCGTCACCAGCACCACCGGTACCGCCTCGCCCGGGCTGCGGCCGCGCTGCAGCATCGATTCGAGCGAAATGTCGAGGTCCCGCAGCACGGCGGTGACGTCGGCGATCACGCCGGCGCGGTCGACGACCATCAGACGCAGATAATAGGTGCCGAGATGCGCACTCATCGGCAGCGATGGCAGGTCCGACAAGGCGGCGCTGGCGGCGCCCCAGACAGGGGCGGAGCGATTGCGGGCGAGGTCGATGAGGTCGGCGACGACGGCCGAGGCCGTCGGGCCGGCCCCGGCGCCACGGCCTTCGAGCATCAGCCGGCCGACGAAATCACCCTCCGCCACCACGGCGTTGTAGACGCCATCCACCCGCGCCAGCGGCGAGCCGGCCGGGACCATGCACGGATGCACGCGCGCGCTGATCCCCGCGCGTCCGGCGCCGCCATCCACCCGCCGCGCGATGCCGAGCAGCTTGATGCGATAGCCGAGCTCGTGGGCGAAGCCGATATCGAGCGCCGAGATATGGCGAATCCCCTCGACATGGACATCGCCGAACGCCACCGGGCGGCCAAAGGCGATGGCGGCGAGGATGGCGAGCTTGTGGGCGGCGTCGATGCCGTCGATATCGAAAGCCGGGTCCGCCTCGGCATAGCCGAGCCGCTGCGCCTCGCCCAGCACCTCGGCAAACTCGCGTCCGCGTTCGGCCATCACCGAGAGGATATAATTGCAGGTGCCGTTGAGGATGCCTGCCACACGCACCAAGCGGTTGCCGGCGAGCCCCTCGCGCAGGGCCTTGATGACCGGGATGCCGCCGGCCACCGCGGCCTCGAAGCCGAGCGGCACACCCTGTGCCTCGGCGGCGGCGGCGAGCGCGGCGCCGTGCACGGCCAGCAGCGCCTTGTTGGCGGTCACCACGGGCTTGCCGGCGGCGATCGCCGCTTCGACGAGGGCGCGCGCCGGACCCTCGGCGCCGCCGATGAGTTCCACCACCGCATCGGTTTCGGCATCCGCGGCGAGTGCCACCGGAGCCTCGTACCAGCGCAGTCCGGCGAGCGAGATGCCGCGGTCGCGGCCACGGTCACGAGCGGAAACGGCGGTGACGACGATCGGCCGGCCGGCGCGCGCGGCGACGATGTCGGCATTCTCGCGCAGGAGCCGCAGCACCCCGGTGCCGACGGTACCGAGGCCGGCGAGGGCGACCGAAAGCGGACGCATCAGCCGAGCGCCGCGCGTGGAGACGCCAGCTCGACCGCCTCGTTGGAGCCGGCCTGAAGGAAGGCGCGGATGGAGCGGGTCGCCTGGCGCAGCCGGTGCGTATTCTCCACCAGGGCGATGCGGACATGGGTATCCCCATGCTCGCCGAACCCGATTCCCGGCGCCACCGCCACCTTCGCGCGCGCCAGCAGCAGCTTGCTGAACTCGACGCTGCCGAGATGGGCGTAGGCCGGCGGGATCGGCGCCCAGGCGAACATCGAGGCCTCCGGCGAGGGCACCTCCCACCCGGCGGCGGCGAGACCGCGGATCAGCACGTCCCGGCGCTCGCGATAGAGCTTGCGCATCTCGTCGACGCAATCCTGCGGCCCGTTCAGCGCCGCCACGGACGCGACCTGGATCGGCGTGAAGGCACCGTAGTCGAGATAGGACTTGATCCGCGCCAGGGCGGAGATCAGTCGCGGATTGCCCGCCGCAAAGCCCATTCGCCAGCCCGGCATGGAATAGGTCTTGGACATCGAGGTGAACTCGACGGCGATGTCCTTGGCGCCGGGGATCTGCAGGATCGACGGTGGCACCTTGTCGCCGAAATAGATCTCGGCATAGGCGAGATCGGACAGCACCCAGAGCTCGTGCCGGCGGGCGAAGGCGACGATTTCGCGGTAGAATTCCAGCTCCGCCAGGTACGCGGTCGGGTTGGAGGGGAAGTTGACGATCAGCGCCGTCGGCTTGGGTACCGAATGGCGCACGGCACGATCGAGCGCGCGCAGCATGTCGTCGTCCGGCGTCGCCGGGATCGAGCGCACCGCGGCGCCGGCGATGATGAAGCCGAACTGGTGGATCGGGTAGGATGGATTGGGCACCAGGATGGTATCACCCGGCGAGGTGATCGCGGCAGCGAGATTGGCCAGCCCTTCTTTCGAACCGAGCGTCGCCACCACTTCGCTCTCCGGGTCGAGCGTGACGCCGAACCGCCGGCGATAGTAGCCGGCCAGCGCCCGGCGCAACCCAGGGATGCCCTTGCTGGTCGAATAGCGGTGCGCGCGGGGATCCTGCGCCGTCTCGACCAGCTTGGCGACGATGTGGGGCGGTGTCGGGCTGTCCGGGTTGCCCATGCCGAGATCGATGATGTCCTCACCGGCCGCGCGCGAGCGCGCCTTGGCCTGGTTGACCTCAGCGAACACGTAGGGCGGCAGGCGGCGGATTCGGTGGAACTCTTCTTGCATCGGATTCCGTCCGGACAGGTGGAAACGGTCAGTCTAGCAGCCGCGCCGCGGCACCGCGACCGGAGGGTTGCGCATCCATGCGGATGGCGTTCGGCGGCACACCGAGGGCACCGAGTGCGACGCTGACGGCGCGGGCGCGCTCCAATGCCAGGCGCAGCGCCGCCTGCTGCGCCTCGGGCGTGTCGGTCTCGGCTTCGCCATAGCCGATGACCAGAATCCCATGCCCGGCGCGGCGCTTCGCCAGCGCGGTGAGCGCCGCCTTCTCGGTATCGGGCAGCACGGCCGAGGTGGGGGGGAAGGCGATGGCGAGCGGAGCGGCCTGGTTCGCGGCCAGCTTGGCCGGACCGGAGGCCACCTTCGGCGCGACGGGCGGCGGAGCGGGGGTCGTGGGCGCGACCGGTGAGCCGGGAATCTGCGGCGGCGCCGGTGGCTGGTCCGGCATGGTGGGCGGCGGCAGCGCCGCCTCGGCGACCGCGGTGCGCGGCGCTGGCGAGGGCGGCTTGGCCGGGGCCGGCGCCTTGGCCGGCGGCGGCGCGGTGGCCGCCGCGAGCGTCGCCTGCGACGCGGCAGGTGCCTGTTGTGACGGAGAAGATGTCTGTTGTGGCGGAGAAGATGTCTGGCCGGGCGGCGGCGGGGGCGGTGCCGAGCCGCCGAACAGCGCCGGCGACGCGGTCGGGGAGGATGGATCCGCCAGCGGCGCCTGCGCCGCCTCGTATTTGGCGTTGGCGCGGTCGGCGAGCAGCGAGTCGGCCAGCTTCTGGCGCGTGGCCGCGTCCGGCATCTGCGGCTTCGGCGGCACCGTCGCGAGATTCGCGTAGGGCATGTCCGCCTGCGGTGGCGGCGGCCGGTCCACCGGCGCCGGCCCGCCGCTCAGGTCGCGGATCCAGCCGACCGGATCAAGCCCGCAGCCGCCCAGCGCCAGCGCCAGCGTCAGCGTCGCCGCAAGCGCTCGCCCCCGCCGGCAATTCCCCTGCCCCTGAACCCGACCCATGCTATCGTCACTCTTCCTCGACTGGGGCCGATGATGTAGCCCGAGGCGAGACGCGAGGAAACGGGGCACCCCAGGAAAAGGATATCGGGATGGCCGACCAGACCCAGCCCAAGCCGGAAACGACTGCCTTCCGCCTCGCCGATCCCGAGGCACTCGGCCGCACGATGGCTGATATCGCCCAGCGGTCCCAGCGCATCGTCCAGGAATGGTTGCGACGCCAGGGCGAGGAGACGCCGCATCCGGACCCGCTCAACATCGGCAGCGCCTTCTTCGAGATGACGGCCCGGCTGATCGCCAACCCGGTGCGGCTGATGCACGCCCAGCTCGGCTTCTGGCAGGACTACATGACGCTGTGGCAGAACACCACGCGCCGCATCCTCGGTATCGAATCCAAGCCCGTCATCGAGCCTTCGCCGAGCGACAGACGCTTCAAGCACGAGGATTGGAACGCCAACGAGGTGTTCGACTTCATCAAGCAATCCTACCTGCTCTCCGCCCGATTCGTGCAGGACGTGGTCAAGCAGACGGAGGGCCTGTCGCCCGAAACCTCGCGCAAGGTCGATTTCTATTCGCGCCAGTTCGTGGACGCGATGAGCCCGAGCAATTTCCTGCTGACCAACCCCGAGGTGCTGCGCAAGACCGCCGAGACCGGCGGCGAGAATTTGTTGCGCGGCCTCAATAACCTCCTTGCCGATCTCGAGCGCGGCCGCGGCCGGCTCAAGGTCAAGATGACGGACATGGAAGCCTTCCGCATCGGCGAGAACATCGCCGTCACGCCGGGCAAGGTGATCCATCAGAACAGCCTGCGCCAGCTCATCCAGTACACGCCGACGACGAAGACCACGCTGAAGCGGCCGCTGCTGATCATTCCGCCCTGGATCAACAAGTTCTACATCCTCGACCTGCGCCCGCGGAACAGCTTCATCAACTGGGCGGTGGCGCAGGGCCACACCGTTTTCGTCGTCAGTTGGGCCAATCCCGACGAGACCCTGGCCGACAAGGGCTTCGAGGACTATCTCCAGGAGGGGGTGCTGGACAGTCTCGACGCCATCGAGGCCGCAACGGGGGAGCGCGAGATCAACGCCATCGGCTATTGCCTCGGCGGCACCCTGCTCGGCTGCGCGCTAGCCTATCTCGCCGCGCGCGGCGAGGAGCGCATCCGTTCGGCGACGTTCTTCGTCAGCATGCTCGATTTCCGCGAATCCGGGGAGATCAATGTCTTCATCGACGAGGAGCAGATCAGCTTGCTCGAGGAGAAAATGAGCCGGCGTGGCTATCTCGAGGCCGAGGAGATGGCGACGACGTTCAACATGCTGCGCGCCAACGACCTGATCTGGTCGTTCGTCGTCAACAACTACCTTCTCGGCAATGAGCCGTTTCCGTTCGATCTGCTCTACTGGAATTCGGACTCGACGCGGATGCCCGCGAAGATGCACAGCTTCTATCTGCGCAACATGTACCGCGAGAATCTGCTCGCCAGGCCAGGCGGGATCTCGCTGCTCGGCGTGCCGATCGATCTGTCGCGCGTCACCGTGCCGGCCTACTTCCTGTCGACGCGCGAGGATCACATCGCGCCCTGGCGCACGACCTATTACGGCGCGCGCCTCCTGCGCGGCCCGGTGCATTTCGTGCTCGCCGCGTCCGGCCACATCGCCGGCGTCGTCAACGCGCCGGGATCGGGCAAATACAGCCACTGGATCAACGACACCCTGGCCGAAACGCCGGAACAGTGGCTGGAGGGCGCCGCCGAGATCGCCGGGTCCTGGTGGCCGGACTGGCAGCGCTGGATCACCCGGCTGGACGCGACCGAGGTCAAGGCACGCATTCCCGGCAAGGGCAAGCTCAAGCCGATCGAGGACGCGCCCGGATCCTACGTCAAGGTACAGGCGAACTGATCGGCATGGCGACACTTCCTGTGACCGAAACCGTGACCGGCCCGGCGCTGCGGCCGCTGCTGGGCGAGATCGCCCGGTTGCGCATCGCCGTCTTCCGCGAGTTCCCCTACCTCTATGACGGCGACGCCGAGTATGAGGAGCGCTATCTGGCGCGCTACGCCGAGAGCCCGGGGGCTGCGATCGTGCTGGCGCGCGAGGGCGCGCAGATCATCGGCGCGGCGACCTGTCTGCCGCTGATCGCCGCCGGGGCGGCGGTGCTCGCCCCGTTCCGAGCGCGCGGGCTCGACCCGGCGCGGTTCTGCTATTTCGGCGAATCGGTGCTGCTCGCGCCGTGGCGGGGTCGGGGCTTCGGCGTCGCCTTCTTTGCCGCCCGCGAGGCGCAGGCGCGGCGCGTGCCGGGGTGCGAGGAGGCGTGCTTCTGCGCCGTGCAGCGCGCCGCCGACCATCCGGCTCGTCCCGCCGGCTACACGCCGCTCGATGATTTCTGGCGCCGGCGTGGCTATTCGCCGGATGCGGCTCTGGTCTGCGAAATGGCGTGGAAGGAGGTCGGCGCCGCGGCGGAAGCCCCGCACCGGCTGGGCTTCTGGCGCAAGCGCCTGATGGCGTGACGCATGCGTCCCCTGCCAAGCGCCCCCGGGCCGGCGCCGCTGCCCGCCACGCGCCGCGCCCCCTTTCCTGAACCGCAATCCTCTCCCCAACCCGGGGAGCGGCCGGCATGAGCGTGCTTCGCCTGGCGCTGGCGCCCTATCCGGTCGAGCGCGTCGATGGCGCGCGCGGTTTCCTCGGCCGCGTCGACGACCTGGCGGCGACGGCGGTGCGGGCGGGGGCGGAGCTGCTCGTGCTGCCCGAATATGCCGCCATGGAGATCGCCGGCGACCGCGGTGGCGATGCGCTGGCCGAACTGGCCGCCGTCAGCGCCGAGGCGCCCGCTCTGCTCGAGGCGATGCGCGACCTGGCGGCGCGGCACGGTCTGTGGCTGCTGCCGGGCAGCCTGCCGATGCCCGTCGATGGCGGAATCCGCAACATCGCTCCGCTCATCGCCGCAGACGGCAGACTGGCCTTGCAACAGAAATCCGTGATGACCCGCTTCGAGCGGGAGACCCTTGGCATCAGCCCGGGCACGCCGCCTGCGGTGTTCGCCACGCCCTGGGGCCGGATCGGCATCGCGATCTGCTACGACGTGGAGTTCCCCACCCTCGTCCGCGCCCAGGTGGAAGCCGGTGCCTGGCTGATCCTGGTGCCGACCTGCACCGATACGCCGCACGGTTTCAACCGCGTCCGTCTGGCCGCGCGCGCCAGGGCGCTCGAGAACCAATGCTTCGTCGCCATCGCGCCGACCATCGGCGACGCGCCCTGGCTCGCCACGCTCGACGAGAATCACGGCTATGCCGCCGTGTTCGGCCCCGTGGATCGCGGTTTCCCCGAGGACGGGGTGATCGCGCGGGGCGATCTGGACCGGCCGGGCCTGGTCATCGCGGATCTCGATCCGGCGCGGCTCGCGGCGGTGCGCAGCGACGGTGCGGTGCGCAACTTCGCCGACTGGCCGCACGCCCCGGCGGTCGCGCCATTGCGGACGCCGGCATGAGCCTCGTCTATCTGCTCGCCGGCGAGCAGAGCGGGGATACGCTGGGGGCGCGGCTGATGGCGGCGCTGCGCCGGGGTGACCCGTCGATCCGCTTCGCCGGTGTCGGCGGCACGCGCATGGCCGAGCAGGGACTGGCGTCGCTGTTCCCGATGACGGACCTGGCGGTGATGGGCCTTCTGGAGGTGCTGCCGCGGGTGCTGACGCTGCGCCGGCGGCTGGCCGAGACCGCCGCGGACATCGCCGCACAGCGGCCGGATGTCGTCGTCACCATCGACAGCCCGGGCTTCACGCTGCGCCTGCTGAAGGCGATCCGCCCGCTCGGGATTCCGCGCGCACACTACGTCGCGCCGCAGGTCTGGGCCTGGCACGAGGAG
>JAKAZO010000079.1 GCA_021815825.1 Pseudomonadota bacterium
GTTCTCGATGAAGCCATTTCGGTCTCCCATGGTTTCGGGCCGGCGAAGCGCCCCGCGCGCTCCGCGCCATTCGGAAAAAGCCCGGCCTACGTCGGCGCGAGCCTTGGTTCAGCGGCGGCAGCGGCGAGCGCCATGGTGCCGGCGCTCGCCGCGCAGGTTCAGCAATTATTGTCGTAGCCGCGCCCGATCAGCGTGGAGCCGACGAAGCGGTAGCATTTGTTGCTCGGCCCCTCGAGCGCGATGTTCATGATCTCGCCCCAGGGGTCCCACACCAGCCCGGTGGCGCACCAGGCTTTCAGGCGCAGCCCGTGTGCGTCGCCGGGAACGTCCACGCTCTGCTCCCATCCGGCGGTCTGGTTGCCGGATTCCCATTTCCGGTTGACCGAGTAGTTGCCGTGCGGATCCGCCTCCAGCCAGGTCACCTCGGCCTTGGCGACGTAGCCGCCGGCGTTGCGGAATTTCACGAAGCCGTTCGGATAGCGGATGCACTGGGTCTCGGTGTACTCGGTCGGGAAGCCCATCATCGCGAAGCTGTTGTCCTTCAGGAACGCCACCTGGTAGGCGACGGGAAGGCCCGGGTTGTCGCGGCGGTAGGTGGCATCCTTCTGGATATAGTCCTTGAGCCCCTTGAGCTGACCATCCGAGGCGCCGCCGAAAACCTCGACGGCACTGTCCGCGCCGCCGCCGATGGCGACCACGGTGAAGGTCGAGTTCTTGATGATGCTCTGATATTTGCTGGCGAGATCGCCGCCGGCGGTGACCCCGCCGGAGGTCGCCTGCTCGAACGCGCCCTTCAGGTTGACCGAGGTGTCGACCGAGGAGGTCTCCATCCGCACCATCAGGATGCGTCCGTAGTCCACGCTGCGGACATAGGCCGGCGGATGCTGCGCGCTGAACACGTGCTGGGCGTCCTGCAGCGTGACCGAATCGCCAAAGACGCTGGCCGCGCCTTGCGGTGTGTTCATCGTCACGGTGTAGAAAACCTGCTTGAAATACGCCACCACCACCGAGCGTTCGGTGTTGCTGGCGGAGTTGAGCTGGGACGAGGCGTTGCCGCTCGCCCATTTGGCGTTGAAGCCGAGATCGAGCGCGGTCTGCTGCGAGGTGAAGGCCTGCGTCACGTTCAGGAACGACCGCGCCGCGTTGACATAGCCCTGGCTCTTCGTGTCCTTGTTCCAGGCTTCGAGAATCCGGTTGATGAAGTCCTGGACGGAAGAGCCGTCCGGCCGCACCAGGCCGCTGGAATTCGCCAGCCCGGGCAGGTCGATGGAGAGCGTGCAGTCCCGCCGGGGCAGGGCGATCGGCGTCGGGTGGCCCTCCATGAGGTTCTCATCCGCCAGCACCAGCGCGCCAGGGAACACCACCCCGGCGGCGGGGCTGAGAATGGCCACTTCGGACAGGTTCTTCTTCAGGCTGGTGCGGGTCTTGGTGCAGATGACGACCGCGTTGGATTGCGTGGTTCGCTCCTTCACCGGCACCGCCTGGGTGGCGCCGTCCTCGACGACGCTGAGAAGTATTCGCGGGTCGTAGTTCAGACCTGCGATATATTGTGCGAGATCCATGTAGATAGTCCCCCCGATTGTGTTGTGAGTTCGTGCAGACAGTTCCGCGCAGGCCTTGACGATGCCTGCGTCGTAACAAATCTGGAATGTGTCATAAAAACGGCAGAAACGGCTTAACGCGACGAATTCAGAAATTGTGTTTGTTATCGTCTTTTATTGTCGTCCGGCCGGACCGAGTCAGCCGCGTATCGGTCTGTCGATTTGCCGAAACAGCGCAGGCGCGGTTTGCCGTCTGGACGTGCACGCATACGTAGTCAGTCTCGTTCGGCGGGGCAAGCGAAATCGGATTTGTCCCGGAACGTGTCGGTCCCCGGAACGGGATCGCCGCGCGCCGCTCGGCCCGGGCCATTTGCCTCCGACCGGCCCCTGCACTAGCCTCCGGCCGAACAAGGCGGCGCCGGCCGCGAGACAGCGGGAGAGGAAACGAACCATGAGCAGCACACCGGGAAGCGCGCCTGGGATCGCCATCGTCACCGGGGCCGGCAGCGGCGTCGGGCGGGCTTCGGCGCTGGCGCTGATCGGCGCCGGCTGGACCGTCGTGCTCGCCGGGCGCCGGCTCGACGCGCTGGAGGAAACCGCCGCGCGCGCCAAGGGGCTTTCCGGCCAGGCCGCGCCGATCTCCACCGATGTCGCCGATCCCGCCTCCGTCGCGGCGCTGTTCGCCGAGACGAAGCGCCGCTTCGGCCGGCTGGACCTGCTGTTCAACAATGCCGGCGTCAACGCGCCCGGCATCAATCTCGAAGACCTCACCTACGAGCAATGGGCGAGCGTCGTCGCCATCAACCTCACCGGCTCGTTCCTCTGCGCCCAGGCGGCGTTCCGGGTGATGAAGGACCAGAGCCCGCGCGGCGGGCGCATCATCAACAACGGCTCGATCTCGGCGCACGCGCCACGGCCCAATTCGGCGCCCTATACCGCGACCAAGCACGCCATCACCGGGCTGACCAAGTCGCTCTCGCTCGACGGGCGGAAATACGACATCGCCTGCGGCCAGATCGACATCGGCAACGCCGAGACCGAGATGGCCTCGCGCATGGCCAAGGGCGTGCCGCAGGCCAACGGCACCATCGCCGTCGAGCCGCTGATGGATGTCAACCATGTCGGCCAGACCATCGTTTTCATGGCCGGCATGCCGCTGGCCTCGAACGTGCAGTTCGTCACCGTGATGGCGACGAAAATGCCCTTCGTCGGCCGCGGCTGAGGCGTGCCATGAGCCACGCATTCCCCCTCGCCACCGGCACGCCCGAGGCGCTCGGCTTCGCCCCCGCGCCGCTCGCCGCGCTGGAGCGGCTGATCCTGCGCCATCTGGAGGAGGGGCGGTTCCCCGGCTGCCAGATCGCGCTCGCCCGCCACGGCAAGCTCGCCCTGGCGCGCAGCTACGGCGAGGCCCGCCCCGGCGTGCGCGCCGCGGACGAGACGCTGTGGCTGCTCTATTCGAATACGAAAATCCTCACCATGGCCGCGGTCTGGGCACTGCTGGAGGATGGCCAGCTTTCGTTCTCCGACCGCGTCGCCGACCATCTGCCGGAATTCGCCGTCCGCGGCAAAGGCGATATCACCCTCTACGACGTCACCACCCACCAGGCGGGCTATCCCTCCGCCGTGGTCAGCCGCGAGGCCTGGGCCGACCATGCCCGCATGCGCGCGGAAGTGTGCGAGTTCTCGCTGGAATGGACGCCGGGCTCGCGCATGCACTATCACGGGCTCTCGGCCCACTACACGCTGGCGATGGTGATCGAGGCGGTGACCGGGCTGGATTATCGCGACGTGATCCGCCAGTTGGTGATCGACCCGCTCGGCCTCGGGCATGAGCTGAAGGTCGGCGTGCCGGCGGCGGAGCAGGGCCGCTGCGCGGACATTTCCGCCGCGCCGGAGCTCAACCGCGTCGCCGACAACTCGGCCGAATTCCGCTCAGCCGGCGTGCCCGGCGGCGGCGGCTTCGGCACCGCGCGCGGCATGGCGGCCTTCTACCAGATGATGCTGGGACAGGGCCGGCTCGGCGATGTGCGGCTGCTCTCGCCGCGCCTGGTCGGCTTCGTCACGCGCGATTTCTCCGGCGAGCAGATCGACCATTACATGGGCCTGCCGATGCATCGCGGGCTGGGGCCGCATTCGCGCGGGCGCGGGCCGCACGCGCGCGGCCTCGGCAGCCTGGCGCCGGCGGACACGTTCGGCCATGGCGGCATCGGCTCCTCCTATTGCTGGGCCGATCCGGCGAGCGGGGTCTCCTTCGCCTACATCACCAACCATGTCGCCGCCGATCCGTGGCACTCGGCCCGGATGGACCGCGTGAGCAACCTGATCCACGCCGCCATCGACTGACCGCGGGGGCGGGGCGTTGTGCTCGGCGGCGCATCGCCCTAGCCTAGCCATCCTGGCGTGAGGAGTGGGCCGAGTTCATGCGTATTCTCGTCGTGGAGGATGAACGGGAGCTCGCCGAGATGATCAAGGTGAGCCTGGAGCGGGCGGGCTATGCGGTGGACCTGGCGCATACGCTGGCGGACGCGGCGGCGAGCGTGCGCGTCGCCACCTACGACGCCGTGCTGCTGGACCGCCATCTCCCGGACGGGGAGGGGCTCTCGCTGCTCAAGCTGCTGCGCGAGCGCGGCGAGGCGCCGCCGGTGCTCGCCATCACCGCGCGCGACGCGCTCGAGGATCGGGTCCAGGGGCTGGACCGGGGCGTGGACGACTATCTCGTCAAGCCTTTCGCCTTCGAGGAGCTGCACGCCCGCCTGCGCGCCGTGCTGCGCCGGCCGGGCGGGCTCGGCCGCGGCATGATCGAGTTCGGCGATCTCGCCTTCGACACCACCGCGCCGCAACTGAGCGTCGAGGGCCAGCCGGTGATGCTGTCGCGGCGCGAGCTGAGCGTGCTCGAAGTGCTGCTGCGCGCGCCGGAGCGGGTGGTGACGCGCGAGCGCCTGCTGGAGGCGCTGTATGGTTTCGACAGCGAACCGGATTCCAACGTCATCGAGGTCCACGTCTCGCGCCTGCGCCGGCGCCTGCGCGAGGCCGGCAGCGCGACGAACATCCGCGTCGTGCGCGGCGTCGGCTATCTGCTGCAGATGGGGGAGCCGGCGTCGTGAGGCTGCTCCGCGCCCACGCGCCCTCGCTCGAGCGGCCGCTGCTGCTGCGTCTGTCCGCGCTCTACATCCTTGCCTTCATCGGCACCTCGATGGGCTATCTCGCGCTCGGCTGGGACGACCGGCGGACCGAGATCGGGCTGATGATGGGCGGACTCGCCGAGGAGATCGGCGCGAGCGTGACCGCCGATGCGCACGGCCAGCCGGTGCTGACCCTGTCGCCGGACCTCCAGCGGCGCGTGGCGCACCTCGCCGATCGGGGCGTGGTGGTGACCGATCTGACCACCAACCGCCAGGTCGCCGGCCCCGACGGGTTCGAGGTGCCGTCGATCCATGCCGCCACCGAGCCGCTGGACGGCGAGTTCGCCTTTCTCTCGGCGCGCGGGCGCTGGCGCTATGCCGCGTTCCGCACCGTCAAGACGAAGCTGGGCAAGATGCGGGTCACCGTCGTCAAGAGCGACAATCCGCTGTTCGACGTGCTGGTCTGGGTGCGCCATGAACTGATGGACGAAACGCTGCCGACCTTCGTGCCGATGCTGATCGCGACGCTGCTGATCACCTGGCTCACCGTCCGCCGGGTGCTGCGGCCGCTGCACGCGGTCTCGGCCGAGGCGCGCGCGATCGGGGTCGGCGGCGGGGAGACGCGCATCCGCACCGCCACCGTGCCGCAGGAGATTCTGCCCGTGGTGGCGGCGGCGAACGCGGCGCTGGCCCGCCTCGGCGAGGCGCTGCGCCAGCAGCAGCGTTTCACCGCCAGCGCGGCCCATGAATTGCGCACGCCGCTCGCGGTGCTGCGCGCGCGTGTCGAGAGCAGCGTCGAGCCGGCGGCCGCGCCGGCGCTGCTGAACGATATCGACCGGCTCGGCCGCACCGTGGATCAGCTGCTGACCATGGCTCGCTTCGAGGCGCGGCAGATGCCGCTCGACGACAAGGTCGATGTCGTCGCCATCGCGCGCGACTGCATCGCGCGGATCGTGCCGCTGGTGCTGGCGGCGGGCAAGGACATCGTGCTCGACGTGCCGGAGGGCCGGGCGCTGTCACTGCGCGGCAACGGTGACGTGGTCGGGCGGGCGATCTGCAATCTGGTCGAGAATGCCGTCCGCTTCACCCCGCCCGGATCGGAAGTGGTGGTGCGGATCGGGCCGGGCGTCGTCGTCGAGGTGCGCGACCACGGGCCGGGGATCGATCCGGCGATGCGCGAACTGCTGTTCAAGCCCTTCGTGCGCGGCGCGGTCGGCGGCGGCGCGGCCGGGCTGGGCCTGGCCATCGTCGCCGAGGCCGCGGCGATGCATGGCGGGCACGTCAGCGCGCAGACCCATCCCGATGGCGGCGCCGTGTTCCGGCTGGTGCTGCCGCAGATGGGCCCGGAGCCGTCGAGCCCCTCAGCCGGGCGGCCGATACTCCGTGCCGAGGAAGAGCGGCACGTCGAGAACCGTGTCCCCGCCGTGGCGGAGCGGGGCGGGCGGTAGGGCGGTCAGGCTGGCGAAGCGCCCGGAAAGCGCCTGGCGCAGACGGGCGAGGTCGAAGCGGGGCGCGACGATGAGCAGCGTGCGCCCGGCCAGCGTGTCCAGCGCCTGGTCGGCGCCGAACTGGCGTGGATCCGCGCCGAGACAGACGACGCGCTCGCCGGGCCCGAGCGCATAGGCGAGCTTGCCGGCGTCCTGCCAGCGCAGCGCCGCGATCACCGGCCCATCCGGGGCGAGCAGGCCGCGGCCGGCGAGTTCGCTGCGGACGCTGTCCCAGTCCACCGCTTCGATCAGCGGATCGGCGCCGGGATGCAGCCGGCCGAGCCAGTTCCAGCGCGCGTCGCTGGCCAGGGCGGCCAGCAGCAGGGCGAGGAACAGGGCCGTGCCCGCCGCCCAGCGCCGCGCCGGCTCCGCCCGCGCGGCGGCGAGTTGGCCGAGCAGGGGGAACAGGAACAGGTAGCCGGGCGCCGCCCAATGGAACAGCACCCGCTGGCGCGACCAGACCGCAACGGCGGCGAACAGCAGGATCGGCGGCAGCGCCAGCATCGCGCACAGCCAGCCGCGCCAGTCCGACGGGCCGCGCCGCAGCGCCGCGATCAGGCTGGCGATCAGCCCGGCCCACAGCCAGGGCAGCAGGAAAAGCGCCTCCCCGGCCAGCACGGCCAGCGGCGCCAGCGGATGGAACGCGGCTCCGCCGGCGCGTGCGCCCTGGAAGGCGAACGAGGCCCAGCCGTGGCGCGCGTTCCAGACCAGCACCGGACTGAACACCAGCGCCCCGACGAGGGCGGCGATGTAGGGCTGCGGCCGCGCCAGCCAGGGCCGGTGGCGGGCGCTGGTGGCAAGGAAGGCCAGCGCCCCGACCGCGGTGAGCAGGGCAGTATATTTCGCCGCCAGCGCCAGACCGAGCAGGGCGCCGGCGCCGAGCCAGGCCGCCCAGCGCCCGCCTTCGACCGCCCGCACCAGGCACAGCGCGGCGCCGAGCAGGGCGGCGATCAGCGGCCCGTCCGGCAGCACCCACGAGCCCGAGGTGACCCCGAAAACCGGCGCCAGATTGAGCCCCACCGCCGCCCACAGCCCCGCGCGCGGGCCGTGGAGCGTGCGGCCGAGGCGGGCCATCAGCCAGGTCGAGAGCGCGAACAGGGCGATGAACGGCGCCCGGACCGCCACCGCCGCCTCGGTCCCGAACAGATGCGCCGCACCCCAGGCGAGCCACCACGCCAGCGGCGGATGGTCGAAATAGGCCCAGTGCAGCGACCGCCCGGCCGCCACCATGTAGCTCTCGTCCACCCCGAGGCCGAGGACCGCGGCCAGCGCCAGGCGCGCCAGCGCGGTCCCCAGGATCAGGGCCAGCAGCGCGCGCTGCTCGCCTGCTCCCTGCTCAGGCGGACCCGGCTCAGGCGGACCCGGCTCAGGCGGAGACGAGTTTCTGCTCCTGCTCGCCGAGCCCGGCGATGCCGAGCCGCATGGTCTGCCCGACCCTGAGGAACACCGGCTCCGGCTTCTTGCCCATGCCCACGCCCGGCGGCGTGCCGGTGGAGATCACGTCGCCCGGATGCAGCGTGATGAAATGGCTGACATAGGACACCAGCTTGGCGACGCCGAAGATCATCGTCTTCGTGCTGCCGTTCTGCATGCGCACGCCGTCGACATCGAGCCACATGGCGAGATTCTGCGGATCGGGGATCTCGTCGCGCGTCACCATCCACGGTCCGGTGGGGCCGAACGTGTCGCAGCTCTTGCCCTTGTCCCAGGTGCCGCCGCGCTCGAGCTGGTATTCCCGCTCGCTGACATCGTTGCACACGCAGTAGCCGGCGACGTGGTTCATCGCGTCCGCCTCCGCGACATAGGAGGCGCGCTCGCCGATGACGACGCCGAGCTCCACTTCCCAGTCGGTCTTTTTCGAGCCGCGGGGAATCTTCACCGCGTCGAACGGGCCGCAGAACGCGCCGAGGGATTTGAGGAAGATGATCGGCTCCTTGGGGATCGGCGAGCCGGTCTCGGCGGCGTGGTCGGCGTAGTTGAGTCCGATGCAGACATAGTTCAGCGGCCGCACGACGCAGGGGCCGATGCGCGGATTGCCGGCGACGCGCGGCAGGCGCTTGGGATCCAGCCCGCGCAGCTGATCGAGCCCGGCGGGCGAGAGCGTGTCGCCGTCGATATCGGTGATGACGCCGGCGAGATCGCGCAATCCCCCGTCCGCGTCGAGCATGGCCGGCTTCTCGGCCCCTGGCGGGCCGACACGCAGCAGTTTCATGATGTCCCTCTTCCTCAATTCACAAAGTGAAGCCGCCGTCGATGACCATTGCCTGGCCGGTGACGAACCGGCTCTCGTCGCCGGCGAGATAGACCGCGAGCGCCGCGATCTCCTCCGGCCGGCCGAGCCGGCCCATCGGCTGGCGATCGACGAAGGCGGCGCGGGCCGCTTCCAGCGAGCCGGCGGCGGCGGCGTTGGCGGCGATGCGCTCCTCCAGGCTCGGCGAGGCGACCGTGCCCGGACAGATGCAGTTGCAACGGATCCCCTTGCCGACGAAATCCGCAGCCACGGACTTGGTCAATCCGATCACCGCCGCCTTGGTGGTGGTGTAGACGAAGCGGTTCGGCACGCCCTTCACGCTGGAGGCGACCGAGGCGATGTTGACGATGGCGCCGCCACCTTTCGCCAGCATGCCGGGCAGGAAGGCGCGGATGGTGCGGAATTGCGAGCGCACATTGAGGTCGAAGGCGAAATCCCACTCCTCCTCGCTCGCCTCCAGCACGCTGCCCTGGTGCACGAAGCCGGCGCAGTTGGCGAGGATGTCCACCGGGCCTACGGAATCGGCGACGAAGAAGATGTCCTGCGCGTGCAGCGCGTCCAGCCGCATGGTGCGGATGCGCGGCGCGGCGATCTCGGCGAGCCTGGCCTCGTTGACATCGGTGGCGACGACCTCCGCCCCGGCCGCGGCGAAGGCTTCCGCGATGGCCCGCCCGATGCCCTGGGCCGCGGCGGTGACGAAGGCCTTCTTGCCCGCGAGACGCTCGCTCATCGCCGCCCCCTCAGTGGTTGTTGCGCGCTTCGCCGCGCGTCTCGATGATGTTGAGATAGAGCGTCGCCGGCTCCAGGCAGGCGCCGGTGCCGAGCTGGCCGACCATGGAGCGGTAGATCTCCTCCCACGGCGTCTGGTGCTTGAGCTCCGGCCGGCGCCAGGCGGCGCGGCGGGCGGCGAGTTCGCCCTCCGCCAGCAGCACGTCCACGGTGCGGTTGGTGAGGTCGATGCGGATGCGGTCGCCGCTCTTCAGCAGCGCCAGCCCGCCGCCCACGGCCGCCTCCGGCGTGACGTTGAGGATCGAGGGGCTGGCCGAGGTGCCGGACTGCCGCCCGTCGCCCATGGTCGGCAGCGCGTCGATGCCGCGCTTCAACAGCGCCGCCGGCGGCTGCATGTTCACCACCTCGGCGCTGCCGGGATAGCCGACCGGGCCGCAATTGCGCACCACCAGCACGGTGTGCTCGTCGATGCCGAGCGAGGGATCCTCGATGCGGGCGTGATAATCCTCCGGCCCCTCGAACACCGCGACCTTGCCCTCGAACACGTTCGGATGCGCCGGGTCGGAGAGGAAGCGGCGGCGGAACGCGTCGTCGATGACGCTCATCTTCATCACCGCGCTCTCGAACAGGTTGCCGGACATGACCACGTAGCCGGCGGCCGCCTTCAAGGGCGTGTCGTAGGCGCGGATCACCTCGCGGTCCGGCGTCGGGACGGCGGCGAGATTCTCCGCCATGCTCCGCCCGCTCACCGTCATCGCCGAGCCGTCGATCTTGCCGGCCTGCAGCAGCTCCTTCATCACCGCCGGCACGCCGCCGGCGCGGTGGAACGCCTCGCTGAGGAAGCGCCCCGCGGGCTGGCAATCGACCAGCAGCGGGATCTCCGGGCCGATGCGCTGCCAGTCGTCGAGCGTGTGCTCGACGCCCATGTGCCGCGCGATGGCGATCATGTGGATCGGGCAGTTGGAGGACGCGCCGAGCGCGGCCGCGGCGGCGACGACGTTCTCGAACGCCGCCTTCGTCATGATGTCCGACGGGCGCAGATTCTCGTGCACCATGGCGACGATGCGCCGTCCGGTCTCGTAGGCCATCTGGCCGCGCTCGCGGTAGGGCGCGGGAATGGCGGCGCAGCCGGGGAGCGACATGCCGAGCGCCTCGGCCAGGCTGTTCATCGAGGTCGCGGTGCCCATGGTGTTGCAGTGGCCGGCCGAAGGCGCGGAGGAGGCGGCCATGTCCATGAACTCGTCGTAGCCGATCTTGCCCTCGGCAAAGAGCTTGCGCCCCTCCCAGACGATGGTGCCGGAGCCGGAGAGCTTGCCCTTCCACCAGCCATCCAGCATCGGCCCGCCGGAGAGGACGATGGCAGGGATGTTCACCGTCGCCGCGCCCATCAGGCAGGCCGGCGTGGTCTTGTCGCAGCCGGTGGTGAGCACCACGCCATCAAGCGGATAGCCGTGCAGCACCTCGACGAGGCCGAGATAGGCGAGATTGCGGTCCAGCGCGGCGGTCGGGCGCTTGCCGGTCTCCTGGATGGGGTGGAGGGGGAATTCCAGCGGAATGCCGCCGGCATCGCGGATGCCATCGCGCACCCGCGAGGCCAGTTCGAGATGGTGGCGGTTGCAGGGCGAGAGGTCCGAACCGGTCTGGGCGATGCCGATGATCGGCTTGCCCGACTGCAGCTCCTCGCGGGTGAGCCCGAAATTCAGATAGCGCTCGACATAGAGCGCCGTCATGCCGGGATCGTGCGGATCGTCGAACCAGCGGCGCGAGCGCAGCGGGCGCGCGCCGTGCTTGCTCTTGTCGTGCTGTGCCATGGCGGCCTCTCGTTTCCTGCCCGGGAAGGATGGGCGGAAAGTGGGCGCAGGCGGGCGGCGGTGTCAACCGTGCGCCCGGCCCCGGCGGCGCTCCGGCCGCGGGCGCGCGCTCGCCCGGAGGCGTGTCGCCAGATTGGGTCTGGCCAGAGGGGCAGTGACCAGATCGGGGATGACCAGAGGGGCGGGGGCCAAGGGGGCATGAGCCGTTGGCGGCGCCGAGGATGGCGGTGAGGGCGAAGGCGGCATAGTCGGCTTCGGGCGGGGCGTCCGCCAGATCGGCGTGGGCGTCGAGCAGGCCGAGCAGGGCGTGGGCGAGCAGGGCGACGCGGGCGCGGTCCGGCTCGGCGAGGGCCTGTTCGAGCGCGGTCTCGAACGGCGCGGCGAGCCAGCGGCGGCGGACGGTGATCGCCTCGGCCATGGACCGCGGCAGCAGGGCGAGGGCCTCGGGCAGGATGCGCCGCGCCGCGGCGCCGGGCCCGGCGCGGTGGCGCAGATAGGCCTCGGCCATGGCGGCGAGGCGGGCGGCGGCTTCGGGCTCGCCCGCTTCGTCGCCCGTGTCGCCGCCCGGGGCCGAATCATGGGCGCGGAGCACGGCCTCGTCGAGCGCGTCCATGGCCTCGGTGAGGATGGCGGCGAGCAGGCAGGGCCTGTCCGGATAGGCGCGGCGCAGCCCGGCCTCGGCGCAGCCCATCTCCCAGGCGAGGCGGGCGAGCGAGATCGCGGCCACCCCGCGGCGGGCGAAGAGGTCGAGGGCGGCGGCGCGGACCTGCGCCTGCCGCTTGCGCCGGGCGGCGGCGACGGCGGCGGCGCGGGCGGCCTCGCGGTTCTCGCGCCGCTCGGCCTCGGGGATGTCGAAGCGCTTGCGGTCGCGCTCGATGAAGGCAAGGTCCCGGGCCCGCTCGGCCTCGCGCCGCGCGATGGCGGCTGCGGTGGGCGCGGGGATGGCGCTGGCGTCGGAGGCGGGCATGGATGATCCCGATTTGTTCTCGTCGGCGCGGAGGATGCGCAACTGCGCCGCCGGGCACAAGCGAAATCCGGCGCGTGTACGGAGGCGCGATGGCGGGCGGAGGTCGTATGGACCGGGTCGTTCCACAACCACGCATTGGTTGACACGACGCGGCCCTCACGCATTAATTGGGACAGACCAAAAGGGTCGGTCAAATGCCCATCGGATTGCGCGCGTTCTCCAAAATCAGGCTGGCGATCGGGCTGGCGGCTGGTGTGCTCGCGGGCGGGCTTGCCGGCGCGCTCCCGCATGCCGCGCGGGCGGACGTGCTGCAGCCCTTTGCCTTCCAGGGCACGCTCGCCCAATCGGTCGCCGGCAGCAGTTCCGTCACCGGCCAGTTCGTCTGGGACGCGACCACGCTCTCGGTGCCGAGCTTCCAGCTCACCGCGCCGACCGTCACCTTCGACTCGACGATTTTCCCCTTCGCCAGCGTGACGCCCTTCACCGGCACGAGCCCGGCGGGGAGTTTCGTCCAGATCGAATTCTTCGCCATCACGGGTCAGTTGACCCTGAATTTCGAGATCACGCCGACCACGCTCGTCTTCGAGCCCGGCAGCATCGACACCGCGGTTGGGCCGGAAGCCGCCTCCAGTTTCGCCTGCCAGTCGTCCCAGTGCTTCGCCGATTTCATCTTCGCCCCGATCGGCTTCGCCTCCGGGTCCGCCACGCCGATCCCCGAGCCGATGCCGCTCGCGCTGCTCGGCGGCGGCCTCGCGATCCTCGGCGCCCTGCGCGTCCGGCGGGGGCTGAATTCCGCCGGCTGATCGCGACGATTGCTGGGTTGCAGGCAATAGCGCCAGAAACGATGCATTGAACGCGCTGGGCGCGCAGAAATCCGCCCAGTATTCGTGCAATCACGCTCAAATCCCGCTTGACAGATGTCGTGGCAAGGCAATCATTGCAACGCAGCATTGCGATTTCCGCAGAGGCGCGAGCGCGGGCGTGGCATGGTCTCTGGCTCGGTGCGGGGCGCGCCGGTGTGCTGCGACGCAAGCCAGGGG
>JAKAZO010000080.1 GCA_021815825.1 Pseudomonadota bacterium
CCCTGCCATGCCCCCAGCAGGCGCTGGTGACCGCTCCCGAGATCGAACAGATAGACCCGCGGCTGGCGGTTGGCGAAGCTCATGAAGGCGATCTCGTCGCGCACCGGATGAAAGCGCGGCGTCAGCACCAGCCAGGTGCCATCGCTGAGGAAGCGGTTGTTGGCGCCGTCCTGGTCCATGATCGCCAATCGGGTGATCCGGCGCCCGCGCGGGCCGGTGCCCGAGACATAGACCACGCGGGTATCGAAATACCCCTTCTCGCCCAGCAGCCGCTCATAGATCACGTCGGCGATGATGTGGGCGATGCGGCGCCAGTTGCCGACCGCAGTAGTATAGGCGGTGCCCTGGATCTGCTGCTGGGGCAGGACATCCCACAACCGGAATTCGACCCGAACGTTGCCGCCGCCGACATCGGCGATGCGCCCGGTGACGAGAGCCTGGGCGCCGACCGCCTGCCAGTCCCGCCAGGCTGGCACGTCGCTCATGCGCGTCGCGCTGGCGGCCTGCAGGAAGCCCTCCGGGGCCAGCGGCTTGAACAGCCCGCTATTGCCGAGGTCGGCGCTGATCACGGCGGCCATGTCGTGATTGAGGTTCGCGTTGGCGCCCGCGGCCCCGAAGAAATCCGGGATGGCGAGCGGGATCGGCGCCACCCGGGCGCGATCGACATCGATCACCGCGCTCGGCCCGCTGCCGGAGGGCGACGCGGCTGGAGGCGGCGCCGCTTCGGCCCGTACCGGCGTGACGAGGCCGGGCGCGACGAGCCCCGACATGATGAGCTCTGGGGCGGCGAGCGCCGCGGCCGAAAGGCCGAGCAGGCCGCGCCGGCCCACGGTCGCGGAGCGAAGGATCGAGGGACTGGTCAGTGGCATGACGGAACTCCCGGAGTTGGGGACGCATCCTGACAGAAATCTAGGGTCGTACATCATGGACGGAAGCGGAAATCCAAGGTGCGGCGCTGACCCAGCATCGCCCGCGGCAGCGGCAGGCTGGCGCAGACCGGATCGAGCACGGCGCGCCGTGCCCGCTCGGCGAAGGCACGGAAGACCGGATCGGCATCCATCCGGGCGAGATCGTCCCCGACGACCTGGGCCCGCCGCGCCGTTCCGTTCTCGTCGACCTCGACCTGCAGGCGGACCTGGAATGCGTCGGCATCCCTCGCCCCGGCGTCATAGGTCCAGCAGCGCCGCACCTCCTCGCCGATCGCGGCCCGCTGGTCCGCCGAGAGCGCGGCGGTATCGCTGCCCTGCGGATTGCCGCCGCCGCGCGGGGCACCGCCGGCCGCCGGGTTGGCCCGCGCCCGCGGCGGCTGCTGCTGCTTCTGCAGCGCCCGCAGCTTCTCCAGCGTCGCCTCCAGCGCCTGGCTCTCCGCCGCCGTGTTGCGCGACGGATGCGGCTGGCTCGTCGAACTCTTCGGCGCCGGTGCCGGCGTGGGCGGCGGCGGCGCCGGCGGTGGCGGTGGCGGTGGCGGAACCGGCAGCGGCGGAGCCGGTGCCGGCGGTGGCGGTGGCGGCACAGGTGTTGGCGGTGGCGGCGTCGGCTCCGGTGGCGGCGCCGGTGGTGGGGGGGGCGGCGGTGGTGGCGGTGGTGGCGGCTCCACCGGAGCCGGTTTGGGTGGCGTCGGCGCCGGCGGCTCCGGCGTCGGCGCCGGCGCTTCGGCCGCGGCTGGAACCTCCGCGGGCTTCTCTGCCTTCCGGCTCGGGGCCGGCGGCCCCTCGAAGGCGACATCAAAAGTCGTCTCCGGCGGCGGTTCCGGCGGCGTACGGCTCGGCAGGCCGAACACGAGCAGGATCAGCAGCAGCACATGTGCCGCTGCCGAAACCATTGCGCCACGCTTGAGCAGCGGATTCATCCGGCCGCGATCCGACTCTGCTTCCCAGACTGCGCCTTTAGCGGCCTGATGTCCGCGCCGGTCCCGCGGTGTGGGCTGAAACGACGCACGAAATCGAAAAGGTGCCCTGACGCATGCTGAGCTTTCGAATGGGTCGGACCACTGGAGCGTGATGACCGTAGGTGGAGTCGCCGCAGGTCTGAATCACGCGATCAAACAGAGAGCTGGAGTGGGGTGGCTGAGCGAAGGCGATGTCATCCCACGCTAGCCGCGGCCGGAGTGGGGCGCGGGCGCGCCAGGCGCGGTCGGCGAGGGTCGCGGCGAGGCAGGTGTAGCCAGAGTGGGCTGCTCCGCCAACAGCGCCACCTTGGTGAAGCCGCCTTGCGTGATCGTTCCCATGACCTGCATCACCAGCCCGTAATTGACCGCCTTGTCGCCGCGAACGAAAATCCGCCGGTCCGGATTGTTCTGAGCGATCGCCTGCAGCTTGGCGACCAATTCGGGCAGTTCGACGGCGGCGTCACCAAGGTAGATCTTGCCCTCGGCATTGATGGAGACCGTCAGCGGCTCGCTGTCCTGACTGAGCGGCTTGGCGTCCGTCTTGGGCAGATCGACGTCCACGCCGGAGGTCATCAGTGGCGCCGCGACCATGAAGATGATCAGGAGCACCAGCATCACGTCGACCATCGGCGTGACGTTGATCTCGGCCAGCGGGCGATAGCGCTGCCGCCGGCCGCCATTGCCATTCAGCGTGAAGGCCATGGCTCAGGCCCGCTCCTCGGATTGGCGTGAGAGGATGGCGCCGAATTCTGCGGCGAAACCCTCCAGCCGCGAGGCGAACCGGGCCAGGTCGGTGCTGATCTTGTTGTAGGCCAGCACCGCCGGGATCGCCGCCACGAGGCCGGTGGCGGTGGCGAACAGCGCCTCCGCGATGCCGGGGGCGACGACGGCCAGATTGGTGTTATGCAGCGCCGCGATCGAGGCGAAGCTGTGCATGATGCCCCACACCGTGCCGAACAGCCCGATGAACGGCGCCGTCGCGCCGACGGAGGCGAGGAACACCATCCAGCGTTCCAGACGCTCCATCTCGCGCTGGATGGTCACGGTCATCGCCCGGTCCACCCGCTCACGCACGCTCGAGCGGGAGACATCGGCGCCGGCCACGCGGGCACTGCGGCGCCACTCCCCCATCGCGGCACCGAAGACGGCGGCCATCGGGTGCGCCGGTTTGGTGCCGTCCTGCTCGTAGAGATCCTCCAGGCTGCCGCCGGACCAGAACCGGTCCTCGAACCCGTCCGCGGCCCGTCTGACGCGGCGCAGCGACATGTATTTCTCGAATACCACCGCCCAGACCCAGACGCTGGCGGCCAGCAGCAGCAGCATGACGAACTTGACGATGATGTCGGCATGCATGAACAGGCCGATCAGGGACAGATCCCCGCCCGCCACCGCCAGATTGGTAGCCTCGACCGCTCGGTCCACCTCAAACTCCCTCTCGGCCGGCCGTGCCGGCAATTCTGTCCCAGCGTCCCCAATCCAGGAACGCCGCCCGCCAACGCTCCGGCAGACGCGCCGGATGCTGATCCGAAGCCCGCACGACCGCCAAACCCAGATCGATCGCGACCAGAAGTGCCGCCTCGCCCTCGCGGAACACGGTTTGGCGCAGCGACAGCGACGCCGCGCCGAGGGCCACCGATTCGGTAGCGACGACCAGCGCATCGTCCAGGCGCGCCGGGCGCCGATACTCTATTTTTGCGCGGCGCACCACGAAGAACAGGTTGTGCTGGGTTACCATGTCGACATGCGGCACGCCGAGCTCGCGCAGCAGTTCCGTCCGCGCCCGCTCGGCGAAGCCGAGATAGCGGGCGTGATAGACGATTCCGCCCGCATCCGTGTCCTCGAAATAGACCCGCACACGGTGCAGGTGCCGCCCCGGCGCCGCCGTCAAAACGCCGCCCCCGGTCACGATCCCTCCCCGCTTGGCGCGTCGCCGAGCAGATCGAGGTCGAGCTGGGCGCGTGCTGGTGGCGCCAGGCCGAGATGGCGCCAGCCCGGCTCACCCAGAACCCGCCCGCGGCTGGTGCGCAGGACCAGCCCCTCCTGAATGAGGTACGGCTCGACGACGTCTTCCAGCGTGTCGCGCGCCTCGGCCAGCGCCGCGGCAAGGGTCTCGACCCCGACCGGACCGCCACCATGATGCTCGGCGATACGGCCGAGATAGCGCCGATCCATCGCGTCGAGCCCGAGCGCGTCCACCTCGAGCCGGGTCAGGGCGGCGTCCGCCGCCGCGCGGTCCACGCCTTGGGTGCCGGCGACCAGCGCGAAATCCCGCACGCGGCGCAGCAGCCGCCCGGCGATTCGTGGGGTGCCGCGTGAGCGCCGGGCGATTTCCGCCGCGCCGTCATCGGTCAGCTCGAGCCCGAGCAGACGGGCGCCGCGGCGGACGATGTGCTCGAGCTCGGCGGCAGTATAGAAAACGAGCCGAAGCGGAATGCCGAAGCGGTCGCGCAGCGGCGTCGCCAGCAGCCCGGCCCGCGTCGTGGCGCCGATCAGCGTGAAGGCCGGCAGGTCGATGCGTACGGTGCGGGCCGCCGGGCCCTCGCCGATGATCAGGTCGAGCTGGAAATCCTCCATCGCCGGATAGAGCACTTCCTCGATCGCCGGCTGCAGCCGGTGGATCTCGTCGATGAACAGGACATCGTGCGGCTGCAGGTTGGTGAGGATGGCGGCCAGATCCCCGGCGCGCTGGATCACCGGGCCGGAGGTGGCGCGGAAGCCGACACCAAGCTCGCGGGCGACGATCTGCGCCAGCGTCGTCTTGCCCAGCCCGGGGGGGCCATGCAGCAGCACATGGTCGAGCGCCTCGCCGCGGGCGCGGGCGGCGGCGATGAACACGGCGAGGTTCTCGCGGCTGGCGCGCTGGCCGGTGAACTCGGCCAGGCTCTGCGGCCGCAGGCTGGCCTCGGCGGCATCGGCCGGCTCGGCCAGCGGTGAAACCTCGCGCTGCTCCTCCATCGCCGGCTACTCCCGCGGCGCCAGTTCGCGCAGCGCCGCACGCAGCAGCACTGGCAGCGGCGGCGGCGCGTCGAGCCCGGCGCCGGCCCGCGCCAGCGCCGCCTGCGCCTCCGCGCGCCGGTAGCCGAGATTGAGCAGCGCGGAGAGCGCATCGGCAGCGGCGTCTCCGGCCGGCGCGACCGAGGCCGACGGCGGACTGGTCCCGGCCGGCATGGCGCCGGCCTTCTCGCGCAACTCGGTGAGCAGGCGCACGGCGAGCTTCGCGCCCACGCCGGCCACCCGCGTCAGGCTGGCACGATCCCCGGACTGGATGGCACCGACGAGATCGGCCGGCGACAGCACCGAGAGCAGCGCCAACGCGAGCTTCGCGCCGACGCCCTGCACGGTGATCAGCAGGCGGAACCAGTCGCGCTCCGCCCCGTCGGCGAATCCATAGAGCAGAATCGCATCCTCGCGCACATGGGTCTCGATCAGCAGCGTCCCGGTCGCGCCGGCCGGCAGGGCGGCGAGCGTGCGGGTCGAGGCGTGGACCAGGTAGCCGACGCCGTTCACGTCCAGCACGCAGCTGCCCTCGCTGATACCTTCCACCCGCCCGACGAGCCGTGCGATCATGGCGCGCTGCGAGCCGCGAGTGCCCACACCAGGCGCGAGGCGCGGTGATGGGCATGGCAGATCGCCACCGCCAGCGCATCGGCGGCGTCCGCCCGCTGCAGGGCCGCGCCGGGCAGCAGCCTGCGGACCATCGTCTGCACCTGCTCCTTGGCCGCCGCGCCGGTGCCGACGACCGACCGCTTCACCGTCAGGGCGCCGTATTCATGCACCGCGATGCCCGCCAGCGCGGGCGCCAGCAAGGCGACGCCGCGGGCGTAGCCGAGCTTGAGCGTGGCGGCGCCGTTGCGGTTCACGTAGGTCTCCTCGACCGCCGCCTCCTCCGGCGCAAAGCGGGCGATCAGCGCGGCGAGCCCATCATGGAGCACTTTCAGGCGTGCCGGGACGCTGTCCGACGCGTCGGTGGCGATCACCCCGTCGGCGAGGTGGCGCAGCCGTCCGCCCTCCGCCTCGATCAGGCCCCAGCCGGTGAAGCGCAAGCCTGGATCGACGCCGAGCACGCGGACCATAATACCCTGGCCTCAGGCCGACAGGCTGTGCAGCACCGTCTCCGGCAGGTCGAAATTGGCATAGACATTCTGCACGTCGTCATTGTCCTCCAGCGCATCGAGCAGCTTCAGCACGGCGGCGGCGGAGGCCTCGTCGAGGGTGACCGTGGTGGAGGGCCGCCATTCGAGCCTGGCGCTCTCGGGCGGCCCGAACCGGGCCTCCAGCGCATCGCGCAGGGCGAAGAACCGCTCCACCGCCGTCGTCACCTCATGGCCATCGGCGCTACTCTCGACATTGTCCGCCCCGGCCTCGATCGCCGCCTCCAGCATGTCATCGGCCGAGCCCGCGCTGGCAGCATAGCGCACGACGCCGAGTCGAGTGAACAGAAAGGAAACGGAGTTGGTTTCGCCGAGCGCGCCGCCATGCTTGCTGAAGGCGGAGCGGATGTCCGAGGCGGTGCGGTTGCGGTTGTCGGTCAGCGCCTCGACGATCACCGCCACGCCGGCGGGGCCATAGCCCTCGTAGCGCACCTCGGCGTAATCCTCGCCGCCGCCGGCGCCGGTGGCTTTCTTGATCGCCCGTTCGATGGTGTCGCGCGGCATGTTGGCTTCGCGCGCCGCAGCGATGGCGGCGCGCAGGCGCGGATTGGCGCCCGGCTCGGGCAGGCCGGTGCGCGCCGAGACGGTGATCTCCCGGATGAGCTTGGCGAATTGCCGGGCGCGACGGGCATCCTGCGCGCCCTTGCGGTGCATGATGTTCTTGAACTGCGAATGCCCGGCCATGGTCCTGCCTGATCTGGTGCGGTCGGGCGGGCTTTTAGCAGTGGCGCGGCGCCCCGGCCAAGCCGGCTTCACCGCCGATTAAGGCGCGCTCGCTACGCTGCGCCGGTTCAAAGTTGGAGAGTTCCAGCCGATGCTCTTTGCCCGCCGCCGCAAGGCCAGCGCCGAGACGCATGTCGACACGCCGGTGCCCCCGCCCGCGCCCTCGCTTGCGTCGGACGCGGAGACGCCGAGCGGCATCGGGACGCAGGAACTGGCGGATCTGCTGGAGGAGCAGCTGAGCCGTGCCGCGGCCGATGTCGGCTGGCAGAGCAAAGAGGCGCTGCGCCGCGGCGAGGCGACGGGGCAGAAAATAAGCCTGCTCAGCGGCCACGCGCAGGAAGTCTCGGAGCTGACCAAGCGCGCCAGCCACGACGTCGCGACCGTGGCCTCCGCGGCCAGCGAACTGGCCGCGTCCACCCGCGAGATCGCCGCCCAGGCGGCCCGGTCCACCGACGTCGCCCGCGCCACCGCCGCCGATGCCGAGCGCAGCGCGGAGACGATCCACGCCCTCACGCGTGCCGCCGACAGCATCGGCACGGTGGTGAAACTCATCCAGGACGTCGCCGCGCGGACCAATCTTCTGGCGCTGAACGCCACCATCGAGGCGGCGCGGGCCGGCGAGGCGGGCAAGGGCTTCGCCGTCGTCGCCGCCGAGGTCAAGGCGCTGGCCCGCCAGACCCACGAGGCGACGCAGGATATCGCGCGGCGCGTGCAGGAGATCCAGGGCTCCACCGAGGCGGTCGTCGGCGCGCTGGGTGGTGTCACCAAGATGATCAGCCAGATCGACGCCGCCAATGCATCCGTCGCCGCGGCGCTGGCCGAGCAGGACTCGGCGATCGCCGAGATCGCCCGCAGCGCCGAGGAGGTGGCCCGCGGCGTCGCGGACACCGCCGAGCGCGTCTCGGTCATGACCGGCGAGGCGACCGAGGTCAACGAGATCAGCACCGGCACGGTCCAGGCGGTGCGCAACACCGATGCTCGGGTGCGCGACCTGCGCGCCGGGCTGATCGCGACGCTGCGCGGCTCGGTCGTCGGCAACCGCCGGCGGCACCCGCGCATCCCGGTGGACATCAAGGCCACCCTGGATGCCGGCGGCGGCCGCTCGCGCAAACTGGTGATCGCCGACGTCTCGCCGAGCGGCGCGCTCGGCATCGTCGCGGACGGGGATTCGCTCGATCACCTCACCGAAGGCGCGGCCGCCAGCGTCACCATCGAGCACATCGGGCGGTTCGGCGGGCAGATCACCGCCATCGGCGAGCGCAAGGTCCATCTGGCGTTCGACGAAACGGCGGTCGCGGCCGATGTCGCCGCCCGCCTGGAAGGCCTTCTCGCCGATACCGTCGCCGCCGACGAACGGTTCCGCGCGGCGGTGCGCGATGGCGCCGGCCGGATCGCCGCGCTGTTCGAAGCGGCGATCCAGCGCGGCGATATCACCGAGGTGGCCTTGTTCGACATGACCTATACGCCGATCCCGGGCACCGATCCGGAACAGGTGATGGCCCGCTTCACCGACTTCACCGACCGGGTGCTGCCGCCGATCCAGGAGCGCATGCTGGAGCTCGACAAGCGCGTCGTGTTCTGCGCCGCGGTCGACCGCAACGGCTACCTGCCGACGCACAATCTCGTGTTCTCCAAACCGCAGCGCGAGGGCGAACGGGCGTGGAATACGGTGAACGCCCGCAACCGGCGCATCTTCAACGACAGCGCCGGCCGCGCCGCCGCCGCCTGCGGCACGCGCGGCGAGGACCTGCTGCAATCCTATGAGCGCGACATGGGGGAGGGGAAGTTCGTGCTGATGAAGGAAGTCGACGCGCCGATCCGCGTGCGCGGCAAGCTCTGGGGCGCGCTGCGCCTCGCCTACCGGCCCTGATGCTCAGCGCCGGCCGCCGTGGTGCGCGCACGGCGGCAGGGTGGACACGAGCCAACGCCTCGGCCAGCCCCGGACAACGCTGACGGGGACTCCTTACCTGACTGAGTAAATTCCGAGTCTGACACACGGCATCAGCGCGCGCCTATGATGCAGCACGTGGCCAGAGGCGTGGCGCTGAGCATTCGCTGCATCGCCAACGGATCTGCCAAATCGGGTGCAGGCGCGCCCGACCTGCCGGTCGCTGGCGCGGCCGCGCATCCTCACCGCAGCAGCATGCAACCAGAGCGCAACACCATGCCAGCAATCAGCCACACGAACGCGGCCAAGACCCATCGGATGGCGGCCGACCCGCACCAGAAGGGTGATCACAAGGCCGGGTTCGAACACTCAGAGAAGGCGATGAAGGCTTCCGAGACCGCGCACGAGACCCCCAAAGGGGCGCAGGCAAATAGCAAGGAGCCGCACACCAAGCGCGCGGTACCGGCAGGCTGATGGCCTCACCAACTATCTGGCGCTGATGTCAGGCGGTCTCGCGCGCGAGCACCTGCTCGTGGGTATAGCTCCCGCCATCGGTCATGATGTCCCAGACATCGACCCTCTTCTCCAGCACCTGGGTGAGCATGGTCTGGATGCGCACATAGGCCGGCTGGCGAAGCCCGTGATATTCGACGGCCGGGCCCAGCTCGATGAAGTTCACGGCCGTCATGCGCAGGAGACGCAGCAGGCTCCGCTCCATCACCGCAAGAATGTAGGTGTGGCCGGCCTCCACACTCATGCGCACGATGCCGTGCATCAGCCACACGCGCAGAAGCTGCAACGGCGCGCGCGAATCGCCGAGCCGGTATTTCGAGAGGGCGAAGCGGGAGCCCTCGCCGGTGCGCGCCAGAGGCAGATGCGCGAGATGGTCCGGGTGGCAGACGCGCTGCACCGGGAAGCTCGCGTGCAGCCGGTCGGGCCGGGGCAGAACCAGACGCACCGTGCCGACGACATCGAGGCTGCCGCGGCGGCACAGCACCATCTGGCGCGAGTGGGCATCGTACTCGTCCATCTCCAGGCCATTGATGCCGGTGAGAAAATCATTCTCGACGCAATAGACCTGGTGGCGGACGCGGTAGGCCTCGTGGCGCAATTCCGGCGTTTCGGCCGGCAGCATTTCGAATTCCTCGAGAGCGGCGCAAACATCGTCAGTTCGGGAAATGGCATTCATGGCAAATGCGCTTCCTCTGATCTGCGGCGGCCAGGGACCGCCTGGGGCTAAAACGAACGGGGAGCCAAAAGAAGACAGCAGGCTAAACGGTTTCAACGGTCCATCGGGCAGGCTCGGTCGGCACGGCAATGGCGGAGTTCAACGGCAGCGCGGTGGTGATGAGATCCATCAGTGGCCGCCGCGTCGAGCGGGCATTGGGCGCGGTGCTGCGCGGAGAACCGATACGGGCGAGGAACAGCACCGCCTCCGGATCGCCGATCTCGCCGCGGAAGGGGCCGGCCATCGCCGGCGAGGACGCGGCCATGGCCAGCGGCCGAAACAGCGGTTGCATGGCCAGGCCCAGCCGCGACGCGGTCAGCCAGAGGCGCTGCACGGCCCGTCCGGCCTCGATCACCGAGACCGTCCCGGTCGCGGCGCCGGCGGCGCGGCGCACGCTGAAGCAGCCGCCGCTGGCCCGGATCGGCACCGTGTCGGCCCGGAACGCGGCGAGCACACCGGCCACGAGCGAGGGCGGCGCCGACGAGCCGGGCAGCCCACGGCGCAGCCCCCGGCGCAGAAGGGCGCGGCCAAGGTGGCCGAGGCCGAGCGCGCCGGCGGGGATGCCGCTCGGGCTGTGGGCCCGGTCGGGATCGATCGATCGCGCGAGCGCGGCCACGGCGTCCGGCTGCCTTGCCATCCGCCGCGTGGCGCGGGCCGCGAGGCGGGCGACCGAGGCGGGCTCGTGCCAGGACAGGACCAGCCCATCGCCAAGGGCGCTCGCCAGTGCCGATTTCTGCGCTTCCGTCAGGGCGCGCCGCCGATAGGGCCGGCGATCGACGGAGCGGGTGGTGAGATAGGAGAACAGCGGATCGAGCCCGCCCCCCCCGTCACGGGCGAATTCGACCGCGACGCGCAGCCCATCGGACTCGTCGACCAGGCGCCAATCCAGACGGAGGCCCTGCGCCGAGGCGGCGATGCGCATCGTCTCGATCAGCGTGCCGGCGGCGAGACAGGTGGGCTCGCCGCCGCGATAGGAATAAGGGTGTTCCGGGCCCGGCCGGGCGATGTCGATCACCAGACTGGCCGCTCCGGTGACGGTGACGTGCCATGGCTGGGCATTTCCCGGGCTCGGCGCCCACCGCGCCAGGTTCAGGATCTCATCCATCGGCGTGCGCGGCGGCGCCTCCGGGCGCGTGGGCGTGCGCGTGCGCGCGGACTCGTAGACCCGGCGCGCGATCGCAAGCTTCAGCCGCTGCAGCGGCCCGTTCAACCCCCGCGGCAGACGTGAGACGACGAGCTTGTTGCGGAAAGCGTCGTAGTGGTGGTGGTAGGGGGCGGCCTGGACCTCGCCGCGGCGCAACAGCAGCTTGACCGCGTTGACCGCGGTGATGCCGGCGCAGATGGTGCAGGAGGCGCCGGTGGATGGCCCCTTATGGTTGGGCAGATCGACCCGGCCCGGGTCCACCAGGTAGGCCCGGTGCAGGCCACGGGGCGCCAGACCGATGAGAAAGCGCAGATACTGCTCGTTGTCCGACTGGCCCTCGAAGCGGAAATACTCCTCGAAGCTCATGCCGCCGGGAACGAAGGCGAGGCAGCCGGCCCCCATGCCGATCGGCGCGGCGCAGAGGGCCGGGATGCCGAGTTCGGCGCACCGGGCATAGACGCGCCGGCGGATGGCGAGCTCGAAAAAATCGAAGCCATCGACGAAGAGGTCCACGCCTTCGAGAAAGGCATCGACATTTCCGGCATCGATTCCTTTCTCGAAACGAGTGAGCCGCAGCTCGGGATTGATGGCGAGCGCCATCTCGGCGAGGACGTCGATTTTGGGCCGGCCGACGGTCGCCATCGTGGCGCCGATCTGGCGGTTGAAATTGACGATGTCGAAACGGTCGAAGTCGGCGATGGAGAAGGCGCCGATGCCGAAGCGGGCGAGTGTCAGCAGATGGACGCCGCCGACACCGCCCATGCCGGCGATGGCGATGCGCTTGCCGCGCAGCGCAAGCTGTTCCCATTCGGTGAGCCAGCCAATATTGCGATCAAACGCCAGGGCGTACGAAAATACCGGTCGCATGCATACCTCCAATCCACCCAACCGCGTTGCGGCCTGGCCCGGCCGTCGGCGCGCGGACGCGCGCGAGCGGACGGCGCCATCACCACAAGCGCAATATACGCTGCTCGTTGCAGCCGCCTTGCGGCGGTCGCCCGATAACAAACGATCCGAAAAAATATTCCGCTCCGGTTCGTCTGTCCGGGAAGCGCGGCCGGAGCCCTGGGTCCGGCGCGTTGGCCCTGGCGCCGGCATGTTGCCGGCGGGCGCCTCTTGCGCGCGACGATGGTGGCAGCGGGGGGATTAAGGAAGTCTTGCGGCGAAAAGACCGCTGGGCGCGTGGCGCCACGGAAGATTGAAATGAGAAGAGTACTCGCCCGCGCCCGCTCACCGCAACATCGGAGCGTTCGCGCCTGCTCGGCGGGATCTCCCTCCATATGGGCGGAGAGGCTCGCCGGTCGGTGCGGCGCGAAAGACCGCAACGCAACCCAGCGTCAATCGGGGCGCGCATCGGCGCATAGGTTGGTTCTACCAGCCGCACCGATCGAAATCCCACTCCCTTCCCTGATTTCGGGACATGCCTGCCCCAGATAGCAGATTGGCCATCCGGGTCCCGGATGGCCAATCGCCTCAGCTCATGTGCGGACGAGATCCGCTGCGGTTCCGGCGCTCAGACAGCGGAACGGCGGCGGCGGATCAGGCCAAGACCGGCCAGACCACTGCCGAGCAGCAGCATCGACGCCGGCTCCGGCACCACGAAGGTCGCGTTGCCGCCACCGCCGTTCACCGCTACGCAGGTGAGACTGCCACAGGGCGCAAGCGTCACGACCGACGACGTGTTGGTGAAGGAGCTCTCCAGGTTCAGCCCCACATACCCAGTGGCGGGCGGCGCGACGTAGAAGCCCGACTGGCCCGCCGCCGGGACGAAGGTCGCGTACACATCCGCCGACGGGATGCCCGCAACGACCGAGCCGGTCCCCCTCGCCGGAGCCAGAACGCCGGAGGCCAAC
>JAKAZO010000081.1 GCA_021815825.1 Pseudomonadota bacterium
CTCGCGCCGCACGCGCCGGGCCGCCTGCGCGTCATCGAGGGGGACGCGCTGGCGATGGACCTGCCGGCGCTGGTGCCGCAGCCGCGCCAGATCATCGCCAACCTGCCCTACAACGTCGCGACGCCGCTGCTGATCCGCTGGCTGCGCCAGGCCGGCGCCTATGAGCGGCTGACGCTGATGTTCCAGCTCGAAGTGGCCGAGCGCATCGTCGCCGAGCCGGGCACCGCGTCGTATGGGCGGCTGGCGGTGCTGGCCCGGCTCGTGGCCGCGCCGCACATCGTGCTGCGCCTGCCGGCCGCGGCCTTCACACCGGCGCCGAAAGTGGCCTCCGCCGTGGTTCAGCTCACGCCGCATGCGGTGCAGCCGGCCCCGGCGCTGGTCGTCGCGATGGAGCGGCTGACGGCTGCCGCCTTCGGCCAGCGGCGCAAGATGCTGCGCGGCGCGCTCGCCGGGCTCGGCGGTGAGGCGCTGCTGGCCGCGGCGGGGATCGCCGGCACGCGGCGGGCGGAGACGCTCGATATCGCCGAATTCACGCGGCTTGCCGAGCGGATCGCCGCAGGCTGAGCACCACCAGCGCGAGCGCCCCCAGCCCGGCGGCGAGGCTGACGCCGAAAAGCGGGCGATGTCCACCCGCGGCCCCGCCCAGGGTGACGAACATCCAGGCGAACAGGAACCCCGTCGCCGTCTGCGCCGCGCCGAACGCGGCGCTGGCCAGGCTCCAAAGGCCGGGCGCACCCTCGCCCGCAATCTCTCGCGCGCGCGTAAGCACCAGCCCTGTGGTGCCGATGGCGGTGGCGCCAGCCAGCACGGCCGAAGCGGCGAGCGCGACGCTGGCTCCGGCGCCGGGCGGCAGCGCCAAGGGGAGAGCCAGGGCGATGGCCTGGGCGGTGAGGGTGACGACGAGGGCGACGGCGACGCCGAGCCGATCCGCCAGCCGCCCGCACAGCGCCGGGCCGGCGACGGCGGCGAGGCCGTAGAGCAGCCAGAACGCAGCCCCGGCGGCGGTGCCACGGCCCAGGCCGCGGGCAATGAAATCCGGCCACCACAGCATGTGCGCCGTGGCGGCGACGGAGGCGAGGGCATAGGCGGCGAGCATCTCCGCCCCGTCGCGCCCGCCGATGCGCCCGCCGATCCACCCGCCGGGGCGGTGTGGCGGGGGCGGCACGTCCGGCCACGCGGTCCAGGCCAGGATGGTGATGAGGACGGCGATCGCCGCGAGCGCGGCCCAGGTCGCGGCGAGGCCGTGCGGCAGCAGCAGCGGCACGGCCACGGCGCCGGCGACGATGCCGAGCCCGACGCCCATGAAGGTGAGTCCGGCGGCGAAGCCACGCATCCGCGCCGGCACCACCGCCTGCACCGCCGGCCCGGCGAGCACCATCAGCACGCCGCCGGCGAATCCGGCGACGACGCGCCAGGGCAGGAACCAGACCAGTCCGCCCCGCCAGGCGCACAGGGCAAAAGCCACCGCCTCCACCAGCGCCGCCGCGCGCAGGGCCAGCCGCACCCCCGCGGCGCGGCCGACGGCGGGGGCGAACAGGGCACCGAACAGATAGCCGCCGAGATTTGCGGCCCCCAGCGCCCCGCCCGCGCCCGGGCCCAGCCAGTGGGCATCGATCATCGCCGGCAGCAGCGGCGAATAGGCGAAGCGCTGCAGCCCGATGCCGAGGAAGGTCGCGGCGATGCCGCCGGATATGGCGCGCGCCGGCGTCATCGCAGCGCCCACACCACCCAGGCCGTGCCGGTGCCGGCAATGATGCCGAGCGCGACATTGCCGGTGGCCGCGACCATCGCCAGCGTCGCCGCCGCGCCGGCCCACTGCATCGCCCCGCCCGCGGCCAGCGCCGGCACGACGAAGGCGATGAACAGCGCGCCTGGCAGGGCGGCGAGCATGGCGCGGAGGAAGCGGCTCGGGTGCAGCCGGCGCAACAGCCAGTAGCCGCCGGCGCGGCACGCGTAGGTCGCCACGGCCATCGCGGCGATCGCGGCCACGGTCGCGCCCTCCAGCCCCATCATGCCCGCCATCACGCGCCTCCCCGCAGCCCGGCGGCGAGGCTGCCGGCGAGCGCGCCGGCGATGATGTACCAGGACGAGCCGGGCGCAACCCGGGCCACGAGAAGCGCAACGATTCCGGCAACCACCCAGGGCAGCAGATCGCGCCGGCCACGCCAGAGCGGCACCAGCAGGGAGACGATCGCGGCCAGCGCGGCAAAGAACAGCGGATGCCCCGCCGGCAGCGCCAGCACACCGCCGGCCAGGCGCCCGACCGTGCTCGCGGCCAGCCAGGAGAGCCACAGCGCCAGGCCGGCGCCGAACAGGAAGCCGGCATCGCGCCCACCACGCTGCATCTCCAGCACCGAGAGCGCGAAACTGTGATCGACGACGAGATGCAGCGTCGCCAGCTTGCGCCAGCCCTGCAGCCGGTCCAGCCAGGGCGCCAGCACCGGCCCCATCAGCGCCATGCGCAGATTGACCGCGAAGGCCGCGACCAGCGGCCCGATCAGCGGCGCGGGATGGGACCAATGCTCCAGCGCGACGATCTGGCTGGTGCCGGCAAAGACCAGCGCGTTCATCAGCACCGTCTCGGCCAGCGACAGGCCATGGCGCTCGCTCAGCATGCCGACGGCGAGCCCGAACGGCGCCATGCCGATGGTCAGCCAGGCGGCGCGGCGCATGCCGTGGCGGATGCCCGCCGCGGTGAAGATCACCGGCGGCGCGGCGGCGGGCGGCTCCGTCTCAGCCATGGCGCAGACGCAGGAGGAGCGCTTCGGCGGCGTCGCGTTCCATCGCCAGCGCGCGACGCGCGGTCTCCTGGCCGAATCCGGCGCGGGCGAGGATAGCGAGCGCGCGCCGGGAGCCCTCCTCCTCATCGGGGGGGGCCTCATCCCCCCCTGGCGCGGCGGCGAAGGGGCCGAGGCGGCGGCGGCGGGCGAGCGCCAGCGCGGCGGCGAGATCGCCCCCCTCGCCCGCTTCCAGCGCGGCGCGGGCGGTTTCGGCATCGACGCCCTTGGCCGCGAGATGCGCCGCGATGGCGCGCTGCGAGCGGCCGGAGCGGACCAGGCGGCTGGCCCGGGCGGCGGCGAAATCGGCATCGTTCACCGCCCCGGCGGCAGCGAGGCGGGCGGCGATGGCGGCGGCGAACCGGCGCGCCTGCTGCGCCTGCACCGCCACCTCAGCCACCCCCGCCGCCTCGGCCGCCCGCGCCCAGCGCGCGACGCGCCGCTCCAGCACCCGCCGCAACCCGGCCTCGGTCGCGGCGAAGCGGGCGAGATGGTCCAGCGCCGCGGCTTGCAGCGCCGATTCGTCGGGAGGGGTCAGCGCTGCGGCTGCGCGGCGGGCCATGGCGGGCAGCATGCCACGGGTTGGCGGGCGGGCAAGCCAGGCTGGCGGGGCGCGGCCATGCGGGATGCGGCCATGCGGGTTTCGGGCCCAGATCCGGCACGGGTCGCCCGCACGGCGCCGCCGCGGGCGTCATGGCTCCGTTTGACTTGCCCCCGCGGCTTTCGCAAAGTGGTCGTTTACCACCAGTGGATCGGAGAGCCGATGATCCAAGCGCTGATGCCGACTTACAACCGCGCCGACCTCGCCTTCGAGCGGGGCGAAGGGGCTTGGCTGTGGACGGCTGACGGGCGACGATTCCTCGATTTCGGCGCCGGCATCGCCACCTCCTCGCTCGGCCACGCCAACCCGCATCTGGTGCGCGCCATCGCCGAGCAGGCCGGGCGGGTGATCCATGTCTCGAATCTCTACCGCGTTCCGCAGGCCGAGACGCTCGCCGCGCGGCTGGTCGAATCGAGCTTCGCCGACAGCGTCTTCTTCTGCAATTCGGGCGCCGAGGCGAACGAGGGGCTGATCAAAATGATGCGCAAGGCGATGGCCGGCACCGGCCGGGCCGAGCGCTACCGCATCATCTGTTTCGAGGGCGCCTTCCACGGCCGCACCCTGGCGACGCTCGCCGCCACCGGGAACCCGAAATATCTCGACGGCTTCGGCCCCGTCGTCGACGGCTTCGACCATGTGCCGCTGAACAACATGAACGCGGTGCGCGCCGCGATCGGGCCGCACACCGCGGGGATCCTGATCGAGCCGATCCAGGGCGAGGGCGGCATCCGCGCCGCCGAGACCCAGTTCCTGCGCGATCTGCGCGCGGTGTGCGACGAGTTCGGGCTCATCCTCGGCATGGACGAGGTGCAGTCCGGCATGGGCCGCACCGGGCGGCTGTTCGCCCACGAGCATGCCGGCGTGGCGCCGGACGTGATGAGCCTGGCCAAGGGCATCGCCGGCGGTTTCCCGATGGGCGCCATCCTCGCCCGCGAGCCGGTCGCGCGCCATCTCGTCCCCGGCACCCACGGCACCACCTTCGGCGGCAATCCGCTCGCCTGCGCCGCCGCCAATGCCGTGCTCGACGTGCTGCTGGACCCGGAGTTCCTCGGCGCGGTCGAGCGCAAGGGAGCGCGGCTGCGGGCCGGGCTCGCCACCCTCGCCGCCGAGTTCGCGGACGTGTTCGAGGCGGTGCGCGGCCTCGGCCTGCTGCTCGGGCTGAAATGCCGCCTGCCGCAGGCCACGGTGAACGCGGCGCTGCTCGCCGAGGGGCTGCTCGGCATCAATGCCGGGGAGAACGTCATCCGCCTGATGCCGCCGCTGACCGTCGCCGAGGCGGACATCGATGCCGGGCTCGGGATGCTGCACCGCGCGGCGCGGCGCTGTCGCGAGGCTGCGGCGGCGGGAGCGGCGGCGCAGTGAGCCTGACGCAGAGCAAGGGCGCGGGGCGCCGCGGCAGTTCCGCCCCGCGCACCGGCAAGCAGGCGGGGCCGCGCCATTTCCTCGATCTGCGCGATTTCGACACCGCCACGCTCCGCCGCATGCTGGACGCCGCGGCCGGCTTCAAGCGCGCCGGGCGGGACAGCTCCCGCCCGCTGGCCGGACGCACGCTGGCGCTGATTTTCGAGAAGCCGAGCACGCGCACGCGGGTCAGCTTCGAGGTGGCGATGCGCCAGCTCGGCGGCGATACGGTAGTGCTGTCGGCGCGCGAGATGCAGCTCGGCCGCGGCGAGACGGTGGCCGACACGGCGCGGGTGCTGTCGCGCTATGTCGACGCGATCATGCTGCGCACCGACCGCGTCGCCAAGCTGCGCGAGCTCGCCGCCCACGCTTCGGTGCCGGTGATCAACGGCCTGACCGAGGCCTCGCATCCCTGCCAGATCATGGCCGACCTGCTGACCTTCGAGGAGCATCGCGGCCCGATCGAGGGCCAGGTGGTGGCCTGGTGCGGGGCGGGGAACAATGTCGCGCATAGCTGGATCGAGGCTGCGGCCCGCTTCGGCTTCACGCTGCGGCTGGCGACGCCGGAGGCGATGTGCGCGGACCCGGCGGTGCTCGCCTGGGCGCAGGCGGAGGGCGCCGCGGTGCAATGCCTGACGGATCCGGTGGCGGCGGTCCGCGGGGCGCGCTGCGTCGTCACCGACACCTGGGTCAGCATGTCCGACGACCCGGCGGGCGCCCCGCACGCGCTGCTCGCGCCCTATCGCGTCACCGCGGCGCTGATGGCGCAGGCCGCACCGGATGCGATTTTCATGCACTGCCTGCCGGCCCATCGCGGCGAGGAAGTCACCGCCGAGGTGATCGACGGGCCGCGCTCGGTGGTTTTCGACGAGGCCGAGAACCGGCTGCACGCGCAGAAGGGCGTGCTGGCCTGGGCGCTCGGAGCGTTGCGGTAGGGGGCCCCAGCCCCGGCCACACGATCTTGTGTTGCGGACCTGCCGATACGGGGCGGTGACGCCGTTGCTAATTGCGTCGAATTCCGCTATCGAAACCTTGGCACATCTGATCAGGTTCCGACCAGATGATGCCCTGCGATCGCTGATCTCAGGATTGGCGATCCCCAATAGCAAGTCGAGATGCATTGAGTCAGGTGCGCAACCACATTGACGTTGGTCTCCGCACGACGCCTGTCATCACATGCTCGACAAATTTTCCATAAAATACGGGGGGAAGCGAAGTAGCGTAGGAGGACGACAATGAAGCGTACCCCTCTGTGGGCGCATCGCTGCGCACGATATATGTCACGGAGAATATTGCACGCGACCGCGCCACTTCGTCTGGCGGTTCTCGCCGCCGCCGTGGCGATCCTCGCCCACGCGGCGCCGGGCTGGGCAGGCCCTTACGTCGTCGCGACGCAGCTGGATCCGTTCGGTGGACCGGCGTCCGCTAAGGTCTGGTTCACCACGCCGACACCGGCGACGTCCGGCAATTGCTGCCTGCGCGACGCCACGTTCGCCAACATCCCGGCCGCGACGGCGGATGCGACCTTCTCGACCTCGCTGATCAATTTCAGCAGCTACGGCTTCTACCAAAATTCCGGAAATGCGACGCAGGACTTCACCATCGGCAGCTACCTCACCAGCCTCGGCGCGGTGAACCCTGCAACGATCGCCTATTCCGGCCTGACCAATCCCAATCTGGGTGGTGCTGCGACTTCCACGACGCCGCTCATCTCGTGCGCCAACAATACCTGCGCCTGGCTGACCTTCATGGAGATCACCGGCAATGTCTGGCTCGACAAGGGCGATGTGATCTCGATCGCCCATGACGATGGCGTCAGTCTGAAGATCAACGGCCATCTTCTGCCCGGTTTCACCGCCATCAATGCGCCAGGCGTGGTGGAATCCTACATGTGGAATGGCTCAACCGGCGTGGCGAGCCTCGATCTCGTCTATTCCGAGGGCCATTCGCCGCCGGCCTATCTTGAGTTCGCCGTGCCCGAACCGGCGAGCATGAGCCTTCTCGGCGCGGCGCTGCTCGGCCTCGGCATGATCCGGCGCCTGCGCCGCCGTCAATAAACACGCGCTCAAGGCGGGGAGCGGCTGGGTAGTACTGCCGCTTCCCGCTGGGACCGTGAGAACTGCAATCACATGCCGGACGCGGGCTCTCGATATCGCCAGGAACACGGTTGGTCGTTGCGCGGTCACATTATTTAAGAGCGATGCAACCCGCGATTGCTCGACACGACGCCATCCGGTGACCAACATGATCTTTCATGGGACGGTTGGGGCGGCAATCTCGCGTCGGGCAGGTTGCCACGGGAGCTCAGGCGGGGGGAAGGCAGATGCGCAGTGGCGTAATGGCGGCGCTGGGGACAGCGGCGCTGGCGATGGCGGCTTCGGGCACGCCGGCGGTCGCCGGGGTGGTATTCGACCAGACGACGGCCGGGGACTACATCTTCACGGCAACGTCGGCCGGCACATACGGGTTCGACCTCTTCGGCGCCCAAGGTGGCAGCGCGACGAGCGGGTCGCCGCAAGGCATCGGCGGCGCCGGGGCGAAAGTGGACGCCCAGTTCAACCTGCTGGTGGGGGAAACCGTGTCCATCATCGTCGGCGGTGCCGGCGGGAGCGGGCCCTTTTCGGGCGGCGGGGGTGGCGGGAGTTTTGTTTTCCTGCCCGGAACGACGACGACGCTGCTCGCCGCAGCGGCCGGCGGCGGCGGTGCAGGGTTGATCACTTACGGCCCCCCCAATCCCGGGGACAACGGGCAGGCCGGTGCGCCCGGAAATGCCGGAACCGCAGGTGGCGCCGGCGGCGCGGGTGACGGCGGCAACCCGGGCGGGGCCGGCGGAACCGCGGGCAGCGGCGGGCAAGGCGCTACGAGCGGCGGCGGCGGCGGCTGGCTCTCGGCGGGCGGAAACGGCGTTGGCACGACCAGCGGCGGCGCCGCGGCGGGTGGCGCCGGAGGCACCGGGTACGTCGCAGGGGGCGCAGGCGGCGGCGGCGGTGCTCCCGATTATTCCGCCGGTGGTGGCGGCGGCTATTCCGGCGGCGGTGGCGCCGGGTATGGCGGCATCCTCGGCGGTGGCACGCTTCTGTCCGCGGGCGGGGGCGGCGGCGGTGGCGGCGGTTCCTACCTGGACCTCGCCTTGGCCCTGCCCACCGGGCAGAGCCTGGTGACCGGCGGCAACACCAATCCCTACGGCGAGGTGACGATCACCCTGCTCTCCAGCCCGCAAGCGGCGCCGGAGCCGGCGACGCTGGCGCTGCTGGGCAGCGGACTCGCCGGGCTGCTGCTGACGCGCCGGCGGCGCTGACGGCGGCCGGACTGCGGCCGTCGGGCACCGAGCCGGCCCGGATGATTGCCGCATCCGCGCCAGCGCCCCGCCTTGACCGCACGCCGGCGCCGGTCTGGAGTGGCGGAAACGAGGGGAAAACCGCCATGACCGATCTCGCCTTCGCCTCCGCCAAACGTCTCGCGGCCATGGTGCGCCGACGCCAGATCGGCTGCCTCGAACTGCTCGACGCCATGCTCGACCGCGTCGTGCGGCTGGACGGGGCGGTGAACGCGGTCGTGGTGCGGGATTTCGACCGGGCCCGCAAGCGCGCCAAGGCGCTGGACCGCAAGGGCGCGATGGAGAAGGCCGGGCCAGCGCCGCTCTACGGCGTGCCGATGACGGTGAAGGAGAGTTTCGACATCGCCGGCCTGCCGACGACCTGGGGCGTGGAGGCGGCGCGCGGCAACGTCCCCGCCAGCGATGCGCTCGCCGTGCAGCGGCTGGGCGCCGCCGGGGCGGTGATCTACGGCAAGACCAACGTGCCGGTGCTGCTGGCCGAGTGGCAGAGCGTCAACCCGGTCTATGGCCGCACCAATAATCCCTGGAACCTCGGCCATACGCCGGGGGGCTCCTCCGGCGGCTCGGCGGCGGCGCTGGCCGCGGGGTTCTCAGCGCTGGAGCTGGGCTCGGACATTGGCGGCTCGGTCCGCCAGCCGGCGCATGCCTGCGGCGTGTTCGGCCACAAGCCGAGCTGGGGCCTGTGCTCGCCGCTCGGCCACTCGCTCGCCGGGTCGGTGGCGACGACGGACATTTCGGTCATCGGCCCCCTCGCCCGCTCGGCCGACGATCTCAGCATCGCGCTCGACCTGATCGCCGGGCCGGACCCGGTGGAGACCGATTTCCGCCCGACGCTGCCGAAGCCCCGCACCACGGAGCTGACCGAACTGCGCGTCGCCGTGTGGGCGGAGGACAAGGCGACGCTGACGGACCCGGAAATCGCCGGCGCGCTCACGGCGCTGGGCGGCTTCCTCAAGAAGCAGGGCGCGAAGGTGAGCCACACCGCGCGCCCCGCGTTCGACGCCAGGGACGGGTTCCGGCTCTATCTCCGCCTGCTGGCCGCGGCCCTCGGAGCCCGGTTCGGCGAGCCGGCGCTGGCCGAGGTCCGTGCCCGCGCCGCCGCCCGCGCCGCCGATGACGAGAGCGCCGACGCGATCATGGATCGCGCCATGGAACCGCTGCACCGGGCCTGGCTGGCCGACAACGAGCAGCGCATGCGCATCCGCCGCGCCTGGGGAGCGTTCTTCCATGAGTGGGACGTGCTGCTCTGCCCGGTGATCGGCATGCCCGCCCTGCCCCATATCGAGGATCGCCCGGCCTGGGCGCGGCGCATCACCGTCGCCGGGACCGAGACCGGCTACAACGACATGCTGTTCTGGCCCGGCATCACCTGCGGCTTCCACCTGCCGGCGAGCGTGGCGCCGCTCGGGCTGACCAAGGCGGGGCTGCCGATCGGGGTGCAGATCGTCGGCCCGTTCTACGGCGACCGCACGACGCTCGCGGTCGCGCGGCTGCTGGAACGGCACTGGCGGGGCTTCGAGCCACCGCCCGCGTTCATCTGAACCGAAAAGCGGGCGGCGGCCTCAGCGGTGGCCGCCGCCGCCGCCGTGACCGCCCCCGAAGCCGCCGCCGTGCCCACCGCCGAAACCGCCGCCATGGCCAGCGAAACCATGGCCGGCGAAACCATGCCCGCCGGCAAAGCCGCCGTGCCCGGCGAAGCCATGGCCCCAGCCGCCGCGGGCGCCGCCCCACCCGCCATGGTCGCCGCCATGATCCCAGCCATGGCCCCAGCCGCCGCGGTCGCCACCCCAGCCGCCGCCCCAATCACCACCCCAGCCGCCACCCCAACCGCCCCAGCCGAGGCCTCCCCACCCGAGGTCACCCCAGCCCGGCGCATAGCCATAGCCCGGACCGGCATAATCGGAGCCGACATAGCCGTAGCCGCCATCGCATGCCGCCAGGAGCAGGGCGGCGAGAAGCAGCGCCGCCGGCCTGCGGCGGGGTCGGACGCTGCCGGCACGCGCGCACCGCGCGAAGCGCTGGCTCACTTGCGATCGTAGACGTCGACGTAGGTCTGGGTCTTCCCGTCGATGCCGGTGAGCGTGCCGTTGCAGGTCATGCGGTGCTGATCGGGCGACAGCGCGCAATCCAGCGCGTCGGTCTCGCCCGCGGGCCCTTTGAACGTGCCCTCGAGGCTCGTTTCGCTCAGTCGGAAGGCGGCGACGGTGTCCCCATTGATCGGATAGGCCTCGCCATTGGCCGGCGTGTCGAACGATTCCACCGACGGCCGCCCCTGCGCGTTGGTGATCGTCACCGACCAGCGGATGTGCGCGCTGTCGACACGGTGGAACTCGAGCATCATGTCGGTCGGCGCAACCTCGCCGGCCGGCAGCTTCGATGCCGCCCGGTTGAAGTGCCAGCGCCCGATGAACGGATTGCCCTCGGCCCAGGCAGCGCCCATCAGCGCCACCATGGTGCCAAGAACGGCGCCGAGCGCAACGCCACGCCGCCAGCCTGGCTCTTTCCCTCGCACCTGCACTCTCCCTTCGATGCCGCCGGGCCCAGAGCACGGTCCAACCTGATGGAATCATCAGGCCGGACGATCGTGCTCCAGAACCAAATCTAGAGCAGCAGCGTGCACCCATGACCTCGCGCGGGCAAGCCGGGGCGACGGCGGGGCGCGAGCCGGCAAAGGAGGCGCGCTCGATGTTGTGGTGCGTTCGAGCAAAGTTCTCCGATCAGCCGGTTCGTTCTGATGGGATTATGCTTCGGGGCCCGACCCAGCCCATTACCGGCGCATCAAGGTCAGGCGGCAGCGCAGGGCTTCGCTGATGTGGCGCCTGGCCTCCAGCTCGGCCCGGTCCGCGTCCCGCGCGGCGATGGCGGCCAGCACCGCGGCGTGCTCCTGCGCCGCGGTGCTGCTGCGTCCCGGCAGGCTGAACGTGGTGGCGCCGAGCACCGCGATCGCATCCTGCAACTGCTCCAGCGCCTCGCGCAGGAAGCGGTTCCGCGCGGCGCGGGTGAGCGCGGCGTGGAATTCGCGGTTGAGGCGCGCCTGCTCATCCGCCGCTGTTGCCGCGGTGAAGGCGCGGGAAATCTCCTCCAGCACACCGATCTCGGGTGCGGAAATATGCTGCGCCGCCAACCGCGCCGCCGCCCCTTCGAGAATCTCGCGCATGGCGTAGAGCTCCAGCGTCTCGCCGACATCGAGGCTGCGCACGATCAGCCCGCGCGGGCCGGCCGGAACCACCAGATCCTTCGCCAGCAGCCGCCCGAACGCCTCGCGCACCGGCGTGCGGCTCACCTTCAGCAGGCGCGCCACCTCCTCCTCGCGCAGCCGGTCCCCCGGCCGGTAGCGGCCCGAGCGCAGCGCGGCGCTGAGGAAGCGGAATACGGCCTCGCCGAGCGGCAGGCCGGGAAACTCCGCCTCCAGGTCCGCTGCCGGTGGCGGCGTATCGGCCATCGCGCGTCCTGATCCTCGGGGACATGGGCTCCCACGTGAACCGGAGCACAGGGCCGGCTCCTTGACAAGGGACACAGTTGTATACAATCTACCGGGAAGCGGGCAGCTCCAGAGGACGGCATGGACGATTTGGCGCATCGCTACGACGTTCTCGTAGCGGGCGGCGGCAACGCCGCGCTGTGCGCGGCCATTTCCGCCCGCCGCGCCGGCGCCTCGGTGCTCGTCGTCGAGGCGGCGCCGAAATTCTATCGCGGCGGCAATACGCGCCACACCCGCAACATGCGCTGCGCCCACGAAGCCGCCACCGGCTTCCTCACCGGCCCCTACACCGAGGCCGAGTTCTGGGACGACCTGCTGCGCGTCACCGAGGGCCAGACGGACGAAGCGCTGGCCCGCTTCATGATCCGCGAATCGAGCGCGCTGCTGGGCTGGATCGCCGAACAAGGGGTGCGCTTCCAGCCCTCGCTCGGCGGCACGCTCAGCCTCGGGCGCACCAATTCCTTCTTCCTCGGCGGGGGTCGCGCGATGCTGAACGCGCTCTACCGCACCGCCGCCGCGCTCGGCGTCACCGTGCTCTACGACGCGGAAGTGGTCGACCTCGCGATCACGGGCGGCCGCTTCGAGGCCGCGACGATCCGCCAGCCTGGCGGCCTGCGGCAGGTGCGCGCGGCGAGCCTGGTCGCCGCCGCCGGCGGGTTCGAGGCCAATCTCGACTGGCTGCGCGAATCCTGGGGCCCGGCGGCGGAGAATTTCCTCATCCGCGGCTCGCCCTATAATCGCGGCACGCTGCTGCGCCTGCTGCTCGATCGCGGCGCCGAACCGGTCGGCGATGCGCGGCAGTGCCACGCCGTCGCGATCGACGCGCGGGCGCCGAAATTCGATGGCGGCATCATCACCCGTCTCGATTGCGTGGTGTTCGGCATCGTCGTCAACGCCCGCGCCGAGCGCTTCTATGACGAGGGCGAGGAGATCTGGCCGAAGCGCTACGCGATCTGGGGCCGGCTCGTCGCCGCGCAGCCCGATCAGATCGCCTACATCCTGTTCGACGCCGCCGCCGCGAATCTGTTCATGCCGTCGCTGTTCCCGCCGATCGAGGCCGGCAGCATCGCCGAGCTGGCGACGAAACTCGGGCTCGACACGGCGGCCCTGGAGCACACGGTCGAACGCTTCAACGCGGCGGTCCAGCCCGGACAATTCGACCCGACGACGCTCGACACCTGCCACACCGCGGGCCTCACGCCGCCGAAGAGCCACTGGGCGCGGCGCCTCGAAACGCCGCCCTTCTATGCCTATCCGGTGCGGCCCGGCAT
>JAKAZO010000082.1 GCA_021815825.1 Pseudomonadota bacterium
AAGGAGCGCTTCTGCACCGTCACGCCCTCCAGCGCGACTTCCGGCGGCAGCTGGGCCAGCGCGGACTGCACCCGGTTGTTGACGTTGACGGTGTCGATGTTGGGGTCGGTGCCGAGGGTGAAGGTGACGGAAAGGCTGTAGCTGCCGTCGTTGCCGCTGGTCGATTTCATGTACAGCATGTCATCGACGCCGTTGATCCGCGCTTCCAGCGGCTGGGCGACGCTGCTTTCGACGACATCGGCCGAGGCGCCGGGGTAAGAGGTCGTCACCTGGACCACCGGCGGCACGATATCGGGGAACTGGGCCACCGGAATCTGCAACAGCGCCAGCGCGCCGGCGATGGTGGTGACGAGGGCGATCACGACCGCGAGGCGCGGTCGGCGGATGAAGATGGCGGAGATCACCGGCTCAGCCCCTGCCGGCTGCGCTGGTCGAAGGTGGCGGTGTCGCCGGGCCCGGTGAAACCGGCTGGCCGGCGCGCACGCGCTGCAACCCTTCGAGCACCACCATCTCGCCCTCTTTGAGCCCGCTCATCACCACCGCCGTCGAGGGCGTGGACTGGCCGAGCGCGATGCGCCGCTGCTCGGCCTTGTTGGCGGCGTCGACGACGAAGACATAGTCCCCGGCCTGGTCGGCCAGCACGGCCGCGCGCGGGACGGTGAGGGCCTCGACCGGCTGCACGCCCTCCAGGATCACGCCGACGAACTCACCGTCGGTCAGTTCGCGGGCGGTGGCATTGGCCGGGCCGGCACCGGGCAGAAGCGGGTTCGGGATGACGCCGCGCAGCGCGATCGTATCCGTGCTCTGGGTGATCGAGTTGTCGATGAAGTCGATCTTGCCGCGCTGTCCGTAGATGCGCCCATCCGGCAGGCGCAGGCGGATGAGCACCGCCGCCAGCCCACCCTTGGCGGCGTAATGCTGGCGCAGCTCCAGAGCCGTGCGGACCGAGACCGGGAAGACGACGTACATCGGATCCTGGCTGACGATGACGGCGAGCGTCCCCGAACCGGGGGCGACCACGTTGCCGACGGTGACGGCGGTGCGGCCGATTTTGCCAGCGATCGGGGCGCGGATGTCGGTGTAGTCGAGATTGATCTGCGACAGGCGCAGATTGGCCTGGGCCTGCATGAGCTGCGCCTTTGTCGAAAGCTCGTTGGCGCGCGCGGTGTCGACGTTGGATTGCTGCCCGGCCGGGGTGTGCAGCAGCGCTTCGGCCCGGCGTAAGGTGATCTCGGCATTGTCGTATTGCGCCTGGGCCTGCGAGACCAATGCCGCCTTGGCCTGGATGTCGGCGACGAAAGGCGGCTTCTCGAGCCCGTAGAGGAGGTCCCCGCGATTGACCTCGGCGCCCTCGATGAAGGGGATTTTCTCGACATAGGCGGTGACGCGCGCGACCAGGTTGACGCGCTCCGGCGCCTGGACGCGGCCGATGAACTCGCTCGTCTCGGTCACCGGCGCGCGTTCGACGCGCACCACCCCGACAGCCGGCGGGCCGCCGGGCCCGCGCTGGGCAAGGGCCGGGGTGGTGAGCGCAAGCAACAGGGCCAGGAGCGAGGCGGGCAGGCGCGGCATATCTGGAATTCCCTGGGCAATGAACGTCGCGTCCGTGCCGCGGCGTCCCTAAAGTTATCGAACTCCGTCATATGGCGACGGGACTGATGTGCGGAACCCTAGTGAACCCACTCGCCGCGGGCAACATCGGCGCCGTCGACCACGGGCTTGTCATGCGCTTCCCCCGGCGGCACCCTCGGCGACACGGAGCATGCGGAGGGCGACGAGATGGGCGAGCGTGTCATCGTTTGCGAGGTCGGGCCACGCGATGGGCTGCAGATCGCCAAGGGGCGGATGCCGACGGCGGTCAAGGCGCGTTGGATCGAGGCGCTCGCGGCCGCGGGCCTGGCCGAGATCGAGGTCGGCAGCTTCGTTCCCGCGCGGCTGATCCCGCAAATGGCCGACACGGCAGAGATCGTGCGCGCTTCGGTGCAGATCCCCGGACTGACCGTGGTCGCGCTGGCGCCCAATCTGCGCGGCGCGGAGGCCGCGTACGCCGCCGGCGCCCACCGGATCAGCGTTCCGGTTTCCGTCAGCGAGGGCCACAGCCGCGCCAATCTCAACCGCTCGCCGGCCGAGCAGGTGGCCGAAGTGGCGCGCATCACCGCCTTCGCCCGCGCCCAGGAGCGACGGATGGAAGTGGAGGCCGGCTGTTCGACGGCCTTCGGCTGCTCGATCGACGGCGTCGTCCCGCCCGCCCGCACGGTCGCCATCGCCGCGGCGCTCGCTGAGGCCGGGGTCGACGAGGTGGTGCTGGCCGATACGGTCGGCTATGCCCACCCGTCCCAGGTGCGCGCGCTGGTCCGCGCGGTCCGGGCGGCGGTCGGGCCGAAGCTCACCGGGCTGCATTTGCACGACACCATGGGACTCGGCCTGGCCAATGCCCTGGCCGGCCTGGACGAGGGCATCCGGAATTTCGATGCCGCGCTCGCCGGCCTCGGCGGCTGCCCCTACGCGCCGGGGGCATCGGGCAACATCGTTACCGAGGACCTGGTGTTCATGCTGGAGAGCCTCGGCTTCGAGACCGGCATCGACCTCGAAGCCCTGATCGCCGCCCGCGCGATCCTGCGCGAGGGCCTGCCAGGGGAGCCGCTCCGCGGCGGCGTCGCTCAGGCGGGCATCCCGCGGACCTTCCGGGCGGCGGCCTGAGCGGGCCTATCCAAGGCACGCGGCGACGAGCTGGGCAAAGGCGCGCGCGCGGTGGCTGATGGCGTGCTTGCGTGCGGGCTCCATCTCGCCAAACGTCCGTGGCTCGCGGGCGGGGAGAAACATCGGGTCGTAGCCGAAGCCTCTGCCACCGCGCGGCGGCCACACCGCCTCGCCGTCCACGCGCCCGATATAGGTCGCCGTCGTCCCATCCGGCCAGGCCAGCGCCAGCGCCGCGACGAACCAGGCGCGCCGGTCCGCCGTTGCGCCCAGCGACGCGTTCACGCGGGCCATGGCGGCGGAAAAATCCTTCTCCGGCCCGGCCCAGCGCGCTGAGAGCACGCCGGGCGCACCCCCCAGCGCGGCGAGACAGAAGCCGCTGTCGTCGGCGAGCGCCGGCAAGCCGCTGGCCGCCGCCGCCGCGCGCGCCTTGAGACGAGCATTGCCGGCGAAGTCGGGTTCGGTCTCGTCCGGCTCAGGCAGACCGAGCGCCCCGGCAGAGATCGCCTCAATGCCGTGCGGGCCGAGGAGTTCGGCGATTTCGACGAGTTTGCCGCGATTATGGCTGGCCAGCACCAGTCGCGTGCCGCGAACGAGACGATGCATCATCCGGCGGCCTCGATCGCCGCGCGCTGCAGGGTGAAAAGTTCGGCGGTTCCGGCGCGGGCGAGGCCGAGCAGGGCGGCCAGCGCATCCTCGCCGAACGTCGCGCGTTCCGCCGTTGCCTGAACCTCGACGATGCCGCCCGAGTCGGTGAGCACGAAATTGGCGTCCGCATTGGCGGTGGAGTCCTCGGCATAGTCGAGATCGAGCACCGGGCCGCCGTCGAGGATGCCGCAGGAAACGGCGGCGACCTGGCCGACCAGGGGGTTGCGCGCGAGCACGTTCATCCGCCGCAGATGGGCCAACGCCAGCGCCAGCGCGACGTAGCCGCCGGTGATGGCGGCGCAGCGCGTGCCGCCATCGGCGTTGAGCACGTCGCAATCGAGGGTGATGGTCATTTCGCCCAATATGGCGCGGTCGATCACGGCGCGCAGCGATCGCCCGATCAGACGCTGGATCTCCTGGGTGCGGCCGGACTGCTTGCCGCGTGCCGCCTCGCGATCGCCGCGTGTGTGGGTGGCACGCGGCAGCATGCCATATTCAGCCGTGACCCAGCCTTCGCCCGAGCCGCGCAGGAAGCCGGGCACGCGGCCTTCGACACTGGCGGCGCATAAAACCTCGGTCCCGCCCATGCGGATGAGGGCTGAGCCCTCCGCGTGGCGGGCATAACCGGTGATGATGCTGACGTCGCGCAGAGCGTCGCGCGCGCGGCCGGATGAGCGCATGGCAGGATCCTCGGGCTGATGGGCGCGGACCATAGCGGTTCGCGGCCAAAGGGGAATGGCAGTCGGAAAATCCTGCCCATCCCGATCACAGGAGGCGTAGGCTGGAGCGGTCGGCGCCGCGGGCGCTGGGTCTGCCGCGCCGACCCACGAGGGAGGTCAGGATGGCAGTCGCAAGCGTGTCGAAAATCACCGCGTCATCGCCCGACGGCTTCGATGCCGCGGTGCGCGAAGGCCTGCAGCGGGCCAGCCGGACGCTGCGCGGCATCTCCGGCCTGCATGTCGTCGAGATGAAAGCAAGCGTGGAGAACGGCCGCATCGCCGAGTATCGCGTCAGCATGGAAGTGACCTTCATCCTCGAAGGCTGAGGGGAGGCCCGGACCCGCGCGGGCCCGGGCCGCTTCAGGCCGCGGCCTCGGCCGGTGGGGTGCGGCGGGCGCGAATGCGCCGGATGCGACGCGGATCGGCCTCCAGGATGCGGAACTCGATGCCGGACGAATGCGAGATGACCTCGCCCCGCGCGGGCACGCGCCCCGCCAGGGTGAACACCAACCCACCCACGGTATCGATATCGGCGGCGCGCTCGTCCTCGGTCAGCACCTTGCCGAGCCGGCTCTCGAACTCCTCCACCGGCAGGCGGCCGTCGAGATCGAGCGCGCCGTCGCCCCGCTCGGTGATCATTGGCGTCTGGTCTTCGTCGTGTTCGTCGGCGATGTCGCCGACGATGGTCTCGACCAGGTCCTCGATCGTCACCAACCCGTCGATGCCGCCATATTCATCGACGACGAGCGCCAGATGCATGCGCGTCTGCCGCATCTGCAGCAGCAGGTCGAGCACCGGCGTCTGCGGCGCCACCAGCAGCGGCTTGCGCAGGATCGCCTCGATGCGGAATGCCTCGGGCGTGCCGACATAGGCGAGCACGTCCTTGATGTGGACCATGCCGAGCGCGTCGTCCAACTGCTCGCGATAGACCGGCAGGCGCGAATGCCCGTCCCGGCGGATCAGCGCCATCAGCGCGTCCAGCGTGATGTCGGCCGGGACGCCGACGATATCGGCGCGAGGCACCATGACATCGTCGGCCGTTATGCCGCGCAGGCGCAGGACGTTGGCGATCAACGCCCGCTCCTGGCGGTCCAGTTCCGGGGCCGTGCCCTCGACCGAGGGCTCCGCGGCGGCGGCTTCCTCGACCAGTTCGGCGATCGAGTCGCGGACGCTGTGTTCGCCGGTGCGGCCGAACAGGCGTGCGACGGCACGCGCGAACCACATCCCTCGTGCCGAACCGACCGCTGGCGACGAAAAGAAGGTGGTCATGCGCCGGGCCCGACCCGTGGCTTCCAAGGGTTTGGGACGCCAAGCCGATGCAGAATACGCGCCTCGGCCTGCTCCATTGCCCGTGCCTCGCCGGCAGCATGGTGGTCGTGGCCGGCGAGATGCAGCACGCCATGGACGACGAGATGCGCCAAGTGATGCGCCGGGTGCCGCCCTGCGGCGCGGGCCTCTCGCCGCACCACGCCGAGGGCGAGCACGATCTCCCCGCCAAGACCAGGCAGCGGAGGTGGATAGGTCAGCACGTTGGTCGGTTTGTCACGGCCGCGGTCGCGCCGGTTCAGCCGGCGCACCGCCCGGTCGCTGGCGAGCACGATGGTCGGTGTGGCGGCGATGCTCGGCGCTGCGGCCGCGGCGCGTGCGGCGATGCGTTCGGCCGCGGGCACCAGGCGCCGCCAGCCTGGCTCCTCGATCAGAACCGGCGCCGGCTGCGCGCAATCGTCGTTCCGGGCGCGCCCGAAGGCGCGGCGTCTACTGTGCGGTTCCATCATCCTTCCCGGGCGCGGCGCGCGCCCGCCGCGAACCGGCCCGCCCCGTCTCTTCGCCATCGCGCTGCTGGCCGTCGCGTTCCTGGCCATCGCGCCGGACCAGATCGCGCTGGTCATAAGCTGCGACGATGCGCGCGACCAGCGGGTGACGCACGACATCGGACTGGTCGAACCGAACCACGCCGATCCCCTCCAGCCCTTCCAGCGTCGCCAGCGCATCGGTAAGGCCGGAACGCTGTCCCGGCGGCAGATCGATCTGGGTCGGGTCGCCGGTGATCACCATGCGGGTACCCTCGCCGATGCGGGTCAGGAACATTTTCATCTGCACCGGGGTCGTATTCTGGGCCTCGTCGAGGATGACGAACGCGTGGGCGAGCGTGCGGCCCCGCATGAAGGCGAGCGGCGCGACCTCAATCTCGCCGTTGCCGATCCGACGTGCCACCTGCTCTGCGGGCAGCATATCACCGAGGGCATCATAGAGCGGTCGCAGATAGGGGTCCACCTTCTCCTTCATGTCGCCCGGCAGGAAGCCGAGGCGTTCCCCTGCTTCGACGGCCGGGCGCGAGAGCACCAGCCGGTCCACCCGCCCGGCCTGCAACATGGCCACGCCCTGCGCCACGGCAAGATAGGTCTTGCCAGTGCCAGCCGGGCCGACGGCAAAGACCATCTCGGCGCTGCCGAGCAGATCCATGTAAGCGGCTTGGCCGGCCGTGCGCGGTCCAACGGCCCCGCGGCGAGTGCGGATCGCGGGCAGGTCTGCGAGCGGCAGCCTCCCTTCCGGGACCTCCGGCTGCGCCAAGCGCATCGCCGCGTCGACATCCGGCCCGGTAATGCCCTCGCCGCGCTGCAGCCGCCGGTAGAGCTCCTTCAGCGCCGCCTGTGCCTGCCCGACCCGCCCGGCCTCGCCGGTGACGGCGATCCGGTTGCCGCGGCAGGAAACGCGCACGCTGAGCCCCTGCTCGATCCGCACCAGATGGCGGTCATGCTCGCCGAGCAGCAACGGCAGCAGAAGATTGTCGGGGAAATGCAGCGTGACCGCCTGGTCCTGCGGGCCACGCGCGAGCGGAACGGAGGCGGCGGAGAGATGGGTCAAGCGCAGGCTCGCTCCTCTGCATCGGGGACAAGGATACCAGAGAGGGAATTGGGGTTGGCGGCGGTGATGGACACCATCCGCGTCTGCCCGACCAGGGCTGTCGGGCCATTGAGATGCACCGGCTGCAGATACGGGGTGCGTCCGCCGATCTGCCCCGGGTGGCGGCCGGGGCCGGTGAACAGGACCGGGAGCACCCGCCCGGCGGTGGCGGTGTTGAACGCTGCCTGCTGGCGGCGCAGCACCGCTTGCAGGGCGTGCAAGCGCGTCTCGGCGACCGCGTCGTCCACCATGTCCGCCCGCTGCACTTCGGCCGCCGGCGTGCCGGGCCGGGGCGAGAAGCGGAAGGAATAGGCCTGGGCGAAGCCGACGCGCTCGACCAGGGCCAGCGTGGCGGCAAAATCGTCCTCCGTCTCGCCAGGATACCCGACGATGAAGTCCGAAGAGAGCGCGATATCGGCCCGCGCCGCGCGGATGCGCTCGATCAGTCGAAGATAGTCATCGGCGCGGTGACGCCGGTTCATGGCGGCAAGGATGCGGTCCGAGCCCGACTGCACCGGCAGATGCAGGAACGGAACCAGCGCCGGAACCTCGGCATGCGCGGCGATGAGATCGCCGTCCATGTCCCGCGGGTGCGATGTGGTGTAGCGCAGCCGGTCGAGGCCAGGCAGCTCGGCGAGCGCGCGGATCAGCCGTCCGAGCCGCCAATCGCCGCCATCGGGGGCGGCGCCATGCCAGGCATTGACGTTCTGGCCGAGCAGCACGATCTCGCGCGCGCCGGCGGCCAGGCGTGCCCGCGCCTCGGCCAGGATCGCCGCCGCCGGCCGGCTGTGCTCGGCGCCGCGCGTATAGGGAACGACGCAGAAGCTGCAGAATTTGTCGCACCCTTCCTGGATGGTCAGGAACGCTGACACCGGGCTGAGCCGGCGCGGCGCGGGCAGCGCGGCGAACTTGTCGTCGTCGAATTCCGTTTCGATGACGCCAGCCTCGCCGGCCTCGACGCGGGCGAGCAGACCCGGCAGGCGGTGATAGCTCTGCGGCCCGAGCACGATATCCACGAAGGGCGCGCGGGCGAGGATTTCCTCGCCTTCCGCCTGCGCCACGCAGCCGGCAAGCACCAGCACCATCCGCGCCCCGGCCTGGGCCCGCGCCTCCTTGAGCCGCCGCAGCCGGCCAAGCTCGGAGAACACTTTCTCGGTGGCGCGCTCGCGGATATGGCAGGTGTTGAGGATGACCATGTCCGCGCCGTCCGGCTCAGCGACCGCGGCGAAGCCGAGCGGCGCCAGCGCGTCGCTCATGCGCTCGCTGTCATACACGTTCATCTGGCAGCCCCAGGTGAGGACGTGGAGGCGGCGCGCAGTGCCGCGCGGGGCGGCATCACGGTTTGGCATCATCGGGCAGGCTCCTGACACGCGGGGCGGGCCCATCCAGCCCGCCAGGGCGCAGGAATCGCCGTGCGCGTGGTGCCGGTCAAGCGCACCAGGAGATCAGGGCCACGCCGGGGTCAGAGACACGGCGCCGCCGATGGGTCAATCTGCATGGCGTCAGTGTCACTGGAAAGGATGCCAGTCTGTCAAGTCCGTTATGCGGCCGCCGAGTCGGCGGGCGGTGGCGGGACCGCGCGGCGCGGCTGCGCCGGCCGGTTCTGGCGCAACTCGGCCGCCGCCGCCGCCACCACCGCCCATAGGGCCTGGCTCAGGGCTTTGCGGTCGGGAAAGGCCAGCGGATCGACCGGCTCGTGCAGCACCACGCTGACCCGCATCGCGTTGCCCTGGGCGAGGCGCCAGAAATGCGGGCCGATCGTGTGGTCGCCATAATAGGCGAAGCGGGCGCGCAGGCCGCGACGCGTCGGCAGGCCATCGAGGCGGTCATAGACGATCGATACCGGCTGCACGCGGAGCCCTTTCACGCCCTCGGCCACCGAGAGCAGGGCGGAGCGGAACGGCAGCACGCGCGCACCGTCGGAGGTGGTGCCCTCCGGAAAGAGAATCAGGTTGTCGCCCGCTTCGATGCGCGCGCGCATGGCGTCGCGCTCGCGCGCCGCGCTGTGGCGCAGGCGGGTGACGAAGACGGTGCGCCCCAGCCGCGCGACGGTGCTGACCAGCGGCCAGGACGCCACGTCGGTCTTGGCCACGAAGCAGGCGGGCAACTGCCCGCCGAGCACCGCAATGTCGAGCCAGGAGGAATGGTTGGAGACGAACACCACCGGCCCGCCCGCGTCGCTGGCTTCGGTGCCGATCACGCGCACGCGCACGCCGAGAAGCTGGCAGAACGTCGCCCAGTAGAGGCGCGCGAACCGCACCTTGGCCTGCCCGGGCAGGTTGACGAGCACGGCCTGGAGCGGGATGCACACCAGGGTCCACGCCAGCAGCAGGGCCGAGCGGCGCGCGGCTCGCAGCCGATCGTTCCAACCGGGGCCCTCGGCGAGCGCGATCGGAGGCGGCAGACCGGTGCGCGCTGGCCCCGTCCGCCTCGCTCGCTTCAGGCGGCGCGGCTTCGTGTGCATGATCCCATGCTCATAGCGGCGGAGCCTCGGTGCAACAATCACGTCCCTGCCTCCGAACGGTCAGCGCAACCTGTCCGTCGGGGGCGCTGGAACCAAGTGAAGTTTTCGGGATGGTTCCCGGGGCGCCGCGGCGCCGCGCCTGGTTCGGGCTGCCGCTGAGCCGGCCGCTGGTCCTGCTGGTCCTGCTGGCCCTGCTGATCGGCCTCGGCCGAGCCAGTGCCGCCGACCACCTGGCCTACACGGTGGCTCTCGCGCCCTCTGGCGATGCCGCACTCGACACCGCCCTGGCCGATGCCTCCTCGCTGCGCGCGCTGAAGGACACCGCGCCGGTCGGACCGTTCGCGCTGCTCACTCGCGCCCGCGCCGATGCCGACCGGCTGGCCACCGCGCTGCAGAGCTACGGCTACTATGGGGGCCAGATCGGCATCACCATCGCCGGGCGGCGGCTCGACGACCCGGGCCTGCTCGGGGTGCTCGCCGGGCTGCCAGCCGGGGCCGCCGTGCCGGTGAAGATCGATCCCGTTCCCGGCACGCTCTTTCGGCTGCGGCACATCAGCCTCGAGGGCGCGGCGGATGCGCAGATGCGTGCCAGGCTGGGTCTGGTCCCGGGCACGCCGGCGCGCGCCGCCGACATCCTTGCCGCCCGCACCCGCCTGCTCGACTCGCTGCGTGCCGACGGCCATGCCTTCGCCAAGGTCAGCCCGCCAGACGCGGTCGTCTACCCGGACCAGCGGGCTCTCGATGTCAGCTTCCATGTCGAACCCGGCCCGCGCGTCGATCTCGGCCCGATCCGGCTCGAAGGCCTCGATCGCGTCTCGCCCGCCTATGTGCGCGAGCGGCTTCAAGTGCATGCGGGCGAGCCATTCGATCCCGGGGCGATCGAGCGCGCGCGTCAGGATCTGGCCGGCCTCGGTCTGTTCTCCTCGGTCGATGCGCACACCGCCGATGCGGTCGGGGCCGATGGGCGCCTGCCGCTGACCTTCGCCTTCCAGGAGGGACCGCGCCACGCGGTGACGTTCGGCGCCGACTATTCCACCGATCTCGGCGCCGCTCTCAGCGCAAGCTGGACCGACCGCAACCTGTTCGGCAGCGGCGAGCGCCTCACCCTTTCCGCCGCCGGAACCGAACTCGCCGGCAGCGACGCGCGCGTGCCCGGCTATCTGATCGGCGCCACCCTCACGCTGCCGGACTGGCAGCGTCGCGACCAGACGCTGCAATTCGGCGTCACCGCCGAGCAGCTCTATCTTTACACCTATAACCAGACGGCGACGATCGCCAATGCCATCCTGACCCGGCAGCTCTCGCCGATCCTCTCGGCGAGCATTGGCGCGCAGGGGGAAGTGGAGCGAATCGTGCAGGAGCACGCCACCAGCATCTACACTCTGCTCAGCGTCCCGGGCACGCTGAAGCTCGACACTTCGAACGACCTGCTCGAACCGACACGGGGCGTGCGCGGGCTCCTCTCGCTGACGCCGACCGAATCCCTCGGCGGCACCGCCGGCAACAGCGTATTTCTGATCGCCCAGGCGCAGGGCTCGACCTATGTCGACCTGAGCGGCAACGGACGCACCGTCCTTGCTGCCCGGGCCCTGATCGGCGAGGCGATCGGTGCCGGCCAGTTCCAGCTCCCGGCCGACCAGCGCTTTTATGCCGGCGGCAGCCCCACCGTGCGCGGCTACCGCTACCAATATGCCGGGCCGCAATTCCCCGACGGCATCCCGCAGGGCGGCACCGCCCTCGACGCGGCCAGTCTCGAACTGCGCCAGCGCATCGGCGCCAGCTATGGCGCCGTCGTCTTCATCGACACCGCGCAGGTGGCGTCCGGCGGCCAGGCCTTCAGCGGCACCGTCTTCACCGGTGTCGGACTCGGCGGGCGCTATTTCACCTCATTCGGGCCGATCCGGGTGGACGTCGGCGTGCCGCTCACCGCGCTGCGCGGCAACTACCCCATCGCCGTCTATCTCGGGCTCGGCGAGGCATTCTGATGCGCGCCCTCGTCCGAACCCTGGTCGCGACCCTGACCCTGCTGCTCGCGCTGCCGGCGCTGGTCGCGGTCGCGCTGAACACCGCGCCGGGCCGGCTTCTCGCCGAGCGGATCGTTCTGCGCGCCAGCGGCGGCACGTTGGCACCAGAGGGGCTCGCCGGCCGCTTTCCCGACCGGCTTCGCCTCGCCCATCTCAGCCTGCGCGATGCCGATGGCGCTTGGCTGGCGGCCGATGGCTTGGCGCTCGACCTGTCGCTGCGCGCACTGACGCATGGTGAGGTCGTCCTCACCCGCCTCGCAGCCGCCCGCCTCGCCGTAGCCCGCGCGCCGGTGCCGTCAGCCGCCGCGGCGCCGGCGCCGCCGGCCGGCGCGGCGGCACCGCGGCTGCCGATGCCGGTCACGATCACGACGATCGCGATCGGCCGCCTGGAGCTCGGCGCCGCGCTGGTGAAGGCGGACGCGGCCTTCGCCGTGGACGGCACCCTGGCGCTGTCAGCGCGTGCATCGGGCCGCGGCGCACTCCGAGCGCGCCGGCTCGATGCGCCCGGGCGCTACGCTGTGACCGCCGAGGCCGGGTCGGACCGAATCGCGGCGACGCTGTCGGCCGAAGAGCCGGCGGGCGGCCTGCTGGCCGGGCTCGCTGGCGCGCCAGCGCTGGGGCCGCTGGCCGCCACGCTGCGGCTTGCGGGGCCGTGGCACGGCGCCCAGCTGGGTCTCACAGCGACCGCCGGCCCGCTCACCGCCGAGGCGTCCGGCACGCTCGACCTGCTCGCCCGCGATGGCGATCTCACCGGCTCGGCCCATGCCCCGGCAATGGCCCCGCGGCCCGATCTCGGCTTTGAACAGGCGGACCTCTCCGCCCACCTGCGCGGCCCCCTGACAGCGCCCACCGCCAGTGCCCACCTCGTGCTCGCCGGGCTGCGTGCCGGGCCGGGCGGGCTCGCGCGGCTTGCCGCCGATCTCGATCTCCACGCGAACGCGCTCGCGCTGCGCGCACGGCTCGACGGTTTGCGGCTGCCGGACCCGGCCGGAGCCGTGTTTGCCGCCGCGCCGCTGACCATCGACGGCCAAATGGACCTCGGCGTGGCGACGCATCCGTTCCACCTGGCCCTGGCCCACCC
>JAKAZO010000083.1 GCA_021815825.1 Pseudomonadota bacterium
GCGGTTCGGCCGGCGGCGGCAGGGCGTCGAGATCGAGGCAGTTCGGCAGCAGGGCGACGGCAGCCTCGTCAACGCCCAGCCCTTCGAGCAGCCGGCCGCGCAGAAAGCGCGAGACCGTGGCGACACCAGCGAGCCTGCCGAGCAACGCCGCCCGCTCGGCCGCGCTGCGGGCGGCGGGCATGGATTGCGGGTCGTTGTGGAGCACGAGCCCGACCGGGTGCGGCAGGCAGCCCGCGAGGAACAGCGCGATGTCCGGCCGGTTATGGACCTCGACGAGGTCGGGCGGCTCGGCCCGCAGCGCGGCGAGGGCGGCGGCGGCGTAGCGGCGGGCGAAGGGCGCGGGCGGCCAGAAGGACGGCACGAGTGCGCGGAAGAGCGGCGCGGTGAAGGCCGGTGTCGGCGGCGCGGGGCCGAGCACCAGCGGCGCGAAGCCATCCGGCTCGGCGTTCAGCATCCGCACCAGGAGCCCGATCGCGCCGGTCGCCGCCGGGGCGAAGGCCTCGCGCGGGGGCAGCAGCACGGCGACGCGCCGCCTTGCCAAGCCGCCGCCGGCGTCTAGCATCGAGCCGTAGGAGGAACCCGCCATGCCCTATCTCATCGAAACCTACGACCGTCCCGGCCACGCCCAAACGCGCGCCGATCACCGGGCCGCCCATATCGCGTATCTCGACGCAAACAAAGCCAGCCTGCTGGCTTGCGGCGCCAAGCTCAGCGACGATGACGCAAGCGCGCTCGGCGGGGTCTATCTGCTCGATGTCGAGACCCGCGCCGCGGCCGAGGCCTTCATCGCCGCCGACCCGTTCACCCGCGCCGACCTCTTCGACCGCGTCGAGATCACCCGCTGGCGCAAGGCGTATCTGGACGGCCGGAGCTATCTCTGAGCGCGCGCAACTGCGAAGGACTTGCATCGCGCGGTCAATGGCTTGGGCGTCCCGCGCAACCCTGCCATACGCGGGCGGGCATGCCGCGATTGTTGCGATGCAGTATCCTATCCGCGAGTTGAACGTGGCCAGGAGATCGTCATGCGTCTCGTGCCTCTCACGCTCGCCTTCGGTGCCGCCCTCGTCCTCGCCCTGCCGCCCGCCCGGGCCGAAGATCCGCTCCGCGCCCAGGCGAAGCAGCTCTTCGGCGTGATCCCGGAGATCGCCCCGGAAGTGCCGGACAACCCGACAACGCCGGCCAAGGTCGATCTCGGGCGCATGCTCTATTTCGACCCGCGCCTGTCCGAGAGCCACAATATCAGCTGCAATTCCTGCCACCTGATCGGCCTCGGCGGGGCCGACGGGCGGGCCAATTCGATCGGCCACAACTGGCAGCACGGCGCGCGCAACGCACCGACCGTGTTCAACGCCATGTTCAACACGGCCCAGTTCTGGGACGGCCGCGCCAAGGACCTGAAGGAGCAGGCCGGCGGCCCGATCGTCAACCCGATCGAGATGAGCATCACCAAGAGCCACGCCGTGGCGCAGCTCAAGGGCATCCCCGGCTACGTCACCGCGTTCAAGGCCGCCTTCCCCGGCGATGCCGACCCGATCACCTACGGCAATATCGAGCGCGCGATCGCCGTTTTCGAATCGACCCTGATCACCCCCGATGCGCCGTTCGATCTCTGGCTCAAGGGCGACGACGCCGCGCTCTCCGGGCCGGCCAAGAAGGGGCTCGCGACCTTCATCGATGCCGGCTGCGCGGCCTGCCATAACGGCATCAACATCGGCGGGCGGATGTATGCGCCGTTCGGCGTCGTCGAGAAGCCGGGCTGGGAATATCTGCCGCCCAACGACCACGGCCGCCTCGCCGTCACCAACACGGTCGCCGACGACTATGTCTTCAAGGTTCCCGGCCTGCGCAACGTCGCGCTCACCGCGCCCTATTTCCACTCGGGCTCGGCCTGGAGTCTGACCCAGGCGGTGACGGTGATGGCCCGCTCGCAGCTCGGCAAGACCCTGTCGGACAGCGAGATCCAGGACATCGTCGCCTTCCTCGACAGCCTCACCGGCAAGCAGCCGCAGGTCGTCTTCCCGATCCTGCCCCCGAGCGTGGCGACGACGCCGCAGCCGGTCGAATAGCGGCTCGTACGTAATCTCCGCAACTCGCCGGAAGCGTCTGCCCGTGTTATCGAATGGAGGTGCCGGCTGGACGGATGGGCACAAGCCTGACGTCCGGCCGCATTGATGGGCCAGGCGCATTCGGGGCCAGGCGCATTCGAGGAAAGGAGCTTGCCATGCGGCGATGGAGGCGGAGCGGCGCGCGGGCCGCGGCGGTGGCCGCGTTTCTGGCCGTGCCTCTGGCCGCGATTCCGGGCGCCCGGCTCCGGGCCGCCGGGCCGCCGGCGGCCGCTGGGCTCGCCTTCGTCGTCAACTCCGCGGAGGCCTCGCTCAGCGTCATCGATATCACCACCGGCCAGGAACTGCGCCGCATCCCGGTGCAGCGCGAGCCGCACCACATGGCGCTGAGCCCGGATCACGCCTCGCTGCTGGTCGGCGACACCGTCGGCAACACGGTCTATTTTCTCGACCCCCGCAGCGGCGCGGTGCAGCGCCAGGTCACGATCAGCGATCCCTACCAGCTCCAGTTCAGCCCGGACGGAAAATGGCTGGTGGTGAACGGACTGGCGCGCAACCAGGTGGACATCTACGACGCCGCCAGCCTGCAGCTCGCCCACCGCGTGGCGCTGGCGGCGATGCCGAGCCACGCCAATTTCACGCCCGATTCGAAAATCGTGTTCGTCTCCCTTCAGCGCACCAACCGGCTCGCCGCGATCGAGGTCGCCAGCGGCCGCGTGCTGTGGAACGTCGATGTCGGCGCGACCCCGGCGGGGGTGCTGTTCCATGACGGCGAGGTGCTCGTCGGCCTGATGGGTGACAACGCGATCGGCGTGGTGGACGCCGCCGACGGCCACATCCGCCGGCGCATCCCGACCGGACGCGGCGCACACAACCTGTTCCTGTCCCCAGACGGCCGCTTCATCTACGCCACCAACCGCGTCGACAGTACGATCTCGGTACTCGATGCCCACACGCTGCATGTCGAGCGCAGCTTCGCCGTGAGCGGCGGCCCGGACGATCTCGATTTCGCCCCGGACGGGATGATCTGGGCGACGCGGCGCTTCGCCCATTCGGTGGCGATCATCGACCCGGTCAGCGGCACCTGGCGCGTCATTCCCGCTGGGCGCTCGCCGCACGGCATCTGGCTCAACACCCACGACAGCTTCCCGCCCGCCGGCGCAACGGCGCCGCGCAAACTCTCCTGAGCCGCGTGACCGACCCGTTCGATACCCTCGCCGGCTGGATCGAGGAGCATCTGCTGCTCCCGCTGCTCTACGCCATCGGCGGCATGGCGTGGGAGGATGTCGCGTATGGCTGGGCGCTGTTCGCCGTCTATGGCGCGGCGCAGGTGGGGCTGATGTATGCCCTCTGCGTGCCGCTGGAACGCTGGCGGCCGGTGGAACGCTGGGCGAACCGGCGCGCCGTGCTGACGGACGTGCTCTACACGCTGATCGCGCGCATTGGCGTGCTGCCGCTGGTGACGTTCGTTGCCTTCTATCGCATCCAGGTCGGGCTGAATGGCTGGCTCACCGACCATGGCTACGTGCCGCCGACGCTGGAGCGCTTCGTGCCGGCGCTGCTCGGGCACCCCTACGTGACATTCGTGATCTATGCCCTGGTGCTCGACTTCGCCGATTACTGGCGCCACCGTCTCTCGCACCGGTTCCGGTGGTGGTATGCGCTGCATGCGCTGCACCACGCGCAGCGGCAGATGACCTTCTGGTCCGACGACCGCAACCATCTGCTCGACGATTTCATCGCCGCGCTGTGGTTCGGCGTCATCGCGCTCGCCATCGGCGTGCCGCCGCTGCAATTCCCTCTGCTGGTGCTGGTGCTGCGCTTCCTCGAAAGCCTGTCCCACGCCAATGCGCGCCTGTCCTTCGGCCGGCTCGGCGAACGGCTGCTGATCTCGCCGCGCTTCCATCGCGCCCATCACGGCGTGCTCGCCGCCGGGCAGCGGAGCTGCAACTACGGCGCTGTTTTCCCGTTCTGGGACATGGCCTTCGGCACCGCGGATTTCAGCCGCGACTACCCGGCCACGGGCGACCCTGACGCCGAAGAGTCGCTTGCCAGTGGCGGCTATCTGGCGCAGCAATGGGCCGGGCTTCGCGGCCTCGTGGCCGCCTTCGGGGGAGTGCGATCGTGACGATGACGGGTGTGGGATGACGGCGCTTTCGGCACGGAGGATGCTCGCCGGCCTGGCCGTGGCGCCGGTGCTGGCGATGAGCGGATGCGCCGGACCGCAGGAATATGTGCACTACCGCTGCAGTCACGGCGCCCGCCTGAATGTCAGCTTCCAGACCAGCGCGCACACCGTCACCATCAACGACATGGTCGGCCAGCAGCATGTGCTGCGGGAGGTCTCCTCCGACGGCACCCAGACCGTCTATCAGGACGTCGCCGTCCGCTTCGTGCGCGACGGCAACACCGCCGAGTACAGCAGCATCCAAGGGGTTCGACGCGACTTGAGCTGCGTCGCCGAACAGCCGGTCACGTCAGCCACGCCGGCGTGGGGAGATTCTTCGCCCTCAGGAAATCCGGGTTGAACAGCTTGGACTGGTAGCGCGCGCCGCCGTCGCAGAGGATCGTCGCCACGGTGTGGCCGGGGCCGAGCGCGCGGGCGATACGGATGGAAGCCGCGACGTTCAGCCCGGCCGAGCCGCCCACCGAGAGGCCTTCGTGGATGAGCAGGTCGAACACCTGTTCCAGCGCCTCCGCGTCCGGGATGCGCTCGGCATCGTCGATCGGCGCGCCCTCGAGATTGCCCGGGACGCGGGACTGGCCGATGCCCTCGGTGATCGAACTGCCGCTGACGGTGAGGTCGCCGTTTTTGACCCAGCCATAGAGCCCGCTGCCCTCGGGATCGGCGAGGACGATGCGCACCCGCGGACTGCGCTCCTTCAGCGCCATCGCCACGCCGGCCAGCGTGCCGCCGGTGCCGCAGGCGCAGGTGAACGCGTCCAGCTTGCCTTGCGTCTGCTCCCAGATCTCGCGCCCGGTGGTGAGGCGGTGGCCCTCCCGGTTGGCGGGGTTGTCGAACTGATTGGCCCAGACGGCGCCGATCTCCTCGGCCAGGCGGCGCGAGACGTGGACGTAATTGCCGGGATCGCGGTACGGCTTCGCCGGCACCAGGCGCAGATCGGCCCCGATCATGCGCAGGAAGTCGATCTTCTCCCGGCTCTGGGTCTCCGGCATGACGATGACGCTGCGGTAGCCGCGCGCGTTGCCGACCAGGGTGAGGCCGATGCCGGTATTGCCGGCGGTGCCCTCGACGATGGTGCCGCCGGGCTTGAGCAGGCCGCGCTGCTCGGCGTCCAGGATGATCGCCAGGCCGGCACGATCCTTCACCGAGCCGCCGGGGTTCATGAATTCGGCCTTGCCCAGGATGGTGCATCCGGTCGCCTCCGAGGCGCGGCGCAGACGGATCAAGGGCGTGTTGCCGATGGCGCCGATGAGCCCATCCACGGGGTGCGCAAAGGGATGCAGCGACGGGGGTGCGCTCATGCCTTGGTCTCCTCGGATGCCAGCATGCGTCCTGCCAGTATGCGTCCTGCCGGCATGCGTCTTGCCAGCATGCGTCTTGAACGCCCCGGTGGGAAGTGCGATGGGCAGGCGACGGCAGGAGGATGGGGACGATGATCCGTGACGTGGCGCCACGCGATGCGTGGCAGGCGCTCAGCATCGAGCCGCGCGCGCAGCTCTGCGATGTGCGCACGGACGCCGAATGGACGTTCGTCGGCCTGCCCGACCTGACGCCGGTGGGCAAGCAGGTGCTGCTGCTGCCATGGCAGACCTACCCGGCGATGACGGTGAACGCCGATTTCGCCGCCCAGCTGCGCGACGCCGGGCTGGTGCCGGAAGACCCGATCTACTTCATCTGCCGCTCCGGCGCGCGCAGCCGGGCCGCCGCGATGGCGGCGCGCGAGGCGGGCTTCCTCCATGTCTACAACGTCGCCGACGGGTTCGAGGGCGGGCTCGATGCCGAGGGCCATCGCGGCCAGCTCGCCGGGTGGAAGGCCGATGGCCTGCCCTGGCGGCAGCGCTGAGACCAACCCCGGCACATCGCGGCAAGGGTTGCCGCCGCCCCGTTCAGGTGACATAACTTCCCCACGCCGAGAATACGGCGGCATGAACCACGTGGAGGAACGGTATGATTTCTTTCAGAAACCGCCTGCTCGGCGGATGCGCGGCGGCGTTGATCGCCCTCGGCTTCGCGGCCGGCGGGGCGTATGCTGCCGATGTGACGCAGGAGCGGCTGCTCAACGCCGATCAGGAAGCCGGCAACTGGATTCTGCACCACAAGGATTTCTCGGCCCATCGCTACGCGACGCTCGACCAGATCAACGCCAGCACGGTCAAGAACCTGAAAGTGGCGTGGACGGTCCAGCTCGGCGGCATCGAGGGCGGCGGCATCTGGTCGCATGGCGGGCTCGAAGGTACGCCGCTGGCCGAGGACGGGTTCCTCTACGTCACCGATGGCTGGGGCTCGGTCTACAAGATCGATACGCACGGCGGCGAGGGCAAGCTCGTCTGGAAGATGGACCCCAAGACCGACCATGACTGGGCCGGCGCCATCGCCTGCTGCGGTGTGGACAATCGCGGCGTCGCGCTGTGGGGCGACATGGTCATCTCCCATACGCTGGACGGCCGCCTCGTCGCCACCGACAAGGAGAGCGGCAAGGTTCTGTGGCAGCGCCAGATCGCCAATCCCGACAAGGGCGAGGTCGTCACCGGCGCGCCGCTCGTCGTCAAGGGCATGGCCATCACCGGTGTCGCCGGGGCCGAATACGGCATCCGCGGCTGGATCGCCGCCACCGACCTCAAGACCCACGCCGAGGTCTGGCGCACCTACACCATTCCGGCCAAGGGCGAGCCCGGCTCCGAGACCTGGAAGGATGACCACAACGCGGCGGCCAATGGCGGCGGCTCGACCTGGGTGACGGGCAGCTACGACCCGTCGACCAACACCATCGTCTGGGGCGTCGGCAACCCGGGTCCGGACTGGGATTCCGCCTACCGGCCGGGCGACAATCTCTACACCGACAGCTCGCTGGCGGTCGACGCCGATACCGGGCGGATCAAGTGGCACTTCCAGCATACGCCGAACGATCCGTACGACTATGACAGCGTCGCCGAGAACGTTCTCGCCGATGTCAACGGTCCGCACGGGGCGATGAAGATCGCGCTCGAGGCCGACCGCAACGGCATCGGCTACGCGGTCGATCGCAATACCGGCAAGTTCATCTGGGCGACGCCGTTCGTGAAGAAGCTGACCTGGACGAAGGGGGTCAACCCGGAAACCGGCAAGCCGATGGAGTACGATGCCTCCAAAGGCCAGCAGATCTACAATCCCGAGGCGACCCCGACGCGCACCAACAAGGTCACGATCATCTGCCCGGGCAACATGGGTGGCAAGAACTGGCCGCCGACCGCCTATAATCCGAAGCTGCAGACCTGGTACATCCCGGTCATCGAGAGCTGCAATAAAGTGACGGTGGAAGAGACCGTTCCCGGCAAGTCCTACAAGTCGCGCGAGTTCTTCACCGGCGGCGGACCCTCGAACCCGATCAAGATCACCGGCAGCGTCACCGCCATCGATGCCGCGACCGGCAAGATCACCGGCAAGCTCGAGACCCCGTTCCCGATGCTGGGCGGCCTGCTGGCGACTCCGGACCTCGTCTTCGCCGGCCAGCCGGACGGTCACGTCATGGCACTCGATGCCAAGACGCTCGCCAAGCTGTGGGACTTCAACACCGGTGGTGGCGTCAGCGCCCCGCCGATGACCTTCTCCGTGGACGGCAAGCAGTATATCGCGCTGCTGGTTGGCCAGGGCGGCGCCTGGGATAAGTGGTTCATCGACGGTACGCCCGAGCTCAAGAAGATCGCGCCGAGCTCGACCCTCTACGTGTTCGGCCTCTGATCGGCCTGCGCCCCGCTGCGCGAGCGGCGGGGCGCCCTCCTCTTTGCGAGATGACGATGAGACGTGACGGAAACACCAGAGGCCCCTCGCTCCTGGTTCGGGGATTGTTCGTGCTTGCTGCGCTCCTCGCCGTAACCGCTGGCATTGCGCGGGCTCAGCCGCCGGCTCCGAGCCCGGCCGATCTCGAGCTCGGCAAGAAGCTCTACCGGACCAACTGCGCCGGCTGCCACAAATGGCACGGCAACGGCGGTGGCGGCTATGGCGGCGATGCGCTGTCGCTGCGCCACACCACGCTGGACCGCGAGCAGATCATCACCACCATCGGCTGCGGGCGCCCGAGCACCGGGATGCCCTATCATCTTCGCGACGCCTATGAGGGCGACGAGAAGAAGTGCTACGGCCTCGGCCCGAGCGACCTCTCGCCCGGCATGGTGCTGGCGGCGAACGCGTTTCTGCGCCCGAGCGAGATCGGCATCATCGCCGACTATGTGCTGGCCCGCGTCAAGGGCCGCGGCGAGCCGGGCTACGATGATTGCCTGGAATTCTTCGGCACCGGCTCCCGCGTGTGCAACATCTTCAAATCACCGGTCGAGGGCGGTCCCGCGGCCGCGCCCCCAGGAAAATGAGCGTGGGAATGAGGGTGCGAATGAAGGCGCAAATCGCCGCGCGAAGGAGCCGGCCCGTGGCTCGCCACGGCGCCTTTGCGCTGGCCTTCACCCTGCTCCTGGCGTTGCCGGCCGCCCGCGCCGCCGAGCAGCCCGCCGGCGAGCCGATCCAGACGGCCAATGCGCCGACGGCCAACGATCTGCGCGAATTCCGCGTCGGCATGCCGGTCTCGGCGCTGCCGGCCAGCGGCTACAAGGACCTGGCCTGTGCCGCCGAGCCGCAGCACGCGCTTGCCAGCTGGAGCGAGTACCACACCTGCCCGGCGGACGCCGCGGGGCGGCACGTGGTCCGGTTCGCCTTCGATGACCAGACCAATCCGATGGCGCGGCTCAATGATCGGTTCCAGGGCACCCGTGTCGCTGGGCAGCCGGTGCGGGTGTTCCTGCTGCTCGGTGACGACGACCGGCTGGACGCGCTGCGCATCGAGACCGACCCCGAGGCGCGGCTCTACCTGCGCAAGAAGGCGTTTCTCTTCGCCGACCAGGTGCGCGCGCGCTTCGGCAACGAAGGCTGGACCTGCGCCGAGGGCAAGCCGCAGGGCGATGAAGAGCCGGTGGGCGGCGTGTTCTATCGCGAGCATTGCGAGAAGCGCACGCCGACGCGGCATTTCGTGCTCGACCGCGAACTCTACCGCCACGCCGGCCAGAAGCCGGACAGCTTCGTCGAAGGCACGAGTCTGCTGATCGAGCCGCGCTGAACCCTCTCCGCGCGCCCCCTGGCGCGCGGGCGGTGGCGCGCGGGCGGTGGCGCAAGGTCCGGGCTATCCCGCCCGTGCGTGCCGCGGCGCCGCCGCCGGCACCCAGCGGCGCATGGCGCGGTGCAGCATCAGCTCCAGCGTGCGTACCGTCCCGGCGGGCGGCAGCGCCAGATGCGCCGCGCCGCTGGTGGCGCGCCAGCAGGCGCCGCTTCCCCGCTCCAGCTCGAAGAAGCCCGCCCCCAGCATCGGGTCGTCCAGCGCGATGGCGCGGCCGTCCAGCACGATGCCGCCGATCGCCACCCCCTGCCAGCGCAGATCGGCGCTGCCATGGTCGAACGATGTGGCGATGCCGCAGGCGGAATCCAGCCGCACGGGCCCGGTGCCGGCCGGCAGCAGAAACTGCCACAGCCGGCCGCGCTGCCGCGCCGGCCGAAGAATGCGCGGGCCCGCGCGCAGGCTGAGCTCGGGCGCCTCGCTCGCCGCGTAGCCGAGCGCCGGCAGGCGCGCGCAGAGCCGGGCCCGGACCGCCGCGACCACCGGACCATCCATGTGCAGCGCCGCGCAGGCATCGGTGTTCCAGCGCGCGGTGGAGAAATCGGGATGCAGCGTCATCGCCGGCGCATCCTCGAAATCGGCGCGGTTGCCGGTGTCGAGATAGGATTCGCAGGCCAGGCCCTCGGCCAGCAGCACATCGTGGGCGGCCAGCTCGATGTGGAAATACTGCACCCGGTCGCGCGGCTCCTGGGCGATCGAAGCGCCGTTGATCAGGTAGCGGATCGGGATCAGCACGCCATCCACGAACACCGCATGGTCCGGCGAGAGCAGCAGCGTGCGGCGCGGGATGCCGGGGGCGAAGGCGTGCGCCTCCACGCGCACCGGCCAGGCGCGCACCGGCTCCGGGTGGCGGCGCACATCGATGCGGCGTTGCCCGATCCAGACGATCTCGCGCACCTCTCCCGCCGCGGTCAGCACGCACTGCCCGGCGGCGAGCCGTTCCACCGCAACCTCGCCCCCCGGCGTCGCGATCGCGGTGCCGGCGTGGAAGCAGGCGACGGTGTTGGTGGTGACGGTGAGGTAGCCGGTGCTCGACCCGGTGACGAAGGACGAGTTGCTCAGCGACCCGGTGAAGGCGATGGTGCCGAGCGGCGTGCCGCCGCTGCTGACGGTGAGCGCGCCGGCGGAGAAGGAGACCGTGCTGCCGGTGAACGACACACCGGTGAAATCGATCGTATCGACGGGCTGAAACCCGCTGATCGTACCGGCGAAGCTGCCGACCGTGCCGATCTCCAGCACTGGCGAACCGGTGCTGACGAAGCTCACGGCCTGGCTGGCTGCGACGGCGCCATCGAGGGCGAGGGTGCCGTTGCTGCCGACGACGATCTGGCCGGCACCGCTGATGGTGCTGCCGATGGTGAGCGGCGCACCGGAGCCGACGGCACTGATCGTGCCGGTGTTGACCACCGTCGCGACCGAAACCGTCGCGCTGCCGACGGCGCCTGCCGAGTTCAGGATGCCGGCATTGTCGATCGCGCCGGCGCCGGTGATCGACCCCTGAGCGCTCAGCGTGCCGAGGTTGCTCAACAGCACGCCGATCGCGTCGGTGCCGCCGAAGCCCCAGGACGCGTTCGCGTCGATGCTGATCGTGTTGAAATTGACGAAGTTGGTGGCCAAGTTGCTGAGCGCGCCGGTGACGCCGGCGCTGCCGGCCAGTTCGAGCACGTTCACTCCGCTCGCGGCGGTGACGATGCCGCTGAGACCGGCGCCGGCATTCTCGATCAGCCGGTTGATGTTGCTGCCGCCGCCGGTGCCGCCGAAGATGATCGCGGTGCCGCCGCCACCGCTGATGGTGCCGTCATTGATCACCGTCTCGGGGCTGGTGAGATCGATGCCGACCCCACTGGTGCCGTTGCCGACGATGAAGCCGAGATTATGCACGAATCCGGCCCCCGAGACGGCCGTCGTGCCGGCGGCGATGGTGCCGGTCGCTTCGTTGATCAACGAGCCGCCGGAGAGCAGTGTCACGGGGCCGAGCCCGATGCCGCTGTCCAGCGTGCCGGCGTCGGTGAGCGCCGTGCCGACGACGGCCGCGGTGTTGCTGAAATTCCAGGATGCCGAAGCGTCGACGGCGACCGTGGCGAAGCCGGAGAAACTGCCGCTGATCGTGCCCTGGCTCGCGCCAGAGGCGAGTTCGAGCGTATTGTTCGCGGCCGTGTTGCTGTTGACGCTGCCGTTGAACACGGCGCCCGGATCGACGATCAGCCGGCTGGTGCCGGCGCCGAGATAGACCGCGGACGAAAAGCTCGCCGTGTCGCCGATGGTGCCGGCGTTCGTCAGCGTCGAGGAGATCAGCCCGACCGCGGAGTTTGAGGTCGCGCTCGACTGGATGCTGCCATCATTGACGCCGGCGGCGTTGGTGAGATTGACGCCGCTATGCGCCGCCGAAATCACGCCGGTGCTCGTATTGGTCAGCGTCCCGCCCGTGAGGTCGATGGCGCTGCCCTTGGTTCCGGTGGTGACGATGGTGCCGGAATTGACCAGCACCGAACTGAGGATCGAACCGGAGTAGGTGCCGACGATACCGGCATTGGAGGCAGTGATCTGCCCGGAATTCGTCGCGGTGCCGCCGGCAAGCAGCGCGATGCCGGCGGCCGTGGTGGAATTGGTCTGGATGATGGTGCCGGTGTTGCTGACGCTGCCGCCGGCAGCGAGCAGGATGCCCGCGACATGGGTGCCGCCGGTGTTGCTGATCGTGCCGGCATTGGTGACGGTGCCGGCCGCGCCGTAGATCTCGACCGCGCCGTACCCCGAGATCGACCCGGTGGATTGGTTGTTGACGGTGCCACCGCTGGCGAGGCTGACGCCGATATTGTTGGCGGAGGCAATGACGCCCTGGTTGATCAGAGTCCAGGCGGTGCCGCTCGCGCCGATGACGGCGATGCCGCTGGCGACGGAGATGGTGCCGGTAACCGTCGTCGGATTGGCAACGAGGTTGAGAGGAGTGGATTGCGAGCCGCTATAGGTCCCGGACACGCCGTTGGCCTCCCATCCCGAGCGCTGCGCGCTGCACCGCACCAAACCTTCGCGGATGCGAGAGGACTCGGCTGTTTGCGCAACTTGAAAGCGATTTCACGAAGCGTTGCACACGGAAAACAGTGTGTCAACGCGCTGGGCGCCAGCCAACCCGCCCGAC
>JAKAZO010000084.1 GCA_021815825.1 Pseudomonadota bacterium
TCGGCGTCCGCCCGGCCGGGCGCGGGCGGGGCCGGCGGCGGCACCGCTGCGGCCGAGGACGGCACCACGCGCGGCATCGGCGCCGAAGCCGGCGATGATGGCGGGCCGAACCCTGTGGAGCCGGCCGATTCCCGCGCCAATGGCCCGGCGGCCGGCCGCGACGGCGCGTCCGATGATGCCGGGTTGGCGGACGCCGGGTTGCCGGACGGCGGGCTGGCGGAGGTCGGGCTGGGAGGCGCCGTGCCAGGGGGTGCCGTGCCAGGGGGTGCCGAATTGAAGGGCGCCGAGATGGAGGGCGGCGAGATGGGGAGCGGCGCGCTTGCGGATGCGCGCGGCCCCGCCGGGCTCCGCGGCGCCGCGGCGGCGACGGGGTTCGCCGCCACGGCGGCCGGCCTCGCGGCTTGCGTCGGCGACGAGTCCCCCCGCGACGGGACGGACGCCAAGGGCGGGGCCACCGGAGACGACGCCACCGGCGGTGGTGGAGAGGCCAGCCGGGGGGAGACCGGCGGGCGCTCCGTCTGGCCGGGCCCGGCCGTGCCCGGACGGAACGGCGAAGCCGGCGGCGCCAGCCCCGCCGTGGCGGCGGCGCGGGCCGCGATGCGCCGCAGATAGGTGGGCGCGGTCATGCGAGGCTCGCCCCGGCCTGCCGCGCCAGCTCCGCGTAGTTCGCCCGCCGCCGGTTCGGCAGCGCCAGGATGGCGCGTTCGGACCAGCGATAGCACCGCGCCAGCAGGTCGATCTCCTCGAACACGAAGCGCGCGCGCTGCTGCAGCTCGGTCAGGCAATAGCGCCGCGCATCGAAGAAGACGCGCACGCTGGCGCCGCATTCGGCGCACGGCCCGCCGATCTCGCCGGCGAGCACCGGCGCCAGCGCCGCCATCGCCGCCTCGGCGCGCCGGCGTGGCGCCGCCCGGCGCAGGCAGCGCCGCGCCAGCTCCGCCGCGCCGTCCGCACCCGGCAGCGCCACGCCGGCGAGGTCCATCTCGTCGCCGACCGTCGGCAGACGGAACAGCGCCTCCGCGCCGCCGAAGGTGAACCAGCCCGCCTCCGCGGCCGGGCGCGCCGATGTCCGCCGCGGCCGGTGATGCGCGAGATAGGTCGCCACCGAAAAACTCATGTCGAAGCGCGCGGCACAGGACGGGCAGCGCAGATCCGTGATGATGCGGTCCCCGAGCAGCGCCTGGCGCAGCCGCAGCACGAACGCATCGAGATCGCCGACGCTGAGCGCCCGCCACTCGAGCGCCGCGCCGGCTGGATCGCGCCCCAGACGCTCGGCGAGCAGCAGCGCCAGCGCCGGATCCCCATCCGCCGCTTCGGCCAGCGCCAGATCCTCGGCCCCCGTCGGCTCGGCGAGACATACCAGCGCGCCGCTGATCGGCAGCGCGAAGCGCGCCAGCACCGGCCTCGCCGCTTCCCCGCCTCGCGCGCTGCTCGAAGCGGGCCCCATCTCAGGTCTCCTTGGGTTCGGTGACCGAGCTATCGACCTCCCAACCCTCGTTCTCGAGCTTGATGTGCTCGAGCGCGACGGTGCTGGCGCCGGCATCGAGATCGGGCAAAGCCTGGAACTCGGAGACCCAGCAGCGATGCACGAAATAGCCGAGCACCGGCTGGCCGGATTCGTTGAGCAGCTGAATGCGGATCTCGCGCCGGAGATTGGCCAGCGAGGTCGTCGCATGGCCCATGTCCAGCCGCTGCGCCGCGTCCGCCCAGGTGATGAAATCCTTGTCCTGGGTGACGCCGCGCTCGAGCGTGATCGGATCGTACTTGGTCCGCCCGAGGCCCTTGAGGATGATCGCGTTGCCACCCTCCTTGTAGTCGATCACGTCCGAGGAGCGCTTCAGCGCCGTGATCTTGCTCACCGCCGCCACCGGCGCCGTGTTCTGGCCGAAGAAGACCAGGAACCGGTAGGATTTGTACGGGTCGAAACGCGAGGTGTTGACGGGAAAGATGCTCATGGCGGCACCGCTCTCCTGCTCTGCCTGCTCTGCCGTTCAGCTTCAGACGCCAGCGCTCTGGTCCGAATCAACCGCTGGCGCTTTGGCCGGCGAGCTGGGCGATGGTGATGACGACGAACTCCGCCGGCTTGAGCGGCGCGAAGGCGACGACGATGTTGACGATGCCACTGTCGATGTCCTGCTGCGTCGTCGTCTGGCTGTTGCACTGCACGCTGAACGCCTGGCTCGGAGTCGTGCCCTGGAAGGCGCCCTGGCGGAACAGGCCGAGCATGAAGGAGCCCACGCTCATCTCGATCGCGCTCCACAGCGGCGTGTCGTTCGGCTCGAACACCACCCAGCCGAGATTGGCGTAGAGCGTCTGCTCAAGGAACAGCGCCATGCGCCGCACCGACACGTAGCGCCACTGCTCGTCCGTCACCGTCACCAGCGTGCGCGCGCCGAACACGGCGGTGCCGATATTGGGGAAATCGCGCAGGCAGTTGACGCCGAGCGGGTTCAGCGTGCCCTGGCGCATGTCCGTCATGCGGCCGCGATCGACGACGCCGGTCGTGTTTGCCGTCGTCGCCTGGAACCCGGCCGGCGCCTTCCACACGCCGCGCGCCAGATCGGTCGCGGCGAAAATTCCGGCCACCGTGGGGCTGGGCGGAACCTCGTTGGTCTTGCCCGTCGCCGCGTTGGTCGCAGCCCCGGTCAGCGGGTCCGGCGACTTCAGATAGGGGAAGTAGAAAGCGCCGTTCTTGCTGTGCGGCATCGACGGGTCGCCGATCGTGTCCTGCACCTTGTGCGGATACGCGGGATCCGTGCCGTCCGCGGAATCGGTGAGCGGCGGATCGAGGATCATGAAGGCCCGCTTGGCCTCGCAGAAAGCGAGCGCGGTGCTGACCACGAGCGTATCCGTCACGCCGGGGATCACCATCAGGTTGAAGATCGCCAGCTTGTCGAGCTCGGTATCCTGCTGCATCACGGCGGTGAAATCGGCAGCGTTGAACAGCGAAGTCGCGCTCGGCAGCGAGGAGGGAAAGCTCAGCGTCGTCGCCGCGGCCGGATACAGCACCGGCGGCGTGCCCAGCGCGACGGTGACGAGCGAGGATACCGGTGCCACGCTGGTGCCGATGCGGGTGAGGATGTAGTTCGGATCCGGCGTCCCGTCCGCCAGCGTCGCGTTCAGGCCGACGCGGCGATAGACCTCGTTCACCGTGCCGCCGCCGCTCTTGGGGCCGTAGGAGACGAAGATATCGGCGATCTCGTCGCTCTGCGTCGTGCCCGAGATGAGCCGGATGGTGAGCGACATGGTGAAGACTTCGTCGGTGATCTCGCGGGCGCTGAAGGTGAGCGCGCCCACCGTCACGCTCGCCGTCGACGTCGCCGCCTTCGCCTCGATGCCGACGACATAGGCATTGGTGCCGCCATTGAGGAAGAACTGGCTCACCGCCGTCGCCATGTCGCCGAAATGGCCGGCGGCGTTGGCGAAGGCGGCGCTGCGCACAAAGCCGCCGAACTGGCGCTGATAATCCATGAAACCGAAAATCTGCACCGGCCTGCCCCAGTTCGCCGCCGGAGTCTTCAACGGATGCGTGTAGCCGATGAACACCGCGATGTTGGTCGGCGAAGCGGTGATGGTGTGGGTGGAGCTCGGCAGCTCCTGGATGTAGATGCCCGGATAGCTCGGCGTGACAGGCATGTTTCCTCCCCGGCCGGCGCGGGCCCTCTCGGGGCCGATGCGCCCGGCTGCGCTTGCGAAACCGGCAACCCCCAAAGCAGATCACCGCTCACAGAAGCGTGATTTGCCGTCCCTGCTCCCAGCGCCAAATCTGCACGCGATCGCAGTCCGATTGCAAGAGGAAAAGATCGTATCCGAAATGACGGCGCGCACCGAGCGCGCCGCGCCGCGTCGCCGTTCAGCCCCGCCGGCGCGCCCAGCGCAGCAGCGCGAGACCGAGCGCGGAGACCGCGACGGCGCCGGCCGCAAGGCGCAGCGCCAATCGCCATAGGCTCAATGCGGGCCTGGCGGGAAGCGGAAAATTCATCTCGCTCATCGTGGCGTCGAGCAGCGCCTGGCCCTTCGTCGCCGCGCTTTCGATCAGCACCGCCTGGCGCATCGCCGCATCGCGATCGAAGAACAGCGATGAGCGGTAGCGATAGCGCGTCGCCGCCGCCAGCGCCGGGCAGGTCCAGCGCCAGCGCGCGAGGATGCCGTCCTGATCCGCGGCGAAGGTCATCGGACCGGCGACGCACGCCCGCGCGGTGCCGTCGCGCGCCGTGATCTCCAGCGTCGTCTGCGCCAGCACCAGACGCGCGATCGCAGCGGACGCCGCCGCCAGCGCCTCGCCGCGCACGAGCCCGCTCGCGGGATCGGCGAGATGCGTCCCGGCCAGCCGGTCGAGGTCGGCGCCCTTCAGCGCCAGCTCGGCGGCAACGCTGCGGTCGGCGGCGATGACGAGATGGGCCATGGCCAGTTGCGCCGTGTGCGCGCCGGCGGTGCCCAGGCCGAGGCGAGCGGCCAGCGCCAGCCCCGCCACCGCGACGCCACAGCGCACGGCCGGCTCAGGCCCCGTTGGCGATGCGCAGCAGGGCGCGGAGATGCGCCAGCGCGCGCGCCGGCACCGTCACCACCCGTCCCGTGCCGCGCCGCCGCGCATAGGTTTCGCCGCCCGCCGCCGTGGCGCCGAACTCGATGCCTGCCAGCGGGCGCGGATCATCGCGGCTGTAGAGCAGCAGGATCAGCGCCGGCGTCTCCAGACCGTCGCGCGCCAGCGTCTCGGCGTCCAACGCATCGTTGCCCTGCGTCCCGCCCCCTTCCTTCTGGACGGCGACCGGCTCCGCCACGGTCTGTTCCAGCGCCGCGAGTTCCTGCGCGATCGCCGCCGCCTGCGCCGGGTCGGCGCGGTGTGCGTCGGCCGGGCCGAGATGGACGTGCTGGCCGACATGGTGGAACCACAGCCCGGTGCCGTCGCGCTCGAAGCGGCTCGGCCGGCCGTCGGCGAAGAGTTCGACGACGGCGACATGGGCGATGAGCACGGGCAGCAGCATCGGCCCGCCGCGCGCGCCGCCCGCTTCCTCCGCCGCCCCGGCGCGGGCGGTGAGGTCGAGCACCGCCTGCCACTCGGCGGCGGCATGGCGCGGCAGCAGCACGATGCCCTCGCGCCCGGCGACGCGGACATAGTGCGCGGTCTGCGCCGGCGTCTCGGCGCCGAAGGCGATGGTGGCGGGCCCGCGCGGGGTCTGCAGCGCGAGGGTGAATTGCGGCGGATCGAGCCCGAACTGCGCCAGGCCGCGCGCCTCCTCGGCGCCGAGACGGCGCAGCGGCGCGGAGACGGCGAGAAAGCGCAGCCCGGCGGCGACATGCTCGGCCACCGCGCTCCCCGCTTCGCCCGCGTTCTCCGCTTCGCCCGCGCCCTCCACCCGCCACGCGCCGGCCTCGCGGCGCAGGGTGACGAAGCGCTCGCCGGCGCTGATGCCGATCTCGCTCGCCTCGCCGGCCCAGGGCAGCACGCCGTCCGGAACGGCGCGCGATAAGGTCGCCGTGCCCGGCCAGTGGCCGCTCACCCCGATCGCGCCGATCACCGCCAGCATCGCCAGCGCCGCCACGGCCAGCCAGCTCCGCCGCGCCAGCGCGCTCACCGCCGCCGCCGCCAGACCAGGAACCAGGCCAGCAGCACCGAGCCCGGCAGCACGCCCTCGACGAGCAGGAACACCGCGCGCATCTCCCCGCCCGTGAGCGCGATCTCCGGCACCGAATAGGTCGGCGGCCGCACCCCGGGCGCGGCGGCGTCGCCGGCCAGCCAGCGCAGCGCGCCGACGGCGAGGGCGCCATTGGAGACGGCGGGGAAATATTCGTTGCCGAGAAAGCCGCTGCTGCCGAACAGGACGAGGCGGAACTCGGCTTCGCCCGCCGCGCCCGGCCAGACGCCGCGCGCCGCCACCGCCAGCGCCATCGCGCCCTTCGCCTCCGGCGTGCCCTGCAGGTAGCTGTCCTGGCTGCTGGCCATCAGCGGCATCACCTCCACCCCGCCCGGCGGCGGTGCCAGGCGGATCGGGCGCACCGCGGGGAAGATGGTCAGGGCCAGCCCGTCGGTGATCGGATGCGGCGGATAATAGGGCACCGCGACCTTCTCCGCCGCCGTGCCGTAATGGTTGAGCGGGTCGATCACCTGGCCCGGCGGCAGGCTCAGCGCGAGGGTGGCGAGCAGCCCGGCCAGCGGCTCGGCTACCGGCGAGGCCGGATCGAGCGCCAGCAGCAGCCGCCCGCCGGCGCCGAGATAGGCCGCCACGGACGAGGCCTCGGCCGGCGCCCAGGGCGCGCGCGGGCCGATCTCGGCGAGGATGGTGCACTCCGCCGGCACCGCGGCCAGCGTCGCCAGGGTCAGCGGCCGGTAGCCGAAGCCGAAGGCGGCCAGCGCCAGGCGCAGCCGGTCGAGGCCGGCCGGCGGGCCCTCCACCACGTCGCCCTCGCCGGGTGCTGCGCGCGATTGCAGCGTTTCCTCGTGGCTGAGATGCGCGTGTCCGGTCCCGCCGGGACCCTCCAGCGGCTCGCCATGGCCGGTGACGAAGCACACGGTCTGGCCGCCCTCGCGCTGGGCGCGCAGGATGGCGAAGGCGACCTGGCGCAGATCGACGGTGTTGTCCACCTGCACGCGCCGCCCGCCGGTCTCGACGACGATGGTGTTGTAGGCGCGCACGCCGAACTCGCGCGCCACGCCGGGCTCCTTGTCGAGATCGATGGCGCGCACGATCAGGCGCGGCTGGCCGCGCGCCAGCACCGCGAGCGCATCCTTCGCCGTCCAGGCGGCGTCGTCGCCGGCGTTGTAGAAATAGGTCAGGCGTACCTCGCTGCCGAGCTGCGCCACCACCGTGCGCAGTTCCTCCGGCGCGGTGAAGCGGCGGTTCGGCGTCAGGTCGAAATGCACGTCGTGGCGATAGAGCGCGACGTTGGCGAGCAGCGCGACGCCCGCGGCAGCGACGACCAGCCCCGCCCCGGCGGCGCGGCGGACCAGCTTCGGGCCGGGGATCTGCGCCGGCAGGCGCAGCGCGAGCGCGACCAGCAGCGCCAGCGCCGCGCACCAGGCGATGAAAAAGGCGATGTTGGCGTCATCGCCGGCGCCGATCACGCCGCCGGCGAGCAGGGCGGCGAGCGCGATCGCGGCCAGCGTCGCCTCGATGCGCGCGCGCGGCGTGAAGCGCGCGCGGGACGTGGGCCGTGCCAGGCGCTTCATCGCCGGCCCAGCGCGCGCACGGCGAGAAGATTGCCGAGCAGCGCCATGCTGATGAAGAACCCGGCGTCGGAGAGATAGACCGAACCGGTCGCGAACGGCTTGAAGTGCACCGAGAGGGAGAGATTCGTCACCAGCGCGTTGTAGGGATCCGGCAGCAGATAGCCGAACTGGTCGATGATCCAGAACAGCAGGAACAGCGACAGCGACACCAGCGCCGCCACCACCTGGTTCGCGGCCAGCGCCGAGGTGAAGACACCGACGCCGACCAGCCCGGCGCCGAGCAGCAGCAGCCCGACATAGCCGGAGACGATCGGCCCCCATTCCGGCGCGCCGAACAGGCCGAGCAGCAGCGCATAGACCGAGGACAGCGCCAGCATGAGCGCGATCAGGCCGAGGGAGGCGAGATATTTCGCCACCACCACCTGCGCCTCCGTCACCGGTGCGGTGAGCAGCAGCTCGAGCGTGCGCTGGCGGCGCTCCTCGGCCAGCGTGCGCATGGTGATCACCGGCACGGTGAGCAGGAACAGCACGTAGATCTGGAAGAACACATGCACCAGGCTCGGCGTGTGGGTGAGGAACAGGGTCAGGCTGAAGGAATAGCCCATGATCAGCAGGAAGGCGGCGAGCACGACGTAGGCCACCGAGGAGGTGAACAGCGCCCGAGTCTCCTTGCCGAGCAGGGCGGCGAAGCGGTTCATGCCGCCGCCCGCCGCGCGCGCGTGAGATCGAGGAACACCGCCTCCAGGTCCGCCGCCTCGGGCGCCAGTTCGCTCAGCGCGAAGCCGGCGCCGACCAGCGCGGCGGCGAGGTCCGGCTCGAGCCCGGGCCGCGGCGCGGCGGCGACGCGGAAGCTGCCATCGGCCGCCAGCTCCACCTCGCGCACGCCCGCGACCGCGGCGAGGCAGGCGCGCACCGCCTCCACCGACCCCGCGGCGCGCACGCGCAGGCGCGGCGCGGCCGCGGCGGCGAGCGCCATCGCATCCTGCGTCAGCAGCCGGCCATCGACGAGCATCATCGTCCGCGTCGCCATGCGGCCGATCTCGGCCAGCACGTGCGAGGCGACGATCACCGTGCGCCGCCCGGCGAAGCCGCTGATCAGTTCGCGCACGCCGATGACCTGGAAGGCATCGAGCGCATTGGTCGGCTCGTCGAGCAGCAGCACCGGCGGGTCCCCGAGCAGCGCCTGGGCGATCGCCACGCGCTGGCGATAGCCGCGCGAGAGGCGGAAGATCGGCGCCTCGCGCATCGCGCCGAGGCTCAGCGCCTCGATCGCCGCGCCCACCGCGCGCGCCGCGGCGACCTGGCGCAGCCCCTTGATGCGGGCCATGAAGCGGAGGAATTCGGCGACCCGCATGCCGTCATAGAGCGGCGCGTCCTCCGGCACGTAGCCGATGCGCTGATGCACGGCGAAGGCCTCGCGCACCACGTCGAGCCCGGCGAGGCGGACCTGGCCCACCGAGGGCGGCAGATAGCCGGCGAGGATGCGCAGGAGCGTGCTCTTGCCCGAGCCGTTGGGGCCGAGCAGGCCGATCACCTCGCCCGGCGCGATGGCGAACGAGACGTCGCGCAGCGCGACGCGCGGCCCGTAGGACTTGCCCAGCCGGTCAGCGACGATGATGGGATCCATGGACTTCGATCACGGCGGGCTTCGATCACGGCACGGGAAACGAAAGGGCGAGCCCCGGTGGGGGACTCGCCCATAGAGAGACAAGGTCAGCGTAACGACGACAGCGAGACGCTGCGAGCGCGATGGCGCGAGCGCGCGCTACTCGTAGGAGTCCGGCGCCTGCTTGTGGGCCTTGAAGGTGTCCGGGTCGTGGGCGAAGATCACGTCCGCGCCTTCGAGGTCCTGCATGCGGCGAACCCACGCATAGGCGTCCAGCATGCCGGAGGGATTATAGACGCTGCCGATGCTGGGCAGGATGTTCTTGTCGAGGTTTTCCTTGAGATAGACGGCATCGCTCGTGAGCACGACGGTGCCGGTCTTGGGCAGGCGCACCACCAGCATCTCGCTGCCCGGCGTATGCGAGACGGCGCGATGGATGAACACGCTGCCGTCGCCGAACAGGTCGAGATCGCCCTCGAGTTCGATCACCGGCTGGGCGTTGGCCATGCCCTTGCCGATACCGGCGCGCAGCATGGCGAAATCGCCGGTGATGTAGAAGGTGGCGAAGCCCGGCGCCGGCCAGAAGGCGCTCTTGATCTCGTCACGCTGGTAGACCACCGTCGCGTGCGGGAACTTGCCGATGTTGCCGGCGTGATCGGCGTGGAAATGGCCGAGCACGAGATATTTGATGTCGTCCGGCTTCATGCCGATCTTCTGCATCTGCGCGTCGATGGCGACGTCCGGCGTGCGGACCGGATCGAGCCCGGCGGCGAGCGGACCCCAGTAGTTCGGGTCGGTGATGATGCGGTCGTTGTTGCCGCAATCGAACAGGACGTTGCCCTTGGGATGCTTGATGATGAAGAACCCGACCGGGATCTTGGTCTTGCCCGAGGCGCCGTTCTGGATCACCGATTTGTCGAGGGTGAGCGCGCCCGAGGAGAAGACGTAGAGCTTCATCCCGTCGGGCGAGGCGGCCGAGGCGGAGGCGGCGAGGCCGGCCCAGGCCAGCGCCGACGCCGCAACGCCGAGAAGCAGCGTGCGAGCCCGTCTGATCACGTTTTCCTCCTTTTTTTGCCGTCCGGGTTCGTTCCCCGGCCTGATCCGTTCCGTATCGAACCGACTTGGCGCGCGCGAGCGACGTTGCGCGCTTCGCTGGACGGCCCCAACTATTCCATCGTCCGGACGAGAAGTCAAACACTTGGCCGGCCCACTTGCCCAGGTTGGCCGTGCTCGCTACGCACAGCCGCCCCAAGCGGAGACCACCATGGCTGAGAGTCAGGCCCATCGCCCCGTCATGCTCGTCGTGCTCGATGGCTGGGGCTGGCGCGAGGCGCGCGAGGACAACGCGGTGCGGCTCGCGCGCACGCCGAATTTCGACCGGCTCTGGGCCGATGGCCCGCATGCCTTCCTGCGCACGTCCGGCGCCGATGTCGGCCTGCCGGACGGTCAGATGGGCAATTCCGAGGTCGGGCATCTCAATCTCGGCGCCGGGCGGGTCGTGGTGCAGGAGCTGCCGCGCATCGACGCCGCGATCAAGGACGGTTCGCTCGCCGCCAGCCCGGTGCTGGCCCAGGCCATCGCGGCGCTGAAGGCGAGCGGCGGCGCCTGCCACCTGCTCGGCCTGCTCTCCCCCGGCGGCGTGCATTCGCACCAGGCCCACGCCCTCGCCCTCGCCCGCCTGCTGACCGCGGCGGGCATCCGCGTCCATCTCCACGCCTTCATGGACGGGCGCGACACGCCGCCGCGCTCCGGCGCCGCCGAATTGCGGGAGGCGCTGGCCGCGCTGCCCGCAGGCGCCACGCTGGCCAGCGTCTGCGGCCGCTACTTCGCGATGGACCGCGACAAGCGCTGGGACCGGGTCGAACGCGCCTGGAAGGCCCTGGCGCTGGCCGAGGCGCCGCGCGAGACCGATGCCGTCGCCGCCATCGCGGCCGCCTACGCGCGCGACATCACCGACGAGTTCCTGCCGCCCGCCGTGGCCGGCGACTATGCCGGCATGGAAGACGGCGACGCGGTGCTCTGCTTCAATTTCCGCGCCGACCGGGTGCGCGAGCTTCTCGCCGCCCTGCTCGATCCCGCGTTCGACGGTTTCGCCCGCCCGCGCACGCCGCGCTTCGCCGCCGCCGTCGGCATGACCCGCTACAGCGATGCGCTGGCGCCGCTGATGACGGCGCTGTTCGCGCCGCTGCCGATGGATCATCTGCTCGGTCAGGAGGTCGCCGCCGCCGGGCGGCGCCAGCTGCGCATCGCCGAGACCGAGAAATACGCCCACGTCACCTACTTCTTCAACGGCGGCGAGGAGACGCCGAACCCGGGCGAGGACCGCATCCTGGTGCCCTCGCCCAAGGTCGCGACCTACGATCTGCAGCCCGAGATGTCGGCGCCCGAGGTGACCGAGCGCGCGGTGGCGGCGATCGAGTCCGGAACCTATGACCTGATCGTGCTGAACTTCGCCAATCCCGACATGGTCGGCCACACCGGCAGCCTGCCGGCGGCGATCCGCGCGGTGGAGACGGTCGATGCCGGGCTCGGCCGCATCGTCGAGGCCATCGCGCGGGCTGGCGGTGCCCTGCTCGTCACCGCCGATCACGGCAACTGCGAACTGATGCGCGACCCGGAGACCGGCGGGCCGCACACCGCGCACACCACCAATCCCGTCCCCGTCCTGCTCGCCGGCGTGCCCGGGGTGCGGCTGCACGACGGCAGGCTGGCCGATGTCGCCCCCACCCTGCTCGGCCTGATGGGCCTGCCGGTGCCGGCCGCGATGACCGGGCGGAGCCTGATCGGGTAGCCGCATGCCGCGCGCTGCCCGCCGACGCGCGGCTCTCGGCCTCGCCGGCCTGCTCACGGCGCTGCTCTGCGCCGGCGCGGCCGGGCCGCCGCCGAGCCCGGCCCAGCTCGAACAGCTCGAACGCGAGCGCGCCGGCAGCCTGGCGACGCAGAAGGCGCAGGCGGCGGCCGCGGCGGAGGCGGCCGCCGAGAGCGACCGGCTCGCCGCCGCGCGCGTCGCCGCCGCGGCGAAGCTGCGCTCGTCCGAGCAGGCCAGCGCCGATCTCGCCGAGCGCGTCGCCGATCTCACCGAGCGCCGCCGCGCGCTCGCCGAGGCCGAGCGCCGCCACGCCGCGGACCTGACGCCGCTGCTGCCGGTCCTGGAGCGGCTCTCGCTCTACCCCGCCGAGACGCTGCTCGCCGTGCCGACGGCGCCGGAGGAGAGCCTGCGCGGCGTGGCGGTGCTGCAGGGCATCGGCCGCTCGCTGGCACGCGATGCCGCCCGGCTGCACGAGGAGCAGGCGGAACTGGCGCGGCTGCAGCGAGCCCTGGAAACCACGGCGCCGCTTCTGGCCGTGGCCGAGAAGACCCAGGCCGCGGAGGCGGCGGTGCTGGACCGGCAGATCGAGGCCGCGCGCGCCCGCGCCGCCGCCGCCCACGACGCGGCGGCGGCGGCGGCGGCGCAGGCGGCCGCGGCGG
>JAKAZO010000085.1 GCA_021815825.1 Pseudomonadota bacterium
CCCGCGCGCAGTCCGGACGTGAACGTCGCCGACATCAAGGCGCAGATCGCCGCCAACGCCAAGGGCGTGCAGGAACTGCATCGCGTGATGGCGCACTACGGCTGGGATGTCGTCGCGGCCTATATGCGGCACGTGATGGACAATGCCGAGGAGAGCGTGCGTCGCGTCATCGACCGCATCGGATCCGGCCGCTTCACCTACCGCATGGACAGCGGCGCCCCGCTGCAGGTCGCGATCACCGTCGATCACGCCGCGCGCACCGCGACGGTCGATTTCACCGGTACCGGGGCGCAGCATCGGGATAACAACTTCAACGCTCCGCCGGCGGTGACGCGCGCCGCGGTGCTCTACGTGTTCCGCTGCCTGGTGGGCGACGAGATCCCGTTGAACGACGGGTGTCTCAAACCGATCCGGCTGATCATTCCGCCGGGCAGCTTCCTCGCTCCCGAACCGGGCGCGGCCGTCGTCGCGGGCAATACCGAGGTTTCGCAGGCGACCTGCAACGCCTTGTTCGGCGCCCTCGGCACGATCGCCTGCAGCCAGGCGACGATGAACAACTTCCTCTTCGGCAACGCGACCTATCAATATTACGAGACCATCTGCGGCGGCACCGGCGCTGGGCCGGATTTCGACGGGACTTCGGCGGTGCAGACGCACATGACCAACACCCGCATGACCGATCCGGAGGTGCTCGAACTGCGCTATCCGGTGCGGCTCGAGGAATTCCGCATCCGTCGCGGCTCGGGCGGGCGCGGGTGTCATCGCGGCGGCGACGGCGCGCTGCGGCGTCTGCGGTTTCTCGAACCGATGACCGCGGTCATCGTCGCCTCACGGCGCGCCGTGCCACCCTTCGGCCTCGCCGGCGGCGAAGCGGGCGCGGCCGGCGAGCAATGGGTGGAGCGCGCCGACGGCACCCGGCTCCTTCTCTCCGGCACGGACAGCGCCGAGCTGGCGCCGGGAGACGTGTTCGCCATCGCCACGCCCGGCGGCGGCGGCTACGGCCCGGTCTGAGGTGCGCGCGCTGCGCGTCCTCGGCGTTCTCGCCGCCCTGCTTGCCGTACTGGCCGCAGCCGGCGCCTGGATCGTTCCGGGCGAGCTCGACTGGAGCCGGTATCGACGCCCGATCGAGGGGTTCGTCTCGGCAGCACTCGGGCGTCCCGTCGGCATCGGCGGCGAGGTCAGGCTCAGCGTGCTGCCCGAGCCCGAGCTGATCGCCGCCGATGTCCGGATCGGGGAGGGCGACGCCGCGGTCGTGGCCGGCTCGATCCGGCTGCGCGTGGCGCTGCTGCCCCTGTTCGCCGGCCGGCTGGAGCCGCGCGAGATCGTGCTCGCTGAACCGCGCCTCCGCCTGCCCTGGCCGCTGCCCGCCGCCACCCTGCCGCGCGCGCCGCCTTCGACGGGCGAGGGGCTGCGGCTGCGACTCGCGGGCGGCACGCTCGAGATCGGTCGGTTGGCGGTCGACAGGATCGATCTGATGCTGACCGCCGGCGGGGCGGCGGGCGGCTTCGACGCCGAAGGCACCGCGCTGTTCTTCGGCCGCCGCCTGCACCTCACCGCCCGCTTGACGGACGCGGGTGCGGACGGCTCGGCCGGCCTGACCGTGACGGTCGCCGACGATGGCGGCATGAGCGCCCGCCTCTCCGGGCAGATCGACGCGGAGGGCGAGTTCGCGGGGCAGGTCCGCCTCACGGCATCCTCCTTCGCGACGCTCCTGCCGGGTCCCGCGGTACCGTTCGAGGCCGAGGGGCGGCTGACCTTCGCGTCCGGCCTCGCCGCAGCGGACGCGCTGGCGCTGTCCATCGGTGGCGTGCCCGGGCAAGGGGCGGTGGCGCTGCGGCTCACGCCGGCGCTGCGGCTGGACCTCGCCCTCGCCGCAAGCCGGCTCGATCTCGACGCCTGGCTCCAGGCGTTGGGCGGGGGCTCGGCGCTGCCCTTCCCGGTCGGGCTCGATCTCTCGGCCGAGGCGGCGACACTGCGCGGCGGCGCGCTGCGCCGGCTGCGCGCCGCCTTCGACGTCACCGGCGACGGGCTCACCGTGCGTTCGGCGAGCGCCATCCTGCCTGGCGAAGCGACCATCCAGGGCAGCGCGCATCTCGCGGCCTCCGGCGCGCTGCGCGGCTCGGCGAAGCTGGCCGCGCCTGATCTGCACGCGACGCTACGCTGGCTTGATCCGGAGCTGGCGCGCGCGCTGCCGGACACCGTCTGGCACGGCGCGCGTCTCGGATTCAGGTTCGGCTTCACGCGCGACGGGCTGACTTTGAGCGACCTTGACGGCAGCCTCGATGCGACGCGGGTGACCGGCACGGTGAGCCTGACCCGGGAGCCGGCGCTGGTTGCTCGACTGGCCTTTGACCAGCTGGCGCTCGACCCGTTTCTCACCGCCGTTCCCCCGCCCGTCGCGCTCGATCTCGTCATCGATGCGACGCGCGCCGATGCCGGCGGCGTCGCCATCGACGGATTCCGGCTCGATGCCGCGCGCAGCGCCTGCTGCCTCGCCCTGCATGCGCTGCGCGGGCGCGTCGGAGGCGTGGCCATCGATCTGGCCGGCGCGATCGACCCGGACGGACGGATCACCGACGGGCATCTCGCGCTCGACGGGCCGGACGCGGCGCCGCTGGTGGCCCTGGCACCGCGCGTGCTGGCATGGCCGCTGCCGGAGCCGATCCGCGCCGGGCTGGTCGGGCCGGTTCGCCTCGATCTGCGTGCCGCCGGTCCGCCCGCATCGCTGGATGTCAAGGCGACGGCCGCGCTCGGGCCAAGCACGGCGGCGCTGGAGGGCACCGCCGACCTGGCGGCGCGGCAGGCGCATCTCACGCTCCGCCTCGCCGACCCGGACGCGGCCGCCCTTGCCGCTCGGCTCGGCAAGCCTGAACTCGGGAGCTGGTTCGGATCCGGTCCGCTGGCGGTCAAGTCCGGCATCGAGCTATCGCCGGTGCGGTTCGGCGCGACGGCCCTTGCGGTCGACGCCGGAACCCTGCACGCGACCGGTACGCTGGGTGTTTCGCTCTCCGTCCCCGAGCCGATGCTCGACGGTGACATCTCACTCGCCGGCCTCGCTTTGCCCCTGCCCGCGCCGGGTGGCGCGGCGCCGCTGCCGCTGCTCTGGGCGCGCGGCTGGCACGGGCGGCTCGGCCTGGCGGTCGGAACGCTGCGGCTGGGCGCGCTGCCCCCGCTCTCCGAAGTCGCCACGACCCTCCGCCTCGCCGAGGGGCGCCTGTCGCTGGAGCATCTGACGGCATGGCTCGGCGGCGGTGCGCTCGATGGTGAAGCGGTGCTCGAGACCGGATCGGCGCCGCCCTCCCTGCATGTCACGGCCCGACTGGCGGACGCACATCTCGACGCGCCAGCCTTCGGGCTGCCGCTCGACCCCGCGTCCGGAACCGCCTCGGTGCGGCTCGATCTCGCGGCGCGGGGCTACGCGCCGGCGACGCTGCTGGCGACCCTTTCCGGGCGGGCCGAGGCCGCGCTGCGCGATGGCGTCATCGACGGGGTCGATCTCGCGTCGGTCGCCGCGGCCGTGGTTCCGGGTCCGCAGGCTGCAGGCCCAGCGATCGTGGCTCCGGATGCGGCCGCGTCGGTCCTCTCCGCCGCCCTCGCCGGCGGGCGCACGGCGTTCACGTCCCTCGATCTGGCGGCGCGGATCGAGGGCGGACGGATCGGCTTCGACCGGGCCGAACTCGCGGCGCTGTTCGGCCGCGTCACGCTGGCCGGCGGGATCGATCTGCCGGCGGCGACGCTCGACCTGCATGCCACCGTGCAGCCGAACGGTGGCCCGCCGATCGAGCTCGACTTCACCGGTCCGCTCGCCGCGCCGCAGCGCTTGACGGATCTGGCGGCGCTGGCGCGCTGGCGGGCCGGTCAGGAGCGGCCGTAGGTGTCCTCGAGGCGGACGATGTCATCCTCGCCGAGATAGGAGCCGGACTGCACCTCGATGAGCACGAGTGGCGTCTGGCCGAGATTTTCGAGCCGGTGGACGCAGCCGAGCGGCAGGTAGACGCTTTCATTCTCGTGCAGCGTGATGCGCTCGGCATCGCGCGTGACGAGTGCGGTGCCGTTGACCACCACCCAGTGTTCGGCGCGGTGGAAGTGCTTCTGCAGCGACAATTTCTGCCCCGGCGTGACGACGATCCGCTTGACCTGGAACCGCTCGCCCTGGATCAGGCTCTCATAGAACCCCCAGGGCCGGTAGGCGCGATGATGCGTCGCCGCTTCGGCGCGTCCGGCGGTGCGCAGCCGATCGACGACCTTCTTCACGTCCTGTGCCTGGTCGCGATGCATCGCCAGCACGGCATCCTCGGTGACGACGACGACGGCGTCACGAAGCCCGACGACGGCGGTCAGCACGCCGTCGGAGCGGACATAGCAATTCTCGGCGCCTTCCAGCAGCACATCGCCGATGGCCACGTTTCCCACCGTGTCCTTGGCGCCGAGCTCCCACAGCGCCCCCCAGCTGCCGACATCGGACCAGCCGATATCGGCCGGCACCACCGCGGTGCGCGCGCTGCGTTCGGCCACCGCATAGTCGAGGCTGATCGAGGGGCTGGCCGCGAAGGCGGCGGGATCGAGGCGCAGGAAATCGAGGTCTTCCCGCCGGCCGGCCACCGCCGGCCGCACCGCGGCGAGGACCTCGGGAGCGTAGCGCTCCAGCTCCTCGATCAGCGTCGCGGCGGTGAAAACGAACATGCCCGAGTTCCACAGATACCGCCCCGAAGCGAGCATCTCGGCGGCGTGGGCCGCGTCCGGCTTCTCGATGAACCGCGCCGCGCGGTGCACGCCGGCGAGCCCGGCGAGCGCCTCGCCCTGCTCGATATAGCCGTAGCCGGTTTCCGGCGCGGTCGGGCGCATGCCGAAGGTGACGAAGAACCCGGCGCGGGCGGCGGCGATGGCGTGTTGCAGGGCGGCGTCGAGGGCGGCGGAGTCGTTGATGACATGGTCGGCGGGCATCATCCACAACACGGACTCCGGCGCCTCCTCGGCCACCAGCACGGCGGCGGCGGCGATGGCCGGGGCGCTGTTGCGGCCGACCGGCTCGAGCAGGATCCGCGCACCCGTGCTGCCTGCGCGCCGCAGCTGCTCGGCGACCAGAAACCGATGGTCCTGGTTGCAGACCACGACCGGCGGGGCGAAGGCCACGCCGGCGCTGCGCCGCGCCGTTTCTTCGAGCATCGTCCGTGCCGAGACCAGGGGCCAGTACTGCTTGGGAAAGCTCTCGCGCGAGACGGGCCACAGCCGCGTGCCGGAGCCCCCTGAGAGGATGACCGGGACGATACGATTGGGGGTCGGCGCCGGGGGCGGACCAGCAACGGGAAGGGTCATGTCGGCTCCAGTGCTCGGTCACGAGTGAATGGCATACGGGGATAAACCAGGCTTCTCGGTCGCGTCCAGCATTGCCAGGCCGCCGATGAGACGCCAGGATCGCATCATATGAGTTTGTGTCGCGTTACGAATTCGCGGCGGTTTGATCGGAGAAGTCCCGCATGTCGGCCGTACCCCAGTTCGCCAATGATCCCGAGCGGGCCATCCGCGAGGTCACGCAGCGCATCGAGCCGGAGCTGATCGCCGTTCGGCGCGACCTTCATGCCCATCCGGAACTGGCCTTCGAGGAGGTGCGCACCGCCGGCGTCGTTGCGCGCGAGCTGGCCCGGCTCGGCATTCCGCATCAGACCGGAGTCGGGCGCACCGGCGTGGTCGGGCTGATCGAGGGCGGACGGCCGGGGCCGGTGCTGGCGATCCGCGCCGATCTCGACGCGCTGCCGATCGAGGAGCGCACCGGGCTCACCTTCGCCAGCACCAAGCCGGGGCTGATGCATGCCTGCGGCCACGACATCCACACCACTACCCTGCTCGGCATCGGCGCCGTGCTGAAGGAGCTGGCCCCCCGGCTCGCCGGCAGCGTGAAGCTGGTGTTCCAGCCCGCCGAGGAGACGCTCGGCGGTGCCCGGGCGATGATCGCCGACGGCGTGCTGGAGGCGCCGAACGTGGACATGGCGATCGGCTTTCATAACATGCCGAATCTGCCGGTCGGCCGCTTCACCTACGTTCGCGGCGCCGCGATGGCGGCGGCGGACGCGTTCGACCTTACCATCCACGGCAAGTCCGGCCACGCCGCCTACCCGGAGACGACGGTCGATCCGATCGTCGCTGCCGGTGCCTTCATTGGCCAGGCGCAGACGGTCGTTTCGCGTGAGGTATCGGCGCTGCATCCGGTCGTGGTGACGATCGGTGCCATCCATGGCGGCACGGTCCGCAATATCATCCCGGACGAGGTGCTGTTGCGTGGCAGCGTGCGGACGCTGCACGCATCGGCGCGCGCCGCCGCCGAGAGCGGGATCCGGCGGCTGTGTGTCGGGCTGGAGGCGGGGATGCGGGTGCGCTGCGTGCTCGACTACGTTCAGGGCGTGCCGCCACTGACGTCGGATCCGGGCATGCTGGAGCGGACGGTTGCGAGCGTGCGGGCCCAACTCGGCGACGTGATCGCCGAGGAGGCGCCATCGATGGGCTCGGAGGATTTCGCGTTGTTCGCCGAGCGGGTGAAGTCTTTCCACGTCCGCGTCGGTTCCTCCCAGCCCGGCCGGGAGGATCGGCTGCACAATTCGGCCTACCAGCCCGACGAGGCCTGCATCGCTGCCGGGGTGCAGGCGCTGGCCCGCGCCGCCGTCGATCTGCTGTCCTGACGGAGCGGCTGCCGTGAGGGTTTGTGTCTTCGGCGCCGGCGCGATCGGCAGCCATTTCGCCGCCCGGCTCGTCCAGGGCGGGGCCGAGGTCTCGGTGGTGGCGCGCGGCGCCCAGCTTGCCGCCATCCGCGCGGACGGCATCCGCCTGGAGGCGGCGGACGGCGTGTTCGAGGCCCGTGTCACCGCGTCGGACCGCCCCGCCGAGCTGGGGCCGCAGGATGCGGTTCTGGTCGCGGTGAAGGCGCCTTCGCTGCCCTCGGTCGCGGCGGCGATCGGTCCGCTGCTCGGCCCGGGGACGCCGGTGGCGTTCCTGATGAACGGCATTCCCTGGTGGTATTTCTATGCCCATGGCGGCGCCGTGGATGGCAGGCGTCTGCCGCTGGTCGATCCCGACGATGCGCTGTGGCGGGCGATCGGGCCGGAGCGGGCGATCGGCGGCGTGGTCTATTCGGCCTGCACGGTGCTGCGCCCCGGTGTCGTGCATGTGGAGAATGCGCGCAGCCGGCTGATCCTGGGCGAACCGGACGGCACGCTCTCCGCGCGGGCGGAGGCGCTGGCCGCGCACCTGCGCGGGCCGGGCGTGGCGGTCGAGGTGAGCGAGCGCATTCGCGACGAGATCTGGTCCAAGCTGCTGCTCAACCTGACGTCGATTCCATTCAGCGTGCTGACCCTGGCGGCGCCGCGCGCACTCTATACGGAGCCGGCGGTGGCGGCTGCGTCGGAACGCATCATCGACGAGGCGGTCGCGGTCGCCGAGGCGCTGGGCTGCCGGCCGCGGCACGACGCCGAGGCGCTGGTCGGCCAATATCTCAAAATGGCGCACAAACCGAGCATGCTGCAGGATCTCGAGCTGGGCCGCAGCATGGAGATCGACGCGCTTCTGGAGGCGCCGCTGGCACTGGCCCGGCTGGTGGAGCGGCCGACACCTTTGCTCGACCTGCTGGTGGCGCTGGTGAAGGTGCGCGCGCGCGTGGCCGGGCTCTATCCCGGCTGATCCGTCCCCGCGGCGCTCGGCCCGTGCTCGCTGTGGGGCTCCGGCAGGTCGGTCTGGCCGAGCACCCAGCCCTCCCAGCGCCGGATCCAGGGATCGTCGGGGACGGTGTCGGGCCGATGGCCGTCGAGCACCGCGATGACGTTCAGCGCGCCGAGGAGCGAGTCGAAGCGATCCTCCCCGGCGGCGTCGGCGCCGAACCCGTCGGCGATCGCGGCCGCGAGGGAGGCGCTCGCCCGGACCGCGAGGCGGTCGAGGCAGAGGGTCAAATGGGGTTCCAGCGCGGCCCGGTCGGCCTGGCGACGCTTGCTGGCTGGTGGCTTCAACCCTAGCTGGCGCAGCGCCTCGGCAGGGTATGTCTCCGCCACCACCACCCGGCCTGGGGCGAGCAGGGCACGAAAATCGCCGGCGAACGGCCAAAGCCTCAGGGAACCGCGCATCGCCGGCAGCAGCATCGCGCTCCAGGCGTGGAGCGCCGCCTTGCCGGTCTGGTTGGCGCCGAGCGTCCAGAAGATCGGCGCACCGGCCGGACGGCGCGCCGTGGCGCGGTCGCAGGCCCGGCCGAGTGCGTCCGGTCCGTCGAGCCCGAGCGCGGCGGCGTGGGCGGCGCGGGTCATGCCGGCCATTCCCCGCGCCGGATAGAACGGCCGCGCGGGCGAGACATCGGCGAGTTGCGCGGCGACCCGGAAGAAGTCTGGCTGCTCGGCCAGGCTGGCGAGGAAGGCCGGGAAATCGGCGGGCCCGGTCAGCCCGGCGGCGTAGGCGCGCGGCAGACCGATGGGAAAGTCCACGCCGAGCGCGACCGGGCCACCGCCAGCCTGCTCGCTCAGCCGGGCCAGAAGAGTGCCGGCGTCACCGACCCGATCGGGCGCATCCATGCGCCAACCGGCTCCATCGCGTTCGGCGCAGCAGAGCCAGCGCTTGGCAGAGGAGACGCTCCAATCGGCGTGCGCGGCGACCCGGCACGGCACGCCTTGCATCTCACAGCGGCTTGTGGGCGCGCTCGATCAGGCGGGCCAAGAGTCCCGGCGGCTTGGCCGGCTTGGGCGGCTCGGCCGCCTTGCGCCGCGCCTGTTCGGCCTCGTCCTGCTGACGCTGTTTGCTGTCGAGCCACCGCTCAAGGCTCATGCCGGCCTTCGCCGCCCGCCGCGCCTCGTAGGCACGCTGGCCATCACTGAGAGCCTTTGCCCCTGTTTTCGTCATAGCTGTCTTCGTCACACCTGGCCTCCGTCTCGTACCAGATGCGTTCTTAACGGCGAATCCGCCGGCGGGAAATCGGCCGGCTTTACTCTTCCCTCACGCAGCGCTCTTAGTCTGGGTCGATCATGACATGGCCAAGCGAGGCGCGCGGTGCTGATGCGGGCGGATGAGACCAAGCCGGATGCGGCGGGAACGATCGCGGAGGTCGCCATCCGAACCGGAAAGCTGGCGGTGGAGATCGCCGACGTCGACGGCGACGTGCATGAGCTGCGCGCGCAGCTCACGCGCCGGGCGGAGGATGTGGCCGGGATCGAACAGAACACCGTCGCGATCATTGGCGCCAACCAGCAGATTTCGGCCACCGCCGAGGCGACGCGACGGGCGGCGAGCGACGGCGCGCAGCAGATGGAGGCGTCCTCGGCCGAGATCGGGAGGGCGGTGCAGTCGATCGATCGGCTGGTCGACACGGTTGGACAGATCGGGGCGCAGCTGGCCGGGCTCGAGGCGACCATCCAGCGGGTCGGCAAGGTGACCGGCGAGATCGACGCAATCGCGCGGCAGACCAACCTGCTGGCCCTGAACGCCACGATCGAGGCGGCGAGGGCTGGTGACGCCGGCAAGGGATTTGCCGTCGTCGCTGGCGAGGTGAAGGCTCTGGCGCGGCAGACGAGCGAAGCCACACGCCAGATCGGCACCACGCTGGGCGCGCTGACCGAAGATCTCCGCCGGCTCGCGCGCCACGCTGAGGAGGGCGGCCGCCAGGCACGGCTCGTCGAAACCAGCACGGCGGCGATCGGCGGGGCGGTGCGGACCATGGTCAGCGCCGTCAGCGAGGTGGACCGCAACGCTGGCGAGATCACCTCGGCGACGGAGGCGATCGCCGCCCGCTGCGAGGCGTTCAAGGCGGCGGTTCAGGATATGAGCGACGGCGTGCGTAATTCCACCGAGGCGATGAGCCGCGCGGCCGAGCGCATCGATCATCTGCTCGGTGCCAGCGAGGGCTTGCTGCAGGTGACCGCGGGTTCTGGCTTCCCGACCGTGGACACGAAATTCATCGATATCGCGGTCGACGTCGCCCGCCGGATCGAAACCCGCTTCGCCGAGGCCGTCGCCGCGGGCGAGATCAGCGTCGATGCCTTGTTCGACCAGGATCTGCGGCCGATCCCGGGGACGGACCCGCAGCAATTCATGACCCGTTACATCGAGTTCGTCGATCGCGCGCTGCCGCCCCTGCACGATCCGGTGCTGGAGCTCGATGAGCGCATCGTCTGGTGCGCCTGCACCGACCACAATCAGCTCATCCCCTCGCACAACCCGGCCTATCGGCATCCACCTGGACCGGATCCGGTGTGGAACGCCGCCCACAGCCGCAACCGGCGGCGTTACCCCGACAAGACCGCCCAGGCCGTCAGCCGCAGTACCGCCCCGTTCCTGCTGCAGACCTATCGCCGCAACATGGGCGGCGGACGCTTCGCGCTGATGAAGGACGCTTCCGCACCGATCCGTGTCGCCGGCCGGCTTTGGGGTGGGCTCCGCGTCTGCTATCGCGTCTGACGCGCTTCGGGCTGGCCTGCGCCGGCGATGCTTGGCAGTGTCGCCGCTCGCCGCGGAATGGATGGGCAGAGCATGGCGGAAGCCCGGGTGAAGACGGGGCTCTGGGTACAGATGGCGCTCCGGCTGGGTGACCTGGCGGGGCGGCCCGGCGTGGTCGTGCGCCGCGGCGATGCCGATGCCGGCGGCGTGCTCGTCGTCTTACGCGCGCGGAGCGGGGTCATGGTGCTCTCGCAGATCCGGACCGCCGAGGGTGAAGCCGCGTGGCTGCGCGCGACCGGGCCGGACGCGGTCGAGGAGCACGCGGCGGAGACCTATATCGAGCGCCAGCTCCGCTTCGACCCGGATCTCTGGGTGATCGAGTTCGAGGCTCCCGATCTCCGGCCCCCTTTCGAGGGGCGGCTGGTCTGAGGCTGGACGGGTATTGCGCCGCGTGTGGGCACACATTTCTGTTATGCGTTACCGAGCCCAGGACCGCGCATCCTTCGGCGCACGCCCCAGGGTTCCTCAGAGAACACAATCTTTTCAATGTCATAGCGCGCCGTCGGGGGGATCCCCGCGCGCATCTGCCTGTTGCAGCGAAGTCACAGTCATTCGCAGAGCCGACACATCACCCCTCGCTCTTCGGGAAAGCGGTGCTATTCCATTGCTACGCATTGTCACGATTGGCTCCCGGGCAGCGGAAGTGGCGCTTGGTGGGTCGGCAGAACAAGAGGGGGTTGCACGTATGAAGCTTCGAAACGCGTTCCTGGCAGCGGGTCTGATGGCGTTGCCCTTGGCGGCCGAGGCGCAGCCGGTGACCGGCCCCTATGTCAGCCTTGGCCTCGGTGGTGACTATCTCCAGTCGGAGATTTTCAAGGACAAGGCGGGCAGCGGCACCAACGGCAAGGCGAGCTTCGATAACCCGGGCTTTGCCGGCCAGATCAGTGGCGGTTACGGCTTCGGCAACGGTCTGCGCGCCGAGTTGGAACTCGACGCGATGACCAACAGCGTTGACCACCTGAGCGTCGGTGGCGTCCAGGCGCCTGGTCAGTCGGGCTCCCAGGCGACCTACGGCCTCATGGCCAACGTGCTGTATGACTTCGACTTCGGTCTGCCCGTGTTCCCCTATGTCGGGCTCGGCGTCGGCTACCAGATGGCAAATGTCGGCATGCGGGCCTCGGCGGCCGGGACGAATGTGCTGAGCCTGAACGGCACGGCGGGGAGCGTCGCCGGCCAGGCGATCATCGGTTTGGCGCTGCCGATCAGCAGTGTGCCCGGCCTTTCGGTGACCGGCGAATACCGGATCCTCGATGCCTTTGGGTCGCTGTCCGACTATAAGGCTACGTCCCCGCTCGTTACAGGCTCCGCCAAGACCAGCATGAACCGCGTGCTGTCTCAGATGGTGCTGGTTGGCCTCCGCTACGCCTTCAACGCCGCGCCGCCGCCGCCGCCGCCGGCCCCGGCACCAGCCCCGGTCGCTGCCCCGGCTCCGGCCCCGGCCCGGACTTATCTCGTGTTCTTCGACTGGGATCGTGCCGACCTGACCGATCGGGCCCGGCAGATCATCTCCGAGGCCGCGCAGGCTT